>JBBPXY010000016.1:0-41788 GCA_038200435.1 Solirubrobacterales bacterium
CTCGGGTCCTGGCTCGCTTTCCTGGATCCGGTCCCGTCATTGCGCAGGAAGGGAGCCCGCCTGCACCAGCGAATGAGGTTCGGGCATGCGTAATCCCACCCTTCGCACGCTCCTGCGCGCCTTCGCCGACGAGGCGGCCGGCTGTCTCGGCGAGCAGACCGCCGCCGGTGTCGAGGTGCCGTTCGAGGTCTCCGAGCAGGGTGACGCTGGCCTGTGGGGCTTGAGTTCGGGCCGCAAGCCTCTCTACTGCTACCGGCCCCTCACCGGCGCGTTCATCGCCGAGAGCCGCGCCACGCTCACCGCCTCAGCTGGCTACGCGCCTGCGGTGCGCGCACTCGAGGGCCTCGACGGACTCGACACCTACCTCGAGACACGCGGGCGCCCTCCGTCCGCGATGGAGGGGAGACCGCGCGCTGAAGACGCCATGGTCGCCTTTCTCGCCGCGGTGTTCGGCGAGACCACGTCTTTCGTCGTTGCTGAAGAGCGCTTCGAGCGGGCCTACGCAGAGCTCGAGACCCACGTCTACGCCGGACGGATGCACATGACGGTGCTCGCCCCGCTGCTCGGAATAGCGCTGGAATCCGACGAGCTCGACCTCGGCGACGGACTGATGCTCAACCGTGCCGACTCCTTCCACCGTGCGCCTCCGGAGGCCTTCGGCAGTGCGGACAGCGGAGAGGCCGGGGCAGCCACCTTCGCGGTCTACTCCTACGACGGAGAGCGCGCCGCCGGCTCGCCGGTCGTGAGCGCGCGCAATCGCCTGCGGCGCCTCCTCAGCGCGCTGCGGCTCTTCGAGGCCGGCTCGACCGCGCTGGCGCCGGTCGCCTGGGCGCGCAGCGGCGACGGGCCCTGGCGACTCGTCCCCATGAACGCAATGGGCCGGCCTGATCGCCAGTGGCAGCTAACCGCCCCGCGAGAACGCGAGCTCCGAGCGTTCGTCGAGCTCGTGGCTCGGCGGACACCACACGGCGGCGAGCTCGCCTGGGCACTCGCCCGCTTCGAGATGGGGCTCGAGCGGACGCCTGCGCTCGACGCGCTGACCGATCACCTTCTGGCGCTACGTGCACTTCTCGAACCCGAAGGCCCAGCGAGCGGCAAGCTCTGCCAGCGGCTGGCTGTGCTGTGCGCGGCGCCAGAGGAGCAGGGAGATCTCGCGCTTCGCGTGGCCGAAGCCGTGGCCCTCGAACGCTCGGCGACCTCAGGGCTCGCCCAACCCGGGCCGGGTCCCGAGGCCCTTGTCCACGAGATCGCCGGCTACGCCCGCGCGCTGCTGCGCGACGTGATCTGCGGCCACCTCGAGCCCGACCTCTGCGGTCTGGCCGACGAGATGCTCGCCGAGATCTCCGCTCCCGTCTAGCCCCGAGCGCTCAGCAGGCGCTTGCGCTGACCCTCGGTCGTGAAGAGGTGGCGCTGGATGCGCGCCAGGCTCTCGATGTCGTGCACGTCGCCTTCGAGCTCGGGCACGAGCAGCGCCGGTGTTTTCTTCCCCAGCGTCTTCTGCAGCTCCGCGATCGTCTCGCGCTGGTGGGCGGCGCGCGTGCGGTCCTCGCGATAGCTCTCCGCCACCTTCTCCGCGAGACGAGCCCCCAGCGGTTCGGTGAGCTCTTCGGTGAGCGCGTCCACGTCGACCTTCTCGGCACGGCCGGGGCGCACACGGTTGACCACGAGCCCGCCCAGCGGCATCCCCGCGGCGGCCAGCTGCTCAGCGAAGAAGGCGGTCTCGCGTGCGGGCTCGCGCTCGGGCGCCGACACGAGCAGGAACGTCGTTCCCGGGTCGCGCAGCACCGTTTTGACCTGCGCCGCTCGCTCGCGGAAGCCGTCGATCAAGCCTCCGAGCGCCTGGAAGAACGTGGAGAGATCTTCGAGCAGGTCGACGCCCGTGACCCTCCGCAGCACGCTGAAGACGAGGCCGGTGCCACGGCCGATCACCTTCGCCCCGATACCGGTCGGGCGCAGGAACACCTTGAGCGCGCGACCCTCGAAGAAGTTGGTGAGGCGATCGGGCGCGTCGAGGAAGTCGAGTGCGTTGCGCGAGGGAGGCGTGTCGAGGACGATCAGGTCGAAGCGCTCCTCCGAGGCGATCTCGTGGAGCTTCGCGATCGCCGTGAACTCCTGCGAGCCCGCGACCGCGCTCGAGAGCTCCTGGTAGATGCGGTTCTCGAAGATGCCTTTAGTCGTCTCTGCGTCAGGGGCGAGGCGCTCGATCAGCTCGTCGAAGGTGCGCTTGGCGTCGAGCATCATCGCCCACAGCTCGCCCTTCATCTCCACGCCGTGTTCGGCGAAGCGGTCGGCGGGGACCAACCGTGGCTGGTTGCTCAAGCTCTCGAGACCGAGCGCCGTAGCCAGCCGCCGCGCCGGGTCGATCGTGACGAGGGCCACGCGCAGGCCGGAGGCCGCCATGCCGACAGCGATCGCCGCCGAAGTGGTCGTCTTGCCGACTCCGCCGGGGCCCGCGCAGATGCACACCCGCCGCCCTTCGAGCAGCTCGGCGACGCTCACAGCTGACCCTCGAGCGCGTCGGCAAGCTCACCGATCTCGTCCGGCCCGAGGGCCTCGGCGGCGAGAAACGGAAGGGTGACCGGAGGCTGTTTGGCGGCGTCGGCCAGGCGGCGCATGAGCGCGCTCTCGTGGCGCACGCGCTCGCCGTCGGCGAGCGCCGAAGCGATCGCCGCGCGCGCGAGAGGAGAGGGGTCGTCGCCGTTGTCGCCCGCGCGCCCCAGAGCGGTGCGGTCGCGCCCGGAGAACCGGTCGGCGTGCACGCCGTTGATCACGATGCGCTCGAGCCCGATGCCGAGCTCGTCCCGCAGCGTGTCCTTCAGCTCAAGCGTCTCCACCACCGGCATCTCCTCCGGTCGCGCGACGGCGATCACGGCGGTGAAAGCGGGGTCGGTCAGGTTGGCCTGGATGTTGCGCGCTTGGCCGGCGATGGGTCCGATCCGGGCGATGTCGGCAAAGGTCTGCGGCGTGCGCAGCAAGCCCATCCCGTGCCCGGTCGCGGGCGCGTCGAGGATCACCAGGTCGTAGCGGTCGGTGTTCTTGCGCTTGCGTTCGAGCTGCGCGAGCTCCCAGACCTTGCCGATGCTCACGAACTCGCGCATCCCCGGCGTCGCGGAGGCGAAGTGGGAGAACGTCTTGCTCGCGGTCAGCACGTCGGCGAGGCGCCCGGCCTTGTCGTGCAGGTACTCCTTCAACGCCTCGTCGGGGCCGATCGAGATCGCCCACAGGCCGGGGGAGACCTCCTCCTCGGAGTAGGGATCGCTGCGCTGCCCGAAGACGCGCGCTGTGCGGTCCTGATCGGAGACCTCGGCCACGATGCTTCGCAGGCCTCGACGCGCGGCCAGCAGGCCGAGAGCGATGGCGACCGTCGACTTGCCTGTCCCACCCTTGCCGGTGACGACGATGAGGCGTCTCTCGAGCAGGCCGGGCATCGCGATTGAGGCTACCCGGGGCCACTCCCGGCGAAGCTGCGATTCTGCGGGCATGAGCGCCAGGTTCACGCGCGGGCTTCGTCGCCGCGGCGCAGGCCCTCCGGGCGGGCGGCTTCTGCTCGACGAGAGGAGCGTAAGGCGTGTCGACTCCGACGGCGCAATGACGTCGCTCGCGTGGGCCGGGCTGCAGGAGGTGCGCATCGTTACCCGGCCGGCGCCGACGCTGTCTGAAGGCGTGCGCTTCGAGCTGCGCGACGCGACGGCGACGCTCTCGATCCCGCGACCCGAGGCGACCCAAGACTTCATCGACCGGTTGCAGGAGCTGCCCGGCTTCGACACCGAAGTGCTCATCGAGGCGATCGGGTCGACCCTCGACGCGGAGTTCGTCTGCTGGCAGGCCGGCTTTCCCAGGACGAGCGACGTGGAGGATTAGGGGCGCCGCCTGCGAATAGGAGGCGCGTATGGGACACCCCGACGCATGGAGCAAACCGTGAGCGCCAAGAAGAAGGCCAAGGTGATCGCGTTCGCCAACCAGAAGGGTGGCGTCGCCAAGACCACCACCACGCTGAACCTCGCCGTGGCCTTTGCCGAAGAAGGTCATCGCGTGCTGTGCTGCGACATGGATCCGCAGGGCAACCTGACGATGTCGCAGGGCATCGACCCCGACACGCTCGAGAAGTCGATGTACGACGTGCTCGTGCACCACATCTCCATTCGCGAGGTGATCCGCAAGCGTGAGATCGACGTCGCGTGCTCCTCGATCGACCTGGCTGGCGCGGAGATCGCCATGTCCACGCAGATCGGCCGCGAACGCTCGCTGGAGAAGGCGTTCCGCGAGATCGACGACGACTACGACTTCATCTTCATCGACACTCCACCGAGCCTCGGACTGCTCACGATCAACGCTCTGACGGCGGCCGACAAAGTTATCGTCCCCGTGCAGTGCGAGTATCTGTCGATGCGGGGGCTGATCCAGCTCCAGAACACGCTCGGGATGATCCGCGAGAACCTAAATCCGGGAGTCGACATCGAGGGGATCCTTCCCACGCTCGTCGACGGCCGGACGCTCCACGCCAAAGAGGCGCTGGAACTACTCGAGGAGAACTTCGGCGAGCGGGTCTTCGCCTCGCGCATCAAGAAGACCATTCGTTTCGCGGAGGCGCCGGTGAAGGGCATGAGCGTTCTGAAGTACGAGCCCGACGGTATGGCCGCGCACAGCTATCGGCAGCTCGCCCGGGAGGTCCTTGAAAATGGCAAGCGGTAAGCGCGCAAGCATGCGGGAAGGCCCACTCGCCGCCCTCTTTCGCAAGACGGGCGAGGACGAGGGCAACCCGGCCGAGGGCGAGACGCCCGAGCTCGACGCCGCCGGCGCCGAGGCGCCCTCCGAGGCCGCAGCACCCCATCCGTCACTAAAGAGCGACGCCGTGGCGCCCCCGCTCGAGCCCGAAGACAGGACCGTTCCCTCTCCGCAGGCCCGTCTGCGCAACGCGTTCTCCGCCGACATCCCGGAGAACGTGATGGAGCGACGGGCCGCCGAGGCCGCACCCGTGGCCGACCCCTACGCGCAGCCCGAGCCGGCCGCCGCCGGCCGCGCTCCGTCCGGCTCGCCCGTCCTGCGCGTCATCGGCGTCGGTGGCGCGGGCGTCAACGCGGTCAACCGCATGGTCGAGGCAGAGGTCGAGGGCGTCGAGTTCCTCGCCATCAACACCGACCTGCAGTCGCTCCAGCAGTCGGCCGCGCACACCACGCTGCACATCGGCGAGAACGTCACGCGCGGATTGGGCTCGGGATCGAACCCCGACCTGGGCCGTGCCGCGGCCATGGAGGAGCACGACCGCATCAAGGCGCTCCTCAAGGGCTCGGACATGACCTTCATCACCGCCGGCGCCGGAGGCGGCACCGGCACGGGGGCGGCGCCCGTTGTCGCGCGCATCGCCCGCGAAGTAGGTGCGCTCACCGTCGGCATCGTCACGAAGCCGTTCGGCTTCGAGGGCTCACGCCGCCGCGAGCAGGCCGATGCCGGCGTCGAGGCGCTGGCCGCTGAGGTCGACACGCTGATCGTCGTACCGAACAACCGGCTGCTGTCGGTGCTCGACCGCGGCACCTCGATGGTCGAGGCCTTCCGCGTGGCCGACGACGTGCTACGCCAAGGCGTGCAGGGCATCTCCGACCTGGTCACTCTGCCGGGCCTCATCAACCTCGACTTCGCCGACGTGCGGACGATCATGTCCGAGGCGGGTAACGCGCTGCTCGGCATCGGCATGGGCCATGGCGAACGCCGCGCGATCGACGCCGCCGAGCAGGCCGTCGCCTCGCCGCTGCTCGAGACGAGCATGGAGGGCGCCAAGTCGATCCTGCTCTCCATCACCGGCGGCCGTGACCTCTCGCTGTGGGAGGTCAACGAAGCGGCGAAGGCCGTCGCTGAGGCCGCCCACCCCGAGGCCAACATAATCTTCGGGGCAATGGTCGATGACAAGCTCGAAGACAGCGTGTGGGTCACCGTGGTGGCCACCGGATACGGCGACGCCCGCCCCCCGCGCCCGCGTCGTGAGGAGCTTCGCGAGCCGCAAGGCGAGCCGCGCGTGACGCGCCGCCGCCCGCCAGACCGCGCCCCGAGCCGCAGCCGCATCGCGGTCACGGAGCTGGAGATCCCGGAATTCGTTCCGCGCGCCCGCTAGGCGCCCGCCCAGTTCACAGAGGCTTCGAGTGACTCGCGGCGTCGTTGCCGCGGGGCATGCGCTGAGCGCCCGTGCCGGCGCTGAGGCGCTCCGCGCCGGCGGCAACGCCGTCGACGCTGCCCTCGGGGCGATGCTCATGTCGTTCGCGGCCGAGCCGCTCCTCACGGGCCTGGGTGCCGGCGGCTACATGCTGGTCGTCAAGCCGAGCGGCGAACGGGTGTTGCTCGACTTCTTCGTCGCGGCTCCGGGTTGTGGAGCGAGCACGGCCGAGCACGCGCCGCTCGTACCGGTCGAGGTCGACTTCGGCGACGTGGTGCAGGTATTCAACATCGGTGCGGCGTCGGTCGGCACATACGGCGTCCCGCTGGGGATCTGTGCGGCCTCCGAACGCTTTGGGTCGCTGCCGCTCGCCGACCTCGTCGCGGCCGCCGCGCACGCGGCGCGGGAGGGCATCGAGGTCACTCCCGAGCAGGCCTATATCTTCGAGATCATCGGGCCGATCGTCCTTTCTACGCCCGAGTCCGTGGCTCTGTTTGCTCCCGAGGGCCGTCCGCTGCGCGCCGGCGAGCGCTGCCGGCAACCGGAGCTCGGCGACGCCCTCGAGCGGCTGGCCGCCGAGGGTTCTGCGCCCTTCTACTCGGGCGACATCGCGGCGGCAGTGACCGGGTGGATCGGCGAGCGCGGCGGCTCGCTCACGCCCGAGGATCTGAGCGCCTACGACGTGATCGATCGTGCGCCGGTCTCCGCCACCTACCGCGGGCGCGAGGTGCTGACCAACCCGCCCCCGTCGGCCGGGGGCGTCCTCCTCGCCTACGCGTTGGCGCTGCTCGACCGCGAGCCGGGCCCCCCTGCCCTCGAGCGCGTTGTGCGCGTGATGGCGGAAGCGCAGGAAGAGCGAACGCCGGAGTTCCTGGAGGGGCTCGGCCGCTCCGATTTTGGCGAGGAGTTCCTCTCCTCCCGGCTGGGCTCGACGACGCACATCGCCGTGCTCGACGAGGACGGCTGGGCGTGCAGCGCCACCTGCTCCAACGGCGCTTGCTCCGGGGTCGTCGTGCCCGGCACCGGCATCTCGCTCAACAACATGATGGGCGAGCAGGACCTGAACCCTCTCGGCTTCCACCACCATCCACCGGGGCGCCGGATGCCGAGCATGATGGCCCCGACCGTGGTGCTCCGCGACGGGCGGCCCGAGCTGGTCGTCGGCAGCGCGGGCTCCAACCGGATTCGCTCGGCCATCCTGCAGACGATCGTCGGCGTGGTCGACCACGGGCTGCGCGCAGGCCCGGCCGTGCAGGCGCCGCGGGTGCACCTCGAGGCCGGCATGGTCTACGCCGAGCCCGGCCCGACGGATTCCGAGCTCGCGGCGACGGGTTTCCCGGTGCAGCGCTTCCGCGCGCCCAACGTCTTCTTTGGTGGTGCTCAAGCCGCCGAGCGTGGCCGGGACGGCGAGTTCTCCGGCGGCGGCGATCCGCGCCGTGGGGGAGCGGTGGAGCTGGCGTGAAGGCTCCGCGCGTGGTTGGGGTCGCCCTCGCTCTGTTTGCCGCCGTGGCGCTCGGCGGCTGCGGTGGCGTGCAGTCGCCTGACCTCTTTGCGGTTTCGCGCGACGGCAGCATTCCCGGCGCGCGGCTCGACCTGATCGTGAGCGACAACGGGACGGTGCGCTGCAACGGCCGCGCGCCGCGCCTGATGCCCAATCAGCTGCTGCTCGACGCCCGAGAGGTCGAGCGACTGCTGAAGCCCGATGCGATGCGGGGGCTCACGATCGCGCACACGGGCAACGCGGTCCTCACCTACTCGGTTCGAGACCAAGACGGCCACGTGTCGTTCCCCGACACCGCAGCGGCGGGCCGTCCGGGGCTGGCCCGCCTCGCCCTCTTCACCCGCCAGGCCGCGCAGCAGGTCTGCGGGCTCATTCGCTAGCCGAAGCGCACCTTGCCGTTGGAGCGCGCTCGCGCCTGAGCGCGGTCGACGAAGTCCAGGCGCTTCACGGCCGCGCGGAACAGCCGCGTGACGAGGCGCAGCCGCGCGTTCTCCGAGCGCAGGTCGAGCAGCCCCTGCTTCGCGTCGAGGCCGAACTCGACCGTGGCCGCCATGTCGTAGGCGCCCATCGCGGCGAGCTGCGCCGGATCGGGCTCCTCGTCGGTCACCTGCTCCACCAGCGCCGCGTAGACCCGCTGGGCCTCGTCGAGCGCCGCCGGGTCGAGCTCTTCCTCGCGGTCCTCGAGGAACTCGACCACGGCGGCCGGATAGGGGAGGTGCTCCTGGCGCTCGACGATGCGGAACGGGCGCGTGCCGCGCGAGACGAGGTTCACGCGCCCGTCGTCCATTCGCTCGAGCACCTCGGCGACCTCGCACGCGCAGCCCACGGGTCTTAGTCCGTCCTCGGCCATCCACACGATGCCGAACTCGCTGTCGCGCTCGAGGCACTCGTCGATCATCGTCTTGTAGCGCTCTTCGAAGATGTGGAGCGGCACGGTCTCGGTGGGCAGCGCGACGAGGCCGAGCGGGAAGAGCGGGAAGTCGCGGACGAGGCGGTCGGGCATTCAGGCGATTCTAGGCCGCGCCCTGAGCCTGCCGCCCGCGCCGTCCGTATCGATGTCGATGCCTTCGACCGCCATTGTCTGGTTCCGGCGCGACCTGCGCCTGCACGATCACCCGCCACTGGTGCGCGCGCTCGCCGAGCACGATCACGTCGTGCCCGTGTTCGTGTTCGACCGCCGGCTGATCGGCGGCCGGTTTCCCTCGCCCGGTCGCACGCAGTTCCTGCTTGACTCGCTGCGCGAGCTCTCGGCCGCGCTGGAGGAGCGCGGCGCCCAGCTGATCGTTCGCGAGGGTCTTCCGCACGAGGAGATCGCAAAGCTCGCCGGAGAGGTGGCAGCCGACGCGGTGTACTTCGCCAGCGACGTCTCGCCCTACGCGCGGGCACGCGACCAGGTGGCTCGAGCAGCGCTTGAGCAGGCTGGTGTCCGCGCAGTGTTCACTCCGGGCAATTTCTGCGCCGACTTCGGCAAGCTCGCGACGAAAGGCGGGCGCCCTTACACGGTGTTCTCGCCGTTCTATCGCTCATGGGACGTCGCTCCCCGGCGCACCGTGCACCGCGCGCCGCCGGAGATACCCGGTCCGCCGAGTGCAGTTCCGACCGGTGCGCTGCCCGCGCTCCGCGACTTCGGCCTCGAGCCGGATCCCCGGCTCGTAGATCCCATCCCCGCGGGGGAGGCCGAGGCGCGCGATCGGTTGAGCGCCTTTCTGGGCGGTCCGCTCGATCTCTACGCCGAACGCCATAACCGGCTGGCGGGCGGCACGTCGGTCCTCTCGCCGCACATCCATTTCGGCAACGTGTCGGTGCGGGAGATGGAGGAGCGGGTGCTGCGTCACGACGGCGAGGGGCCTGACGCCTTCCGTCGGCAGCTCGCCTGGCGCGACTTCTACGGCTCGGTGCTGTGGCACTTCCCCGACAACGCTCTTGAGCCCTTTCAGGAGCGCTACGCCTCGCTCGAGGCGCCGGGGAAAGAAGAGCACCTCGGAGCCTGGAAGGAAGGCGTCACCGGTTATCCGCTGGTCGACGCCGGCATGCGCCAGCTGCGCGCGACAGGGTGGATGCACAACCGCGCGCGTCTCGTCACGGGATCGTTCCTCGTGAAGGATCTCCACGTCGACTGGCGTCACGGCGAGGCGCACTTCATGCGCCACCTGCTGTGCGGCGACGAGGCGCAGAACAACGGCAACTGGCAGTGGGTCGCCTCGGTGGGAGTCGATCCCGCTCCGGTGTTCCGGCGGATGTTCAACCCGACGCGGCAATGGGAGCGCTTCGACGACGAGGGTGAGTACGTGCGCCGCTGGGTTCCCGAGCTCGCTCGCGTTCCCTTGGAGCGCCTCGGCGAGCCCTGGACGATGAGCGAGGCTGAGCAGGAGGCCTACGGCTGCGTCATCGGCCGGGACTATCCGGGGCCGATCGTCGATCACGCGGACGAGCGCAAGCGGGCGCTCGAGCTCTACGGGGCGGCGCGGGAGTAGGGCGCCTCTCGCTTGTAGAGAGTTCAGATCTGGGAAGGGAGCGGGTCTAGCTAGCCCGACTGGTCGACGTTGTGCCCCTATGACGTGCTTAATGTCGACCAGTGAGGAACGGACCCACTCCTTCCTAGATCGGAAGGAGGTCCGCTTGCGCGGTCAGTCCGGCTTCCGCGCCGACACCAGCAGGTTGTAGAACATCGCCGGTGGCAGGCGGCGCTCGAGCAGGCGCCGGTCGACCTCCTGAAGCGCGAGATAGCCCTTGTGCGCGTACTGACGCCAGAGCCAGGGCACGTCGGCGGGCTCTGCGGTCGATTCGAGCACGCGGTTCGTCCAGCCGAACCAGTTGGCCAGGAGCTCCTCCCCGCCGACGCGCACGTTCTCGAAGCCCGCCGCCTCGGCGACGCTCTGCAGGTCACGTGGGGCAAACGCGTGCACGTCGACCGCGAACTCGAGCCCGTGGTCGCCGGGGCCCTCCGCGTGACCGTTGGTCTCATAGACCCGGGCCTGCGCGCCAATCGCTCGACGCCAGAGCGGGGCGGCTCTAAATGCTCCCCGCTTGGGCACGCGGGCAATCCGGTCGCCGAGGCTCGAGGGCTCGCCCGCGAATGCCAGCAGCCCGCCAGGCCGCAGCACGCGCGAGAACTCGGTGAAGGCCTTCGCCAGGTCGGGGATGTGATGGAGCACGGCGTGCCCGAGCACGAGATCGAAGGATGAGGACGTGAGGGGAAGCTCCTCGGCGTCGGTGCGCACCGTCTCGACTCGACCGTCGAGGTCGAGCTCTCGCACGTTGGCACGGAGAGTCGCGAGCATCCCGGGAGAGATGTCCGTGCAGACGGCCTGACGCGCCACCCCGGCCTGCAGCATGTTGAGCGAGAAGTAGCCCGTGCCCGCGCCGATCTCGAGGATGCGAGGGAAGGGCCCGAGCTCCTCACGCCCGAGCGCCTTGCGCAGCTTCCCAAGCACCTGCGTCTGACCCGTGGGGCCGAAGTTGATGCCCCACTTCGTGTCGTACTCGTCCGCCGCCGCGTCGTGGTAGCGAGTGTTGACGTCGCGGATGTCCTCCGAGGTGCGGGCGGCGCTCATCTGGCCGACACTATCTTCTGCGCCGCATGACTCAGGTCTACGAACAGCGCGATCAGCCCGCCGGAGTGCCGCCTCTGCGGCTCACCGGGGAACGCACGCTGCCCGACGTGCCGGAGGAGAACTACTGGTACCGGCGCCACCTCGCGGTCTACGAGTGGGTCGGCGCGCGCACGATCGGCGGGCGGGTGGTCGACATGGCGTGCGGGGAGGGCTACGGCTCGGAGGTGCTCTCGCGCTCGGCCGGCTCGGTGGTGGGCGTCGACGCCAACCCCGAGGCCCAGGAGCACGCCCGGCTGCGCTACCAGCGGCAGAACCTGCGCTTCGAGCGGGACCTCGTGGAGAGCTTCTCCGATCCGTGCGACGCGGTCGTCTTCCTCCAGACGATCGAGCACGTGCAGGATCCCGACGCGATCCTCGAGCACTTCAAGGACATGCTCGGCTCGGGCGGCGTCGCGTACGTATCGACGCCGAACCTCCTGACGCTCGCGCCCGCGGGCGCGGAGAAGTCCGACAACCCCTGGCATGTCAAGGAGTACCGGGCGAGCGAGTTCCGCGAGCTGTGTAAGCGCCACTTCGGCCGTGTCGAGATGTTCGGCCTTTTCCACGCGCGCAAGCTGCGGGCCCACGAGCTCGCGTTGAAGGGCGGATGGGACGCCGTGCACACCCGGCTGGGGATCACCAAGCCGTTCTACGAACGCTTCACCCCGGCGATCTCCGCGCGCGACTTCGCACTGCGCCCCGAGGGCCTCGAGCGCGCGCTGGACTTCATTGCCGTCTGCCACGTCTGACGTGGCCGACCGCGGCCCGGGCGAGCTCGCGCTCGTCCTCCACACGCACATGCCCTACGTCGAGGGGTACGGCACCTGGCCCTCGGGTGAGGAATGGCTCTGGGAGGCGATGGCCTCGTGTTACCTGCCGCTGCTCGACGTGCTGGGGCGCGCACCGCTCACCCTGTCGCTCACTCCGGTCCTGGCCGACCAGCTCCAGGCGCCGGGGATCGCCGAGCGCTTCCTCGCCTTCATGCGCGGTACCCGTCGAGAGACCCACGAGGAGGACATCCGGGGTTGCCTCGCGGGAGGCGAAGACCGCATGGCGGCCGAGCTCGAACGCTCACTCGCTGACTACGAACGCGCCGCTGCGCGGTTCGAGCAGATCGGGGGCGACCTGCTGGGCGCGCTGCTTCCGCACGTCGCCTGGACATCCGCCGCGACCCACGCCGTGCTGCCCCTTCTCGCCACGGACGCCGGCGTCCGGCTGCAGGTGCAGACCGGCATCGAGTCTCACCGGCGCCGCCGCGGGGAGTGGGAGGGAGGCTTCTGGCTGCCGGAGTGCGCTTACGCCCCCTGGCTCGACGAGCGCCTCGAGGAGGCGGGGGTTAAGGCTACGTGTGTCGACCTCACCGATCGCTTCGGCCTGGGCGCTGATGAGCATCTTCGTCCGAGGCAAACCGAGGCCGGCCCGCTGCTCGTGCCGGTCGACTGGACCCTGATCGAGCTCGTCTGGAGCTCAGGCGGCTATCCCGCCAATGGCACCTACCGCGACTACCACCACCACACGACCCATCATCACCGGGTCTGGGGCAACGACGGCGGCCACTACGACCGCGAGGCCGCCCTCGCCCTCGCGCGGTCCGACGCGGCCGACTTCGTGCGGCGGGCGCGCGTGCGCGTGCGCGAAGGAGGGCTCAGCGTCTGCGCGCTCGACACCGAGCTGCTCGGGCATTGGTGGTACGAGGGCCTCGCGTGGCTCGAGGGCGTGATCGACGAGGCCGACCGGCAGGGCCTGACGCTCGTCGCGCTCGACGAAGCTCTGACGCGCCACGATCCGCAGCCCGCTCCACCAGACCTTGGGGTCTCCACCTGGGGCTCCCCGCGCGATCTCTCGACGTGGGACGGACCGTCAGTGGCCGACTACGCCTGGCGAGCCCGTGCCGCCGAGCTGAACGTGGCGAGCGCCGGCGGCGCGGCCGGGCGCACGGCGGTGCGGGAGCTGCTGGCCTTGCAATCGAGCGACTGGGCGTTCATGGTCTCGCGCGGCCTCGCCGGCCCGTATCCCGCCGAGCGGGCCGACGGCCACGCCGCGGCACTGCAAGCCGCCCTGCGCAGCCCCTCCGCCGACGGCCCGCGCGGACTCGCCCCGCGCGCCGAGCCCTCGCTCCTCGCGACGCCCTGAGCCGCCTCGCGCGAATCGACGGGGGATACAGTCCCGCCCGCCGATGAGCCAGCGCATCCTCATCCTCTCCTGGGAGTACCCGCCGCTCATCGAAGGTGGGCTCGCACGCCACGTGCGCAAGCTCTCCGAGCAGCTCGTGGCCCGTGGCGTTGACGTGCACGTGCTCACGCGCGGCGACGAGAGCATGCTCGCCGAGGAGGACATGGACGGCGTGATGGTGCACCGCGTCCGCGAGCCCGGCCGCCCGCGTGACCTGGGCGAGTTCGTGACCTGGATCGAGCACATGAACGCCGACATGCTGGCCGCGGGCGTCGAGCTTGGGGACCGGTTCGACTTCGACCTCGTCCACGGCCACGACTGGCTCGTCGCGGTCGCCGGGGACCACCTGGCCAATCGCTTTCGCTGCCCGCTGGTGGTGACGATTCACGCGACCGAATACGGCCGCCATCAGGGCTGGGTCGAGAACCATCCGCAGTCCTACATCCACGGTGTCGAGCGCTGGATGGCCAACCGTGCCGAGCGCGTCATCACCTGCTCGCACTACATGCGCGGGCACGTGGCTGACATCTACGGCCTCGAGGAGGAGCGGGTGTCGGTGATCCCCAACGGGATCGACCCCCTCGACCTTCAGCCCATCGATGATCTCGACGCGCTGCGCGCCCGCTTCGCCGCGCCGCACGAGCGGCTCGTGCTGCTCGTCGGCCGCTTGGTCTACGAGAAGGGCTTTCAGCTCGCACTCGAGGCGCTGCCCGGCCTGATCGAGCGCCTCGGGAACGTGCGCTTCCTCGTGGCCGGCTCCGGGACGCACGAGAAGCAGCTGAAAGCTCAGGCCGAGGAGCTCGGCCTGATGGAGCACGGCACGTTCATGGGCTGGATCGGCGACGACGTGCTGCACTCGCTCTACCGCATCGCCGACCTGTGCGTTATCCCGTCGATCTACGAGCCATTCGGGCTCGTCGCGCTGGAGGCGATGGCCTCGGGCTGCCCGTGCATCGTGGCCGACACCGGTGGCCTGCGCGAGGTCGTGCCCAACGATGACGTCGGCCTGCGGTTCACCTCGCGCGACTCGGGTTCGCTGGCCACGATGGTGGAGAGGGTGTTGACGGACGAGGCTCTGCGCGATCGGTTGGTGGCCGAGGCGAGCGAGCATGTGCTGAGGTTCGACTGGGCTGACGTGGCTCGGCAGACGGCCGAGCTTTATGGCGGGCTGTCACGCCAGACTGCCGTTTGAGGATCTTGCGCTTCGGCTTTGGCGTGGCTGCGGGCGGGTCCTGTCGGCGGTTCCTGACCCGTTCTCGCTGGCGCGAGAATCGGCAGTAGAACCCCGGCCACCCGCCCGATCTTCGTGGGGCCGGATCAAACGCAGCCTGACTGCTCCTCTGTAGTTGTGCGGATCTACTCGCTTCCCGTTCTGGGTGATCTCTAGCTGGTTGGCGTCGGCGAGCTTTGTGGCGACGTCGCGGACTGGTTGCATGAGCGGGCGCCACTCCTCTTCGGTCTTGCCGAGGGCTCTGGCCACCTCTGAGGGGCAGATCGTCTTCTCGGGCCCGCGGGCTTCGAGCTGGCGGCGCATCTCGGCCTCGATCTCGGGCCCGCTCACCGCCACCGGAGGCCCTTTGGCGTCTCGCGCATACGGATGACGCGCGCCGGGATGCCGGCGACGACGGCGTTGTCGGGCACGTCGTGGGTCACGACGGCGCTCGTTCCGAGGATCGCGTTGTCGCCGACGGTGACCCCCCGCAGCACGCACGCGCCGTATCCGATCCACACGTTGTGCCCTACGGCGACGTTGCGCTTGTAGATCCCCTGAAGGCGCACCGGTCGCTCTACTTCCACCACCCCGTGGTCGAAGTCGATCAGCATCACGCGGTCGGCGAGGATGCACTCGCGGCCAATCTCGACGTGCTGGAAGGCCGAGATCGTGCACTCCTGGCCGAGCACGGTCTTGGCGCCGATCCGCACCTCGCCCTCGTGCACGCGGATCTTGCAGCCATGACCGATCCACGACCAGCGCCCGAGCACGAGCTGGGCACCGCGATCGATCTCAATCGAGACGCCTGGCCCGACGAACGCTAGGCCATCGGTCACGAGGCGGTCTCGCCAGCGCAGCTTCAGCCACGCGAAGCGCAGCGCCAGCCGCCCGTACTTGAGGTTCAGCATGCGGTGGCGGCGCATGAACCGCAGCAGCGTGAGCAGGTTCCCGTGACGCGGCGGCGGCTCGGCGCGCACCGCGGCGGGTACGTCGTCGATCTCGGGCGGGGCGAGCGCGGGCTCCATGAGCGGCGCTAGCGTACCCCGCCGCATGACGCCCGAGCAGTCCCTAGCCGAGCGCCTTCTGAGTGGCGACAAGCGCGCCCTCGCACGCGGGATCACGCTCGTGGAGAACGACGATCCCGACGGGCGCGAGCTCGTACAGGAGGTCTACCCCAAGACCGGCCGCGCGGCCGTGGTCGGTTTCACGGGGGCCCCCGGCGTGGGCAAGTCGACCCTTCTCGGCGCGCTCACCAAGCTCGAGCGAGCCCGCGACCGGATCGTGGGCGTGCTGTCGATCGACCCGTCCTCCCCCTTCACCAAGGGCGCCTTGCTCGGCGACCGGATCCGGCTGACCGAGCACTTCCTCGATCCCGGCGTCTTCATCCGCTCGATGGCCAGCCGCGGGGCCCTGGGCGGCATGTCTGAGGCCGCGCTCCAAGCCGCCCTGCTGATGGACGCTTCAGGGCGCGACGTCGTCTACCTCGAGACGGTCGGCGTCGGTCAGGCCGAGGTCGACGTGATCAATCACGCCGACACTGTCGTGCTCGTGCTGATGCCCGGCTCGGGCGACTCGATCCAGGCGCTGAAGGCCGGCGTGATGGAGATACCCGACGTGATCGTCGTCAACAAGGCCGACCATCCCCTCACGGACACCATGGTCCGCGAGGTCCGCGGAGTGCTTTCGCTCGGCCCGCAGAAGGGTTGGCGCGTGCCGATCGTCAAGACCGAGGCCGCGCACGGGCGCGGCGTCGAGGAGCTGCTCGAGCGCCTGGCCGAGCACCGCGCCTACATCGAGGGGGAGGGCACGCTGGCCGAGCGCCGTCGCCGGAACCTCATGAGCGAGGTGATCGGCATCGCAACGCACCGGATGCGCGGCGAGCTCGAAGCCTCGCTCGAGGAGGACGCCGACGTTCAGGCGCTGCTCGACGACGTAGTCGCCCGGCGCACCGACCCGGCCAGCGCGGCGGGGAAGATCCTGGCTCGAGCGGCCGAGCGGCAGGCTCGCGCCTAGCCCCAGCTCAGACCCCCAGCGCCCGCGCGATCACCATGTGCTGCACCTCATCGGTGCCCTCGCCGATCGTGAGGATCTTGGCGTCGCGGTAGAAACGGCAGATCGGGTACTCCTCGATGTAGCCATAGCCGCCGTGGATCTGCACGCCTTCCTCGGCCGCGCGCACGGCCAGCCGGCCCGTCTTGAGCTTCGCCTGCGCGGCTGTCAGTGAGAAGTTGCGTTTCTGATCCTTCTCGAAGGCCGCCTTGTAGGTGAGCAGGCGCGCGGCCTCGAGCTCCGTCGCCATGTCGGCCAGCTTGGTCTGGATCGCCTGGAACTTGCCGATCGGCTGCCCGAACGCCTTGCGCTCGCGCGCGTAGGCGAGCGAGAGGTCGAGGGCGCCCTGCGCCAGGCCGACCCCCATCGCAGCCACACCAATACGGCCGATGTCGAGGATGTGGAGGAACTGCTTGAACCCCTGCCCGCGCGGACCGACGAGGTTCTCCTCGGGCACGCGGCAGTCGGTGAACGTGAGCGGCCGCGTGTCCGACGCGTTCCACCCCATCTTGCGGTAGGGCTCGCCCTGCTCGTAGCCGGGCGTGCCGTTCGGGACGAGGATGTTCGAGATCTCCCTGCGGCCGTTCTCACCGCCCGTCACGGCCGTGACCACGACCGACCCCGACACGTCAGTCCCCGCGTTGGTGATGAACTGCTTGGCGCCGTCGATCACCCACTCGCCTCCGTCGGGCCGCGCGCGCGTCTGGGTGTTGCCGGCGTCTGAGCCCGCCTCGGGCTCGGTCAGCCCGAACGCCCCGAGCTTCTGCCCCGAGCACAGCTGCGGCAACCATTCCTGCTTCTGCTCCTCCGAGCCGAAGACGTAGATCGGCTGCGTGCCGAGCGAGGTGTGCGCGCACATGGTGATCGCGACGGACGAGTCGACGCGCGCGAGCTCCTCCACAGCGATCGCGTACGCCAGCGAGTCACCACCGCCTCCGCCGTACTCCTCGGGGAAGGGGACGCCCATCAGCCCGAGCTCCCCGAGCTGGCGCACGATGTCGTAGGGGAAGGCCTTGGTGCGGTCGAGCTCCTCCGCCACGGGCGCGACTTCGCCCTGGGCGAAGTCGCGGACGGTCGAGCGGATGAGCTTGTGGTCGTCGGAGAGATCGAAGTTCATGCGCCCGATTCTCACACGCCGAGGCAGGTGAGGGCGGTGGGCCCGGCGAAAGCTGGCGCATCGTGCCTTCCAAGTCAGCGCCCATGTACTCGAGCTGGCTCTCTCCGGCCTACGACGCGTCGTCGCGTGCACGCACCCGGTTGCGCGCCTCAGCCTGGCGTCGCATCCTCGTCCGGCTCCGAGTGACTCGATGACCGACGTCCTGCAGGAAGCCGGCGAGCTTCACCGCGCTCTCCAGCCGCTCGAGGACCGCGCTCGCGCGTTGGCGGGCGAGGTGACGCCCGGCGACCCCGATCGCGAGGCCGTGGGAAAGCTCCTCGCCGCCCTCTCCGCTGCTACCGAGGCGGCCTTCGCACTCGGCAACCGGCAGGACCCGACGGGCTGATTTCCAGCTCGGAGCCAGCGGTCCGGCTCGGCCGGCTGGCTGAGGGCGGCATCGCGCCGAGCCTGTTTGCCCTCGTTGAGCGAGGGGCGCGGCTGCGGCCTGCGCTGGCGGGCGGCCTGCGGGGCGAGGTCGAGCTCCGCTTCGCGGAGGTCGAGGTGCCGGTCACCGTCTCCTTCGAGGAGGGCGAGATCATGGTCGAGGACGGGCCGGCGCCTGCGGCCGCGCTCGTCGTCACCGGGCGGCTCGCCGACGTGGTCCTGCTCACGTCGGTGCCTCTCGTGCGCGGAGTGCCCCGCCCGACGAACGCGCGTGGCCGTCGCGCACTCAAGCGCCTCGCGGACAAGAGCGTGCGCATGGACGGCTCTCGGGTGCTGGGGCGCCGGCTGCTCGAGCTACTGAGCGTCTGAGGCGGCCGCCGCGGCGAGCTCGACCAGCAGCCGCACGCCGAACCCGGTCCCACCCTTGCTCGCATATGCACGGCCCGAGTCCCACGCCGTGCCGGCAATGTCGAGGTGGGCCCACGGCACGTCGCCGACGAAGCGCTTGAGGAACTCGGCGGCAGTGGCCGACCCCGCGTTGCGGGACTCGCCCGCGTTGACGATGTCCGCGTAGCGTCCCTTGATCATCTCGGCGAACTCGGGGTGCAGGGGCATGCGCCACACGTCGTCTCCACTGCGATCGGCCGCGGCCTGGACCTGGGCCGCCCACGGGTCGTCGTTGGCCATGAGGCCGGCGTAGGTCGAGCCCAGGGCAACGAGGATCGCGCCCGTAAGCGTGGCCAGGTCGACGAGGCGCTCGGCGCCCTGCCCCTTGGCGTAGTGCAGGCAGTCGGCCAGCACCATGCGGCCTTCGGCGTCGGTGTTGTTGACCTCGATCGTCACACCGTTGGCCGCGCGGACGATGTCGCCCGGCTTCATCGAGCGGCCGCTCGGCATGTTCTCCGTCGCGCCGATCACGGCGATCACCCGCACGGGCAGGCCGAGCTCGGCGATGGCGCCCATCGACTCGAGCACCGCCGCCCCGCCCGACATGTCGAACTTCATCTCGTGCATCTTGGCCGAGGGCTTGATCGAGATGCCGCCGGAATCGAAGGTGACGGCCTTGCCGACGAAGCCAAGCAGCGGCCCAGTGACGGCGGGCCCCTCGTAGCGCAGGGCGATCAGCTTCGGCTCCTCGTAGGAGCCCTGCGCGACGGCCGCGAACGCGCCCATGCCTCCGGCGAGCAGCTCGTCGCGGCCGAGCACCTCGACCGAGAGCGTCTCGTGCTCGCCCGCGAGCGCCTCGGCGCGCTCGGCGAGCGCCGTCGGGGTCATATCGTTGCTTGGAGTGTTCTGCAGGTCGCGCGCCCGGTTCTGCGCGGTGGCGATGACGGCCGCTCGCGCCACGGGGGCAGCCACGTCGTCGTGGGCGGACACGATCAGGGTTTCGACGGTCTTCTCGTCCTCACCGCTCGAGGCGAGGTAGCGATCGAAGCGGTAGGAGTGCAGCAGAGTGCCCTCGACGAGGCCGGAGACCTCGGCGTCGCCGGCGCCATGGGGAACCTCCCAGCACAAGACTCGAGCGCCGAGATCCCGCGCCCGGCCGTGCGCGACGGCCGCGACCACCCGTGCTCGCTCCGGCGTGAAGTCGTCGCGATCGCCCAGCCCGACAAGGATCCAGCGCTTGCCCTCGGCGTGGGCCAAGGCGAGCTTCTTGTAGGTGGCGCGAGCCTCGCCGGAGTCGACGAGCGTCTGCAGGTCACCACCGGGAACGTCGTGGGCGACTCCCTTGCCGGTGAAGAGGCCGATCACCACGGTGTCGGCGTTCGTGCTCGCGGGCGGGTCGGTGGTGGCCTCGACTTGCACGGGCGAGCAGATTAGCCCCCGGTACCATTGGCGCCTGTCCCGACCAAGGAGTTGAGCCGCACCGATGCCCAAGACCGTGATCCTCTCGAGTGCCCGCACCCCCGTCGGCAAGATGGGCGGAGGCCTCGCCTCGCTCGACGCGGTCGAGCTGGGCGGCCACGCCATCCAGAGCGCGCTCGAGCGGGCCGAGGTAGCGCCGGAGCAGGTCGATCATGTCGTCATGGGCCAGGTGCTGCAGGCCGGCGCCGGCCAGGTGCCCTCGCGCCAGGCCCAGATCAAGGGCGGCATCCCGAAGGAGGTCTCCTCGGAGACCATCAACAAGGTCTGCGCCTCGGGCGTGCGCGCCGTGGGCATCCTTGACGCGGCGATCCGCGCCGGAGACGTCGAGGTTGGCGTGGGCGGCGGCATGGAGTCGATGTCGAAGGCCCCCTACCTGCTGCCGAACGCGCGCTTCGGGTTTCGCATGGGCGACGTCAAGGCCCTCGACGCGATGACCCACGACGGCCTCACCAACCCCTTCACCGGCAAGCAGATGGCGCCCGAGGCCTCCGAGGTCGCCGCCGAGCTCGAGATGACCCGCGCCGATATGGACAAGTGGGCGCTGCGCTCACACGAGCTCTGGGCCAAGGCCACCGACGAAGGCCGCCTCGGTGAGGACATCGTCCCGGTGACCGTCAAGGGCCGCAAGGGCGACACCATAGTGACCGAGGACGAGGCCCCGCGTCGCGACACGACGCTCGAGACGCTCTCCAAGCTCAAGCCGATCGGCTCGCCCGACGGCACCCACACGGCGGGCAACTCGCCCGGAGTCAACGACGGCGCCGGTGCCCTGGTGCTCGCGTCCGACGAGTGGGCGCGCGAGAACGGCAAGGAGATCCTCGCGACGGTGGTCGCGCAGGCCCAGATCGCCGACGACTACGCCTACCTCGCACGCACGCCCGCGCGCGCAGCCGAGAAGGCACTCGAGAAGGCCGGCCTGAAGGCCGAGGACATCGACCTCTGGGAGATCAACGAGGCCTTTGCCTCGGTGACGCTCAACTCCATCCGCATGCTCGGCATCGACGCGGACAAGGTCAACGTCAACGGCGGCGCCGTGGCGATCGGGCACCCGATCGGGGCCTCGGGCGCACGCATCATCGGCGCGCTCGTCAGCGAGCTGCGCCGGCGCGGCGGCGGCCTCGGTTGCGCCGCGATCTGCTCGGGCGGCGGTCAGGGCGACGCGGTCATCGTGGACGTGCCGAAGGGCTAGAGGAACCGCGCTCTCCCGTCGTTCATGTGGACAGGTCTGGGGAAGGGGTGTCCTCAACTGTCCACGGCGACGGGCCGGACGGCTCCGTGGACAGAAGAGGACGCTATGCGGCCTGAACTGTCCACAGCCGTCGGGTGACGACCCGCGTGGACAGAAGAGGACGCCCTTACTCGATGATCGGAGAACCAACCACGCCACCCACCCCCCAGGCCGCCGCCTTCTTCGATCTCGATCGCACGCTCATGGCGGGCTCGTCGGCGTTCCAGTTCGGCCGTGCGGCCTATCAGCACGGGCTGATCAGCCGCCGCCAACTCGCCTCGGACGCGATGGCCAACATCCGCTTTCGTCTCCACGGGTCGACCGACGAAGCCACGGACGAACTAAGAGACCGCATCGCGCAAGCCATTCAGGGCGTGCGGGTGCGAGACCTTCAGCGGCTGGGACCCGACGTCCTCGCTGGCGTCCTTCCTCGCGTCTATCCGCAGATGCTGAAAGTCGCCTACGACCACCAGGACGCGGGGCGCCGCGTCTACATCTGCACGGCGGCCTCGCAGGAGCTGGCCGACCTGATCGCGCGCGTCCTCGTCTTCGATCGGGGCATCGGGTCGCGCTCGGAGATTCGCGACGGCGTCTACACGGGTCGCCCCGAGGGACCGTTCACCTATCGGGAGGGCAAGGCCGAGGCGATCCGCGAGCTGGCCGAGACGGAAGGCATCGACCTCGCTGCCTCCTACGCCTATTCCGACTCGGAGTCCGACCTGCCGATGCTGCGCGCGGTCGGCCATCCCGTCGTGGTCAACCCCGACGCCGAGCTCACGCGCATCGCCCTCGAGGAGGGCTGGCCCTCGCTGCGCTTTGACCGCCTCCGCAGCCGCCTGCGCTTCGCTGCCACGGCCGCGGCTGCCACCGCCGCCGGAGGGGTGGGCAGCGTCATCGTCGTGCGCCGTCGAGCGAAGCGCATACCGCGGCTCAGTCGCGCGTGAGCTGCGAGCTCTCCTCCGAGCAGCGCGAGATCCGCGACCTCGCACGGCGGTTCGCCGACGAGGTCGTCGCTCCGCAGGCGGGGGAATGGGACCGAGAGCACCGCTTCCCGAAGGAGGTGTTAGCCCAACTCGGCGAGCTCGGGCTGCTCGGCGTCTGCGTACCCGAGGAGCTGGGAGGCGCCGGCGCCGACTTCTTCTCCTACGTGCTCGCGCTCGAGGAGCTCTCGCGAGGCGATGCGGGCTTGGGAGTCACCGTCGCGGTCCACACGAGCGCCGGGACCTTGCCGATCGTTCGCCACGGCACGTCCGAGCAGGCGCAGCGGCTCGTGCCGCCGCTCGCCCAGGGCCACGAGCTCGCGGCCTTCGCCCTCACCGAGCCCGAGGCCGGCTCCGACGCCGCGGCGCTGCGCACCCGGCACGCGGACGGTCGCATCACCGGGACCAAGCAGTGGATCACCAACGGCTCCCACGCCCACGTGTTCACCGTCTTCGCGCGCGACGATGACGGCGTCTCGGCCTTCCTCGTCCGGCGCGGCGCCGACGGGTTCCGTGTCACCCGCGAGGAGGAGAAGCTGGGGCTCAACTCGTCGAGCACCGCCGATCTCGCGCTCGAGGAGACGCCGGGCGAGCTGCTCGGCTCACCGGGTGAGGGCATGCGCATCGCGCTCTCGACGCTCGACGGCGGGCGCATCGGCATCGCCGCGCAAGCGGTCGGCATCGCCCAGGCGGCGCTCGACCTCGCCGCGAACTACGCGAAGGAACGCCAGGCCTTCGGGGCGCCGATCGCCCGCCTCCAGGCGATTCAGCAGAAGCTCGCCGACATGCAGACCGAGATCGAAGCAGCCCGCGCGCTCACCTGGCGCGCGGCGCGCCTCAAGGACGCCGGCCATCCGCATACGGTCGAGGGCGCCCAGGCCAAGCTCTTCGCCTCGGCCGTGGCGCGACGCCAGACCGGTGAGGCGATCCAAGTGCTCGGCGGCTACGGGTACACGAAGGAGTTCCCGGCCGAGCGCTACTACCGCGACGCGAAGGTCACCGAGATCTACGAGGGGACGAGCGAGATCCAGCGGCTCGTGATCGCACGGGCGCTGCTGGGCGAGGCGGCGCGGTGAGCGTATTTCACCATCACCACGCGATCCCGTCGCACGACCGGCTGCACTTCCCTCTTCACCTGCACGTCCATCACGGCTCGCACCTCGACTTCGCGCTCGGGCTGACGGCCGCGCTCGTCGCTTCGGCGCTCTTCAACGGCGGCGTGGCTCTGCAGGCGCTCGACGCCCGCGAGGCACCGGCCGATCAGGGTCTCAAGCTCGCTCTGCTCGGCCGGCTGCTCCAGCGCAGGCGTTGGCTGATCGGCGGCGCACTCGGCGTCGTCGGCTTCGGCGTCCAGCTGCTCGCTTTAGCCAACGCGCCCTTCGTCGTGGTGCAGCCGGCCCTGGCGGCCGGGCTGCTGCTGCTCCTCGCCCTCGGCGTGAAGGTGCTCGGCGAGAGCGTCGGCCGCGCGGAGGTGATCGGCGTCCTGGGCATCACCATGGGAATCGGACTCGTCGCCTACGGCGCGCCCGAGCGCGCCGAGGCGCATCGCAGCCCAGCCGCCGTGACGGCTGTCTTCATCCTGCTCGGGCTCGCCTCGGCGCTGCCGTTCCTCCTGCGCGGGCGGCGTGCCAAGTCCGCGATGCTGCTGATCGTGGCATCCGGGCTCGCGTTCGGCCTGGGCAACATCGCCTCGAAGCTGCTCTCCGACGACGCCTCCTCGCGCACCTGGCTGCCCGCGGTGATCTGGCTCGTCGTCGCCGTCGGTTCCGGCGTCGCCGCCGTGCTGATCCAGATGACCGCGCTGCAGCAGGCGGACGCGACGAAGGTCGTGCCGATCTCGTTCGCCGTGCAGACGTTCGTGCCCATCCTGCTCGAGCCGTTCTTCCTGCGCGAGTCCTGGCGCACGGTCGCGGGCTTAGGCCTCCCCGTATTCGCCGGGCTGGCCCTCAGCCTGGTGGGGATGATCGCGGTCGCCCGATCGCAGGCGGTCAGTCGCCTGGCGGCCGGCGAGGCGGCCTCCTAGACTCATCGGGGATGGCTACGGAGCCCCGCGCCAAGAGCGACGCCCAGCGCTGGGAGCGAGAGGTCTTCGGCCGCACACCCGAGCGCGACGCGCCGTTCTCGACCATGAGCGGCCAGCCGATCAAGCCGCTCTACACCGAGGCCGACCTCCCGGCCGACCCGGACGCGGCGATCGGGCTCCCGGGCGAGTACCCGTTCACCCGCGGCGTCTACGGCTCGATGTACCGCGGGCGCCTGTGGAGCATGCGTCAGTTCTCCGGCTTCGGTACCGCGGAGGAGACCAACGAACGAGTCCACTATCTGCTCGGGCACGGCCAGACGGGGCTTTCGACCGCGTTCGACATGCCCAGCCTGATGGGCCACGACTCCGACCACCCGCGCTCGCTCGGCGAGGTCGGGCGCGAGGGCGTGGCGATCGACACGCTCGACGACATGGAGACCCTGTTCGCCGGCATCGACCTCGACGCCGTGACGGTCTCGATGACCATCAACGCCCCCGCGGCGATCATGCTCGCCTTCTACGTGGTCGCCGCGGAGGAGAAGGGCACTCCGGCCGACCGTCTCGGCGGCACGATTCAGGCCGACATCCTCAAGGAGTACATCGCGCAGAAGGAGTGGTGCTTCCCCATCGCGCCGGCGATGCGCCTGTGCGGGGACATGATCGAGTGGTGCTCGCACAACATGCCGCGCTGGCATCCGATCTCGATCTCCGGCTACCACATCCGCGAGGCCGGATCGACCGCCCAGCAGGAGCTTGCGTTCACCCTCAAGGACGGGCTGACCTACGTGGAGGAGGCCGTCGGCCGCGGCCTCGACGTCGACGATTTCGCGCCGCGCCTCTCGTTCTTCTTCAACGCGCAGATCGAGTTCTTCGAAGAGATCGCCAAGTACCGCGCGGCGCGCCGTATATGGGCGCGCGAGATGCGGGAGACCTTCGGCGCCCGCGATCCCCGCTCCTGGCTCATGCGCTTCCACACGCAGACCGCCGGCGTCTCCCTCACGGCTCAGCAGCCGCTCAACAACATCGTGCGCACCACCGTCGAAGCGCTCGCCGGCGTGCTCGGCGGCACGCAGTCCCTGCACACCAACTCGTTCGACGAAGCGCTCGCGCTGCCGACCGAGCAGGCGGTGCGCATCGCTCTGCGCACCCAGCAGGTGATCGCGCACGAGACGGGCGTGGCCAACACCATCGATCCGCTCGGCGGTTCGTACTTCATCGAGTCGCTGACCGACGAGATGGAAGCTGCCGCCTACGACTACTTCCGCCGCATCGACGAGCTGGGAGGAATGGTCGTCGCGGTCGAGCGCAACTTCCCTCAGCGGGAGATCGCCGATGCGGCCTTCCAGCTTCAGAGCGAGATCGACGCCGGCGAGCGTGTGGTGGTGGGCGTCAACCGCTACGCCGATGACGACGAGGAGCTGATCCCCACGCTCCGCATCGACCCGGCGCTCGAGCAGAAGCAGATCGACCGGGTGCAGGCCGTGCGCGGGCGTCGCGACGCTGCCGGGGTCGAGTCCTCGCTCGGCGCGCTCAAGGCGGCCGCCGCCCGCGACGGCGGGAACCTGATGCCGGCGCTGATCGAAGCGGCGCGCGCGCGGGCCACCGAGGGCGAGATGATCGAAGCACTGCAGGAGGTCTTCGGGACCTATACGGAGACGCCGGTCTTCTGAACCTGCGCGGTTCGCATTGGGAGGTTGTACGCTGCATCACGTGAAGCGGCTCCTGCTCCTCGCCGCAGCGCTCGTCGCCGTTCTCGTCGCGCTGCCTGTGACCTTCTCCTCGGGACATCCCGAGCGGCCCACGACGTTCCCGAACCCGAGCATCGGCCACGTGCCGGCGTTCCGTTCGAGCGGCCCGAGCATCGTCGTCTGCAAGAGCGACTCGGGCAAGCGCCTGAAGCGGGAGTTCGCGCCGCGCCGGTATCACCGCGCTCTGGGTCTCCGGCTCGTACAGCTCAAGCGGTGCAAGTACCGCGACATCCAGGCCGCGATCAACCACGCCAAGAGCAACTACCGCATCCTCGTCATGCCCGGCGTGTACAAGGAGATCCCGAGCCGGCGCATCCCGATCACGCCGAAGAAGTGCTCCGACCAGAACAGGTACTTCGCGGTCACCGAGGGCTACGACAACGTCAACGCGCGCTCGAACGACCCGCCCGTGCGCGCGAACTTCCGCTTCCAGCACGACTGCCCGAACGCGCGCAACCTGATCGCGGTCATCGGGAACAAGCACGTCACGGCCGACACGAACCCGAGCCCCGCACCGCCCTGCGACCGGCTCTGCAACCTCCAGATCACCGGCATGGGCCTCCGCCCCGGCAACGTTCAGATCGTCGGCGACCGGAAAAAGATGGATGTCATCCGGGTCGACCGTGCCAGCGGGTTCGCCATCCGCAACGTGCTGGTTCAGGAGGGCGCGTTCAACGGCATCGACGGCGTCCAGATCAACGGGTTCCACTTCAAGGACATCATCGCCCGGTTCAACCAGAACTACGGCATCCTCACGTTCACCGCCGAGCATGGTCTCTATGAGCGCATTCGCGCTTACGGCAACGGCGACTCGGGCGTGTACCCCGGCTCAAGTCCCAAGGGCTGCTCGCCGGCCAACGGCTATGGCAATCGCCGCTACGGCATCGAGTTGCGCAAGATCAACTCGTACGGCAACACGCTCGGCTACTCGGGCACGGCCGGCAACTCGACGTGGATCCACGACTCCCAGTTCCACGACAACTCCACCGGGCTCTCCACCGATTCCTTTGCCTCCGGCCATCCCGGGATGCCGCAGGAGTGCGCCAAGTGGGAGAACAACCGGTTCAACTCCAACAACCTCGGCATCTTCAACTCCGCCAACCAGAAGTACTGCGGTAACACGCCGTTCGCACAGCGCAAGCCGCTCACACGCGTGTGCCCCCAGTTCCAGGTGCCCGAGGGCTCCGGGATCATCATCTACGGCGGCAACCGCAACCTCATCCGCAACAACCGGATCTACGACAACTGGAAGAGCGGCATCCGGCTCTTCGGGATCCCGGCGGCGATCCGCGGTGAGAACGATCCGTCCAAGCAGCAGGACACCTCGAACGGCAACCAGATCCTCAACAACTCCTTTGGGCGCACGGCCTCCGGCCGTCGCGCTCCCAATGGACACGATCCCCTCGTCATGCACACGGGTGACATCACTTGGGACGACGAGGGGCAGAACAACTGCCAGCAGGGCAACTCGAGCGCCGATGGGCCGGTGACGTTCTCGGACGGTGTCATGCCCGGCTGCCCCGGGCGGCCGATCAAGGCCTTCGCCAACGGAGCGCTGGGCCGCGATGCCCCGTGCGCGGCCTGGGACCCGAAGACCATGCCCCGTCCTCCCGGGTGCGACTGGTTCGACGTTCCCTCACGACCCAAGTGAGGCGATGCGTCGCGGCGATCGCTGCGACGCTGCTGGTGGCGAGTTCCGCCGTCGGCTGTGGCGGCAACTCGACCGGAGGGGCCAAAGGCCTGGGCTGGGTGCACGAGCCGCGCCTGATCCGGTACCCGACCCTGCCGAATGACCGCGCGACTTCGGGTGAAGTGCGAAATGACTCCGAAAGGGCGCTTCAACTCGACGCGAGGAAGGTCCGGCTCCTCGACGCGCAGGGCCGCGGCATCGCCGCAACCGTGACGGCGCGATTCCTCGCCGGGTTCGCCCACGGGTTGTATTCCCCCACGCAGTTCGGGCCGGTCCGCAACCCGTTCGAGCTCCAGCGCCTCGGCGTCAAGGTGGTGCTCGCGCCCAAGCAGGTGCGCCCGCTCACGGTCGCGTGGCGGCTGAAGCCCGGGCTGCCGGCACCTGCGCGCGTCGACTATGGCGCCGGCTCGCTGCCCCTTCCCAAGGGGTAGGTCTAGACTCCCCGCCCGCCGGGCCCTCTTGCCTCGTTCCCGGCCCCGCGTATGGCCGACCCCCCCGCCAAGAAGATCCGCGTCGTAGTGGCCAAGCCCGGCCTCGACGGGCATGACCGCGGCGCGAAGATCATCGCCCGCGCGCTGCGCGACGCGGGCATGGAGGTCATCTACACGGGCCTACACCAGACGCCCGAGCAGATCGTCGAGACTGTCATCCAGGAGGACGCCCACGCGGTAGGGCTCTCGATCCTCTCCGGGGCGCACATGACCCTCGTCCCGCGCGTCGTCAAGCTGCTCGCCGAGCAGGGAATCACGGATGTGGTCGTCACCGTGGGCGGGACTATCCCCGCCGAGGACATTCCCGAGCTGAAGAGCCTGGGGATCGCCGAGGTGTTCACGCCCGGGGCGCCGACCCAGGACATCATCGACTTCATCCGCGGCGCCGTACCGTCGTAGAGAGCGGTCGCCGAAGTACCTGGGGAGTCCCGATTGACTCGTCAGTCAACCCGATACAATCCCGGCGAACTTACCGTCTGCTTCGCCTTTAGGAGGCACCCGAGTTGAAGATTTGCGTCCTGGTCAAAGAGGTGCCGGACGCCGCCGTCGAGAAGCGCATCAACCCCTCGACGGGGCGTATGGACAGAGGCGGGGAGAAGAACTTGAACCCGTATGACACGCACGCCATCGAGGCGGCCATGCAGATCAAGGAGGGCGGCGCGGTGCCGATCGAGGAGATCGTCGCCGTGACCATGGGCCCCGACAGCGCCGTCCGTGCGCTGCACAAGGCGGTCTCGCTGGGCGCCGACCGCTCGGTCCACCTCTCCGACGAGGCGCTGGCGGGCTCCGATGTGGCCGCCACCGGCTACGCCTTGGCCCAGGCTCTTGCCAAGGAGCAGCCCGACCTGGTCCTGCTCGGCCAGCAGTCCGATGACGGCGAGTGCTACACGATCGGCGCCGTCGTGGCCGACCACCTCAAGATGCCCTCGCTCACCCAGGTCATCCAGCTCGACGTCGAGGACGGCGCGCTGCGCTGCGAGCGCCAGGCCGAGTACGGATACGACACCGTCAAGGTCGAGCTGCCCGCCGTCATCTCGGTCGGCGACGCGATCAACGAGCCGCGCTACCCGTCGCTCAAGGCGATCATGGGCGCCAAGAAGAAGCCGCTCGAGAACGTCGGCACCGGCGACGTCGGCATCGATACCTCGCTCGTGGGCGCGGACGGTTCGCGCGTCGACTGCGGCGAGTACACCGACCCGCCGCAGAAGGCCGGCGGCGAGATCATCGAAGACGAGGACACCAACGAGACGGTCGAGAAGATCATCGCCTGGCTCGACGAGAGGAAGCTGATCGCCTGATGCTCCTTTCCCACCTCACCTACGCGGCCCCGGAAAGGAACATCTGATGTCCGACATCCTGGTCTACGTCCTCCACCGCGAGGGGGCCTTCAACAAGAACTCGCTCGGAGCCATCTCCGAGGCCTCGAAGCTCGCTGGTGAGCTCGGCGGTCAGTGCGACGCCGTCGTCGTCGGCGGCGACGACCTCACCGACGACCTCTGCGGCACGCTCGGCAACTACGGCGCCAAGCGCGTCTTCAAGGCGACAGGCCCCGAGGGTCTCGCCCAGCCGGTCGTCGACGTGATGGCCAAGGTCATCGACGAGAACGGCCACAAGCACGCCATCTTCGGAGGCGGCCTGCTCGGCTTCGAGATCGGCGCCGGCCTGGCCGCGCGCAAGCAGGCGGGAGTGACGATGGAGGTCACCGCCGTGACCGCCGAAGACGGCGGGCTCGTAGCGCAACGCCCGATCCTGGGCGACTCGAAGATCTCCCGCTCCAAGTACAGGGGCGACCTCGGCATCATCATCGGGCGCATCAACGCGTTCGAGATCGCCGAGAGCGGTGCCGGCGCGGCCGAGGTCGTGTCCGTGGACGTCGAGTACTCCCCCTGGTCGACCAAGGCCAGCATGGTCCAGCGCGGCGAACAGCGCGGCGCCGACGTCAACATCGAGGACGCGAAGGTCCTCGTGGCCGGCGGACGCGGTTTGGGCAAGGCGGAGGGCTTCGAGCTTTGCCAGCAGCTTGCAGATGCGCTCGGCGGAGCCGTCGCGGCGACGCGCGCGGTGGTCGACGCGGGCTGGTACCCCTACGCGGCCCAGATCGGTCAGACGGGCAAGACCGTCGCCCCGAAGCTGTACCTGGCGGCCGGCATCTCCGGCGCGATCCAGCACAAGGTCGGCATGCAGGCCTCGGAGAACATCGTCGCGATCAACAAAGACTCGAACGCGCCGATCTTCGAGTTCTCCGACCTCGGCATCGTGGGCGACCTGAACAAGATCCTGCCCAAGCTCACCGAGGCCGTCAAAGCCAAGAAGGGCAGCTGAGAAGCATGGCCGCGCGGCACGCAGACGTCGCTCCGAGCGAGTTCCCGCCGCCAGTCGATCCGCAGGGCGAGTTCATCAAGCGCCTGCTCGACGGCGAAGACGAGCGGATCGACGTAGGCGTGGCCATCGTCGGTGGCGGCACGGCGGGGCTGGCGTGCGCCAACCGGCTGCTGCAGCTGCTCGCCGACGACGATGCCACGATGGAGCGTCTCGGCGAGGTGCCGGTCGCGGTGATCGAGAAGGCCAAGACGTGCGGCGGCCACAACCTCTCGGGCGCCGTCATGCGTCCCGGGCCTCTCGAGGACCTGTTCCCGGACGTGTCCCGCGAGGACTGGCGCACCGAGGGCTTTGCCTTCGGCGAGGTGACCAAGGAGTCGGTCTACCTCATGCCCACCGGCAAGACGAAGGTGCGCATCCCGACGCCGCCGCCGTTCAAGAACCACGGCAACGAGGTCGTCTCCGTCGCGGGTCTCGCCCGCTATCAGCAGCGCCAGGCCGAGGAGGGCGGCGCCTACGTCCTCACCGAGACCGCCGCGACGCAGCTGATCGTCGAGGACGGCCGCGTGGTCGGCGTGCGCTCGGGCGACAAGGGCCGGGGTAAGGACGGCGAGCCGCTGGGCAACTTCGAGCCCGGCACCGACATCAACGCGCGCGCTACGGTGCTCGCCGAAGGTTGCTGGGGCCACCTCACCGGTGCGGCCATCCGCGAGTTCGACCTGGCCGACGGCCGCGAGCCGCAGGTCTGGGAGCTCGGCGTCAAGGAGGTCTGGAAGGTCGCCAAGCCGCTCGACCGCATCATCCACACGGTCGGGCCGTGGCCGCTCAAGCTCTCGGCCAAGTACGGTCAGATCGGCGGCACCTGGATCTACCCGATGAAGGACGAGAAGACGGGCGACGACCTGGTCTCGATCGGCTTCGTCATCGACCTCGAGTACGCGGACGCGACGACGTCCGCGCACGACCTGCTTCAGCTCTTCAAGACTCATCCGCTTGTGCGCGACATCCTCGAAGGAGGGGAGCGCGTCGGCTGGGGCGCCAAGGCCCTGCCCGCCGGGGGTTACTGGTCGATGCCCAAGCTCACGATGCCCGGCGCGTTGCTGGTCGGCGATTCGGCCGGCATGGTCGACACGGTGGCGCTCAAGGGCGTCCATCACTCCGTCAGGTCGGGGATCATCGCCGCCGAGACGATCTACGCGTCGCTCAAGGGCGGTGGGACCGACCTCTCCGCCTACGAGGACGCGATCGAAGACTCGACGGTGGGCAAGGAGCTCTACGAGGTGCGCAACACGCGCCAGCCGTTCCAGAAGGGGTTCATCAAGGGCGGCCCGATCGTCAACCTGATGATCGCCTCGAAGGGCAAGTTCCCGGCCGGCCGGTGGACCTGGCACCGCAACGACGTCAAGCCGATGTTCGTGGGTGACACCAAGAAGTCCTATCCCAAGCCTGACGGCAAGTACATCTTCGACAAGCTGTCCTCCGTCTTCATCACGGGCAACGCGACCCGCGACGACGCCCCCAACCACATCCGGGTGCAGAAGCGGGTCCCGCGCGAGATTGCCGAGACCTGGAAGTGGATGTGCCCCGCCGGCGTCTACGAGATCCCCGAGGACGCTCCGGCGGAGGGCACCGTCGACGTGATCGTCAACTACACCAACTGCGTGCAGTGCGGGGCGATCACGGCCAAGGGCGGGCGCCTCACTACGCCCGAGGGCGGCGACGGGCCGCTGTACACGCAAACCTGAGAATCGGCTGGGCCGCGCGTGAGAACGCTGCGCAACTTAGGCCTTGCGCGACTGTTTACATAGCTGTTATGAAGCGGATCGTTCTCGTCGTGGTGCTGGTCTCGCTGACCGCCGCGTTCTTCGCGCAAGGTGCGGCGGCGCGCACTTCGCCCTACCACGCCAAGCTCGTCGCGTGCCACACCTCCAACGATGCTGTAAGCGGCTCGCTCGAGGTCGACGCGTCGATCACTCCCATCCGCGGCACGGTCCGGATGGGGCTGCGCTTTGAGCTCTACCGTCGCGTCGGCGGCTCACCGTACTTCCGCCGTGCTTCTGCGCCGCGGCTCTTCATGTGGCGCCGTTCGGGCGTTCGCCCGCCGTCCTACGACGTCAATCAGGTCGTTGACGGGCTCACTGCCCCCGCGGTCTACGAGATGCGCGTGGGCTTCCGCTGGTACGGGCGCCACGGCCGTGTTCTCGCCACTCGTTACCGCGAGACTCACCTCTGCCGCCAGCCGGACCGGCGGCCCGACCTGCGGGTCGTGTCGCTTGTCGCGGCTCCGGACAACCCAACGCACTACAGCGCGGTGATCGCCAACTCCGGCGCCACGGCAGCCGGGCCGTTCACGGCAGAGCTCCGTTCACCAGGCACGGTGTTTCAGTCTTTTCCAGTCGGCTCGATCCCCGCGCACTCGACGGTCACCCGGGAGATTGACGGCGGCCCGGCTTGCGTGGGCGACATGGGCCCGAACCTCGTGCTCGACGTGGACGGGGCGGTCACGGAGAGCAACGAGCACAACAACCGGGCTCGCGCGACCTGCCCAGCCTGACCCCCGACGCTAGAATGAGCCTCTCGTGAAGGCCGAGATACATCCCGAGTACGTCGAGTCCCACGTGCGCTGCACGTGCGGCAACGAGTTCACCACGCGGTCGACGCAGGGCGAGATTCACGTGGAGATCTGCTCCAACTGCCATCCGTTCTACACCGGCCGGCAGAAGCTGGTCGACACCGGTGGCCGCGTCGAGCGCTTCCAGCGCCGTGCCGCCAAGCGCGCCCGCGGCGCGTCCAGCTAGACCTCTTCTCGTGTCCGAGCCGGCGCGCCTTCCGGACGGCCGGCTGATGGCTCAGCGCGATGCGCCCGTAGGCGGCCAGGCCGTGCTCGAGGGCGTGATGATGCGCGGCGTCTCCACGTGGGCCGTCGCCGTGCGCAAGCCCTCGCCCGAGCAGGGGCCTGAGCTCGCCACCGGCGAGGCGGCCCTGGGCGAGATCGAGGTCCTCTCCTTCCCGCTCGTCTCCTGGATGAAGAAGCACCGGGCGTTGCGCTGGCCGATCATCCGCGGCGTGGTCGCCCTGGCCGAGTCGATGGGCATCGGCTTCAAGGCCCTGTCCATCTCGGCCAACGCTCAGGTACCCGAGGAGGAGGGGCAGATCTCGGGCGGAGCCTGGTTCGGCACAGTTTTCGTGGCGCTCGCTCTGGCGGTCGGCCTCTTCTTCGTCGTCCCTGTCGGGCTCACGAGCCTGATCAAGCACCAGCTGAACTCCTCCGTGCTCTTCTGGCTCGTCGAGGGGTTGGTGCGCACGACGATCTTCCTCGGCTACCTCCTGTTGCTCTCGAGGTTGCGCGACCTGCGCCGCGTCTTCGAATATCATGGGGCCGAGCACAAGGTGATTGCCTGCTACGAGGCCGACGACGAGTTGACGCCCGCCCGCGCAAAGCTCTACTCCCGCCTGCATCCTCGCTGTGGCACGAGCTTTCTGCTCGTGGTGATGATCGTGGCGATCTTCGTCTTCGCCCCGATCGGCCTGCCGGTCTGGTACCTGCTGGTGGCCACGCGGATCCTGGGCGTGCCGCTCATCGCCGGCATCTCCTTCGAGCTCATCAAGTGGGCGGGGCGCAACCGCAACCGCGGGTGGGTGCGGAGGGTGATGTGGCCGGGGCTCCAGCTGCAGAAGCTGACGACACGCGAGCCCGACGAGGAGGAGCTCGCCGTGGCGATCGCCGCGCTGGATGCCGTGCTCGCCGTCGAGACTCCGGGCGAGGCAAGCTCGGAGGACCTCGTCGGCGTTGAAGTCGTCGCCTGACGCAGGCCCGCCGGCTCGCCCGTACGCCCATACACTCGGGCGCACGATGATCGAGCAGCTCGTCCAGCAGATCGAGGAGCGCTTCGCCGAGCTCGGGCGGCTCCTGACCGACCCCGAGGTGATCGGCGATCGCCAGCGCTACGCCGACACGGGCCGCGCGTACTCCGACCTCGAACCCGCGGCCCGGCTGGCGACGGAGTGGCGGCGGGTGCGCGACGACCGCGCTGGAGCCGAGGAGCTGCTCTCTGAAGATGGCGAGGACGCCGAGGTGCGCGAGATGCTCGAGACCGCCCGGGCCCGCGAGGCGGCGATCGAGGAGGAGCTGCGCCTGGCGATGGTCGAGAGCGACCCGAACGATGACAAGAACGTGATCGTCGAGATCCGGCCGGGCGCCGGCGGCGACGAGGCGGCGCTGTGGGCGGGAGATCTGTATCGCGCGCTCACGCGGTATGCGGAGCGCCGCCGCTTCTCCTCTGAGACGCTATCGATCGGCGAGGGGGGGCAATTCACCTTCGCCGTCAAGGGCAATGGCGCCTACTCCGTCTTCAAGTTCGAGGGCGGCACGCACCGGGTCCAACGCATACCCGAGACTGAGTCTCAGGGAAGGATCCATACCTCTACGGCGACCGTGGCTGTGTTGCCCGAGGCCGAGGACGTTGACATCGCTGTGAACACGTCGGACCTCCAAATCGACGTCTACCGCTCGTCCGGCCCGGGGGGCCAGTCGGTGAACACGACGGACTCGGCGGTACGCATCACGCACAAGCCCTCCGGGATAGTCGTCTCGATGCAGGACGAGAAGTCACAGCTGCAGAACCGCGAGAAGGCGATGCGCGTGCTGCGCGCGCGCCTCTACGAGCAGGCCTTGGCCGAGCAGCAGGCGGAAGTGGCGTCCGACCGCCAGGCTCAGGTGGGCTCGGGCGAGCGGGCGGAGAAGATTCGCACTTACAACTTCCCCGAGAAGCGCGTGAAGGATCACCGGATCAACCTGCTCGTGCACAACCTTGACGGCATCCTCGAGGGCGAGCTCGACGAGCTCACGGCCGCGCTCCAAGACGACGAGAAGCGCCGGCGCCTGAACGACGCGAGCGGTGGTTGATGACGGCCGTCGCGTGCACCCGCGAGGCCCTGCGTTCGGCGCGCGACGAGCTCGCGAACGCAGGTTGCGAGACGCCCGCGCTCGACGCCGAGGTGCTGCTCGCCGATGTGCTCGGCGTAGAGCGCGCACAGCTCTTCATCGACGCGGAGAAGCCGCTGCCGCCCGCGGCTCTGAATGCGTTCAGGGCGCGTTGTGCGCGGCGAGTCGAGCACGAGCCGGTGGCCTACATCACGGGTCGGCGAGGCTTTCGGCTGATCGAGCTCGACGTGGATCGCCGCGTGCTCATCCCGCGTCCCGAGACGGAGCTGCTCGTGGAGATCGGACTCGAGCTGCCGACGGGCTCGCGTGTGCTCGACGTCGGCACGGGCAGCGGCGCGGTCGCGCTCGCGCTCAAGTCGGAGCGTCCCGATCTCGACGTGTCGGCGACGGACGCCAGCTCAGACGCTCTCGCCGTCGCGCAGACGAACGCCGGGCGCCTCGGGCTCGATGTCACGTTCGCTCTTGGCGACCTGCTCGCGGGGCTAGAGGGCGAGTGGGACGCGGTTCTCGCGAACCTGCCCTATGTGGCCATGGGGGAACGCGCTGCGCTGCCGCGTGATGTTGCCGAGCACGAGCCGCCGGAGGCCCTGTTTGCCGGGCACAGCGGGCTCGAGGTCGTCGCCCGCCTCGTGACCGAGGCTTGCGGTTGTACGCATCTGCTCGCTACCGAGGTGGGGATGGGGCAGGCGCCGGCGGTCGAGCGACTGATGAGCGACGCGGGGTTCCCGCGAGTGATGGAGCGCCACGACCTGGCGGGTATCGCGCGAGCGGTCGTCGGGCGGCGGTGAGCCCGCCGGACGCGGCGACGTTCGAGCGGTGCATGAGCGTGGGGGGCGTTGCCGTCTTCCCCGCCGACACCGTCTACGGGCTCGCCTGCGCACCCGACTCTCGGCTCGCGGTCGATCGCCTGTACGCGCTGAAGGGCCGGGCGCCCGAGAAGCCGGCCGCGGTGATGTACTTCGATGCGGAGCTGGCCTTGGCTTCGCTACCTGAGCTGGGGCCCCGCACGCGCCGCGCCCTTGAGCGGCTGCTGCCCGGGGCGGTGACGGTGCTGCTCCCCAACCCGCGCGGGCGCTTCCCGCTGGCATGTGGCCCATCGCCGGAGACGCTTGGCTTGCGCGTGCCGGCGTTGGGGGGAGCTTCTTCCGGGCTTGCTCGTGTGCAGTGGCCCGTGTTGCAGTCGAGCGCAAACCGCGCCGGCGGGCCCGACGCTGCTCGGCTCGAGGAGGTGCCGGAGGCGGTTCGTCTTGGCGCCGACCTGGTGGTGGACGGGGGCGATCTGCCCGGCGTTCCCTCGACCGTATTGGATCTTCGGGTCTTTGAGGAAGAGGGCAAGTGGAGCATCGTGCGTCAGGGCGGGATGCCTCTCGCGGCGGTGGAGCGCGCGCTAGGCTCGGGCGGCTGACGTCCTATGCGGATCGCGCTTGCCTCAGACCACGCGGGATATCAGCTCAAGGAGCACGTGAAGGCCGTGCTCGCAGACGGCGGTCACGAGGTTGTCGATGTCGGTCCTGCGACCGAGGAATCGGTGGACTATCCGACCTACGCGGCCCCCGCCGCGCAGCTCGTCGCGAGTGGCGAGGCGGAGGCCGGCGTGCTCGTCTGCGGCTCGGGGGTGGGTGTCTCCATCGTGGCCAACAAGGTCGACGGCGTGCGCTCCGTGAACGCCCACGACGCCGACGAGGCGACGATGTCGCGCCGCCACAACGACGCCAACGTGCTCGCGCTCTCGGGCCGTCGTCTGAAGCCGGACGAGGCCGACGAGATCGTGCAGGCGTTCCTCGACGCCGAGTTCGAAGGCGGCCGGCACCAGCGCCGCCTCGACCTGATCGCCGATCTGGAGGGCTAACGGGCCAAACGACCGGCGAGCGTTCATCTACCGTTCCCCAGGCAACGGTGTGTGAACGCTCGCGCCCAGGGCGTCTCGCCCGCTACCGCTGCCATCCTGTGCGCTAGAGCCATGCGCGCGCTCGATGCCCTCTACGCCTTCGGTGTGGCCTTGGCCACCTCGGCGCTTCTGACTCCGCTCGCCGCGCGGCTGGCGCGGCGCGTGGGAGCGGTCGACGAGCCGCGCGAGCGTGGTTTGGCCCGCGGGGCCACGCCGCTGCTTGGCGGGCTGGCGATCTTCGCGGCCGTTGCCGTCGCCGGCATCCTCTGGCTGCCCGGCTCGGCCGCGACGCGAGGGATCCTTGGCGGCGCCGCTCTCATCACGCTCATCGGGGCGCTCGACGACGTCTTCGACCTGCCCCCGCAGTGGAAGCTCGCCGGCCAGTTCGTCGCCGCGCTCGTGCCCGTTGCGGCCGGGGTGCACGTCGACTCCATGACTCTTCCGTTCCTCGGCGTGATCTCGCTGCGCGGCTTCGGCGGAGTCGCCACGCTGATCGGGCTTGTGGGGGTGATGAACGTGGTCAACCTGAGCGACGGGGTCGACGGGCTCGCCGCGGGCGTCGGCGCGATCAGCGCGATCGCGTTCGCCGTGATTGCCTTCGACCTTCCGCACGGCGCGAGCGCTGGAGTGCTGGCCGCGTTGATCGCCGGAGCCGCGCTGGGCTTCCTCATCCACAACTTCCACCCCGCCTCGGTCTTCATGGGCGACTGCGGATCGAACCTCCTCGGGCTGCTGCTCGGGTGCGTGGTCGTGCAGGGCACGCTGAAGACGAACGCCGTCATCGCGCTGGTCGTTCCCCTTGTGATCCTGGCCGTCCCCTTCCTCGACACCGGGTTCGTGGTGGCCAAGCGCATCAAGTACAGGCGCAAGTTCTGGTCGGCCGACGCCAACCACTTCCACCACCGCATGGCGCGCATCGGTTTCTCCCAGCGGCGCACGGTGCTCTACCTCTACGCGTGGACAGTGAGCCTGGCGGGCCTCGCCGTCGCTCTGCGCTTCGTGCCCTACTCCGACCATCACGGCCACTTCGACACCGGCTGGTCGCTGGTGATGATCGCCCTCGGGCTCCTCGCACTTGGAGCGAGCGTCTACCTCGTCTACACGCTCGAGATCCTCAAGCTGAGAGGGCTGCGCGGCCGGCAGTTGCGCAAACTTGATCCCGAGACGAGCGAGCACGACATCATCACCGCGGTGGAGCGAGACCTCGAGACGGGAGAGTTCGAGGCGCTTGGCGGCGGATCGGCGCGCGTTAGGCCGCCCACCCGACGGGTAGATGCCGACGCATGAGCACCGCCACCCCAGAGAAGAACGCCACCCCGGGCGAGACGCCCGACAAGCCGGCGGACCTGACCAAGCAGGGCTGGAAAGGGACCGTCAAGCGCACCGTCAGCGAGTTCCAGGCCGACAACCTCACCGACTGGGCGGCGGCGCTGACCTACTACGCGGTCCAGGCCCTCTTCCCGGCGATGATCGTGCTCGTCGCGCTGCTGGGGCTCTTTGGCAACGCCGACACGATCAACTCGATCTTCGGAATCATCAAGGACGCCGGCGCGCCGCAGTCGACGGTCGACGCCGTCCGGACACCGCTCGAGGGCGTCATCAAGTCCAGGGGCGGGGCCGGCGCCCTCCTTGGCGTCGGGTTGCTCGGGGCGCTCTTTTCGGCCTCTGGGTACATCGGGGCGTTCATGCGCGCCTCGAACGCCGTCTACGAAGTGCAGGAGGGCCGCCCGTTCTGGAAGCTGCGCCCCCTCCAGATCCTCGTGACGATCGCGATGGTGCTGGTGCTCGCGGTGGTCCTCATCGCACTCGTCGTCAGCGGCCCGCTGGCCAGCGCCGTGGGCAAGGCGATCGGCATCGGCGGGACCGCGGTGACGGTCTTCAACATCGCGAAGTGGCCGGTGATCCTCGTCGTCCTGATGGGGATGGTCGCCCTCCTCTACTACATCGCGCCGAACGTGAAGCAGCCGAAGGTGCGCTGGGTCTCGCCGGGCGGCGTCGTCGCGGTGTTGCTGTGGATACTGGCCTCGGCAGCGTTCGCCTTCTACGTCGCCAACTTCGGCTCCTACAACAAGACCTACGGCACGCTCGGGGCCGTGATCTCGCTCCTCGTGTGGCTGTGGATCACCAACCTCGCGCTGCTCTTCGGCATCGAGCTCGACTCCGAGCTCGAGCGCTCGCGCGAGCTGCACGCCGGGCTGCCGGCCGAGGAGGAGATCCAGCTCGAGCCCCGCCAGAAGGCCAAGGGCGGATCCGCAGTGGCGGCCAAGCTCGATAAGCCGCCCGAGTACACTCCGCCGTCGGACTGACCGTGACAGCCGGCTTCACGCGCTTCCAGCTCGCCATGCTGGGCGGAGTCGCACTCGCGACCATCGCGGCGGGGGTCGCCCGTTACGCGTCCGGGGTGCCGGCCCTCGTGGCGTTCGCGTTCGCGACGGTGGCCCTGGCCGGCATGGCCTGGATCGTCTCCTTCTCCACCGAGCAGGTCGGGCAGCGCTTCGGCCCCGCCGTCACCGGGTTCATGCAGTCGACGCTCGGCAACCTGCCCGAGTTCTTCGTCGTGCTCTTCGCCCTCGGGTCCGGCCAGCTCGTCGTGGCGCAGACCTCGATCATCGGCTCGATCTTCGTGAACGCACTGCTCGTGCTGGGTCTCGTGCTGGTCGCCGGCGCGCGCGAGTCGAAGGACGGCGTCATGCGCTTTCATCCGCGCCTGCCCAACGACACGGCGACCCTGCTGCTGGTCTCCACGTTCATCATCGTCCTGATCGGACTGTCGAACTCGGCGAACGACCCGGCCAGCCATCACATCAAGGCGATCTCGGTGATCGGCTCCATCGCCCTCCTCGGCGTCTACGCCGCTTGGGTCGTGCCCTACCTGCGTGGGGGTGGAGCTGCTGCGGGGGGAGACTCGGATTCGAATGAGAGCACGCGGGTGCCGCTCGCGTTCAGCCTGGGTTTGCTCGCCGTCGCGGGTGTCGCCTCGGCGTTCGTCTCGGACTGGTTCGTCAAGGCCCTCGAGCCGACCATCAAGCAGCTCGACATCTCGCCCGCGTTCGCCGGATTGGTGATCGTCGCCATCGCGGGCAATGCGGTCGAGAACGTGACGGGGGTCGTCCTGGCCCACAAAGGACAGGCCGATCTGGCCATCTCGGTGGTCAAGAACTCCGTGGCGCAGATCGCGGCGTTCCTGTTCCCGCTGCTGGTGCTCGTCTCGCTCGCCTTCTCGACGTCGCTGACATTCGCGCTGGCTCCGGTCTACATCGGAGCCCTCTTCGTCACGGCGCTCGTCATCTGGCAGATCACCGGCGACGGTGAGGCCTCGGCATTTGAGGGCTGGGCGCTGATCGGGATCTTCGTGATCCTGGCGACGGTGGCGTTCTTCGAGTGAACGTTCTTCTTCAATCGTTGTCGGGGGAACGGTTGAAGAACGTTCGCCCAGCTGGACGTGTTTACGGCGAGAAGGCCGAGAAACGGCTGCTGCTGAGGATCGACCGCAGCGCCTGCGTGCTCGCGGGGAAGCGGAAGAGCCGGAACGGCCCGCGCTCGTTGTTGCCTTGGTTGTAGAGGAGCATCCGCACGCTCGAGCGGCGGGCCGCCCAGGAGAAGAGCTGGCGGACGAAGGCCGGGCGGTCGGCGTCCCACATCGCCCACTCGCCGAAGGCGAAAGGCTTGCCGGCGTAGGCGCGGTAGAAGCGCTCCAGCCCCGTGAAGTTGGGGAACTTCGAGTAGAAGTCCGTACCGACCCAGTCGACGTAGCGAGAGCCGGGCCAGTAGGCGCGCGGGGAGTTGGCCCGGGTGTCCGGGGCGCCCGCGACCTGCGGCATCCAGAGGAAGGCGACGCGCGGGCGCGCGAGATCGGCGTGCGCGCCCTGCACCGGCGCGAGGCCGAGGTGACCCAGCCGGGAGTTGAGCGTGCTCAGCCGCCCGCCGCGGACGATCAGCACCAGCCGCTTCCAGGCCCGGCGGAAGGCGGCCGTGGAGTGCGAGGCACCGCGCGAGCGGCCGTTCGCTCCGTAGGCGCAATAGGGGTTCCAGTAGCCGTCCATCTCGGCGAGCGGCCGCAGGTAGACGATCTCACCGGTCGCTGCGATGTCGCGGTTCAGTGCGCGCAGGTATTCATCGCCGCGGCCCGCGGCGATGGCGGCGGGCGTGATCCGCTCCTGGCTGTTCCCGCCGAAGTTGGTGGAGATCGACAGCATCGGCCGGCTACGGGCGGCGCGGGCGCGGTCGAAGATCCACTGCGTCGGCTCTCCCCAGGTGGTGAAGAGCTGGAAGACGGGCGGGTGCTTGTGGGTGAGGCGGGTGAACTGCCCGACCTCGAGGCCGCCGGTGACGCCGGCGAAGACGTGGCCCGGTGCGGGAAGAAACGGGTTGGCGCTCGCCACCGCGGGTAGGGCTCC
>JBBPXY010000017.1:0-8692 GCA_038200435.1 Solirubrobacterales bacterium
AGATGCTCGACCGCGGCGTGCCGGAGCTCGCCGAGCGCGCCCTCGGGGTGGCGACAAACGGTGACTGAGAAAACGAGGAAAGGCCTGCTGGTCGACTTCGGTGGCGTGCTCACCACCGACGTCTTCGCTTCCTTCGCCGCCTTCTGCGAGCAGGAGGGCCTGGAGACCGGCACCGTGCGCGACCGCTTCATGAAGGATCCGAGGGCACGCGAGCTGCTTGCCGATCTCGAGACCGGCAAGCTGACCGAAGAGCAGTTCGAGCCGAAGTTTGCTGCCGTGCTCGAGGTGAGCCCGGACAACCTGGTCGACCGCCTGTTCGCGGGCATGCGACCCGATGAGCAGATGCTCGCCGCCCTCGAAGCCGCGCGCCGCGCGGGAGTGAAGACCGGCCTCATCTCGAACTCCTGGGGCAAGGGCCGCTACGACCGCTCGAAGTTCCCCGAGCTCTTCGACGGTGTGGTCATCTCGGGGGAGGAGGGCATGCGCAAGCCCGAGCCGCGCATGTACGAGCTCGGCGCTGAGCGGGTCGGGCTGAACCCTGCCGATTGCGTGTTCGTCGACGACCTCCCGTTCAACCTCAAGCCCGCGCGCGCGCTCGGGATGGCGACCGTGCTGCACCGCGACGCAGACCAAACGATCCCCGAGCTCGAGCGCCTCCTGGGCGTCTCGCTGTCGTAGAGAAACCCGTGCGCGCCGCGGGCATCGCGCTGCTCGCGCTGGTGATCCTCGGCTCTGCCGGCTGCGGCCGCAAACCGCTCAGCACGGCGGAGTTCCAGGTACGAGCCCGGTCGATCTGCCTCGCGGAGCGGGCGCGCTCGGAAGAGGTGCCGCGTCCGCAAGCCCCGGCGGACGTGCCTTCATTCGTGTCTGCCGCGATCGGGCTGGTGAGGCCCGCCGTGGACAAGCTGGGAGCCCTGCACGCTCCGGACGACCTGCGCCCACGTTACGAGACCGCCGTCGGGCTTCTCCGCCGCCGCCTGGGTCTGCTCGACGGCGCGGCGAAGAAGCTGCGCGACGGCGCCGAGCCGCTGGCCACCGTCGCCACGCTGCAGACGAAGCTCGCGCCGCTGCGCCGGGAGGAAGCGCGACAGTGGCCGGCGATCGGGCTGCCCGAGTGCGCTCGGCCCGGATAGCCGCTCACACCTCCCCCAGCATTCCGTCGGCGCTGTGATCCGCCAGCGCCGCGATGGTCAGGCTGGGATTGGGACCGACGGGCCCGGGAACGGCCGCCCCGTCGACGACGTAGAGGCCGGGATGACCGAACACCTCCCCGCGGGAGTCGACGACACCCTCGGCCGGGGTGCGCCCCATCGGCGCCCCTCCCAGCGGGTGGACGGTGGCGAGCCGGTTGAGATGCCAGACGGGGTTGTCCAAGTACTTGCCCCCGAGCGCGCCGGCGAGCTGTCGCGAGAGCTCCCGCATGCGGTCGAAGAGCTCCTGCGAGGCGCCCTGCTTGCGCCAGCGCACCTCGAGGCGCCCGTCGCGGAGCCGCATGACGCCATCGGGCACGTCGCGGCCCATGCCGAGTAGGGGCAGAAGCCCGGCCGAGAACGAGGCCTCGCCGAGCAGCTGAGCGAGGTCGCCGCTCAAGTGGGTGGCGCGCGGGCGCCGTAAGCGGGCCTTCACCGCACCGCGCATCAAGGGAGCAGCGCGGCGCACGCCGCCGGGCGCCTCGACAACGTGCAGCAGCCATGAGAGGAACGGTGGCAGGCCTGCGTCCTCGAGGTAGAAGCCCCGTCCCTCCCCGCCGTCGAGCGCGTCGTCGACCCGTACGGCGCTCGTGATCGTCGGCCCGCGGCCCGGATCCACGTCGCGACGGATCCGGGTGACGATGGTCATCAGGTCGCCGTTGCCCGAGAAACGGGTGCCGAGACGCGCGCTCAGCCCAGGCAGCGCCGAGCGGTTGCGCATGAGGAGGTAGGTCGAGCCGAGCGTGCCGGCCGCAAGCACCAAACGGTCGGCCGTGAGCGTACGCCGCGGTAGAGCCCATGTGTCGGTCTCCTCCCCTTCGCGCTCGGCCGCGTGCTCGACGTACTCAATGCGGTAGCCACCCTGCGCGCGCGGCGCGATGGAGCGCACCTCGCAACGAATCCGCAGGTCAGCTCCCGCGCGCTGGGCCGCACTGAGGTAGTTGAAGTCCAGCGTGTTCTTCGCGCCGTAGTTGCAACCGATCACGCACTCGCCGCACAGCCGGCAGGTAGTCCGCGTGCGACCGTGGAGGTTCGGGTGCTCCTCGCGCAGCGGCTCGCCGACCACGGGCGCTTCGCCCGGCACCGGAGCGAAGGAGACGGCCAGGGGAGGCAACGACCAGTCGAGGTCGAGCTCGCGGGCCGCGTCGGCGAACGCGCGCGTCTTGGGCGTCGCGTCATAGGGCGCAGTGTCGAACGGGTAGGGCTGCACGCCGATCGCCCGCTCGACTCGGTCGTAGTGCGGTTCGAGGTCGGCTCGCGTGACGGGCCAGTGCTCGTAGCCGTTCTCGGCGCGCGGATCCTCGGTCACGAACCAGCGCTCATCCTTACGCATCAGCACGTTGGCGTAGATGAGCGAGCCGCCGCCCAGGCCACTCGCGACAAAGGCGTCGAGGCCGTCGAACGACCACACGTCCCACAGGCCGTGCAGCCCGACGGCCGGCTCCCAGAGGTTCTGCTTGACGCCGCGGGGGCTCCGCGGGAACGAGTCGGGCGGGTAGGCCTTGCCCCGCTCGACGACGCACACGCGCTCGCCGGCCTCCGCCAGACGACAGGCCGTCACGGCGCCACCGAACCCCGAGCCGACCACGATCGCGTCGAAGTGCTCGGGTGAAGAGGGCGCGTTCACGCGCCCATTCCTACCTGATCAGCGGGCCGAGAACCGTCTCGGTTGTGGCCGGCCGACGTTCCCGAAGATGTCGTAGATGCGGAAGCGAGCCGCGTAGGTGCCACGGGGGAAGCGGCCGCGAAGGCCGAGCCGCCAGCTGGTCGTGCCGCGCGCAGGGAGGAAGTGCGGGCTGGTGCGGCAGCTTCGGTTACGCCCGAGGTGCCCCTTGCTGTCGATGAACCGACAACCGCTGTGCGTGAGCAGCGCAACCGCCACGAGAACGCGCTTGACGCCACCCGACCGCGAACGTGTCTTGCCGGCGACGCCCTTGCAGCCCGTGTCGCGACCGGTCCCGCGCACGGCGATCCGCCTGGTCGAGGCGTAGAGGCCGTTGCGCGCGAGCGCGAACGAGGGCGCGGTGCGGTCGGTGCATAGAGGGAGCTCCCCTGGCGTGGGCGGAGGCCCTACCGCCGGGCCGCCCGGAAGCGCGAGCGTGGTCGGGAAGCCCAGGTTGCCCGCCTCGTCGCGCGCCCGCAGGGTGATTGACGTGGCGCCCTTGGGCGGCGTCACATCGCGCGAGTAGTTCGTCCCGCCGGCCACGGGCTTGCCCGCGCCGATGTCGGCACCCTGGCCGTTGGCGTCGGTCTCGTAAGCCGTCGCCGTGCCGCACAACCCGTCGTCGCCCGGAGACTTGAACGTGAGCCGGAACCGCCCGTCCGTCCCGCGGACGACCTTCGCGTTTTCGAAGGCCCCGGGAGCCGTGCCGTCGGCGTCGTAGTTGCCCGTCTGATGGTCGTCGTGGCGGAAGGAGGGCCATTCCGGCTGGCATGAGGGCGCTCCCGGAGCGTTCCACTCATACAGGAAGCCCTCGCGTGTGATGTCGGCGATGCGCTTGTCACTGGAGAGCGCCGGCGGGGCGAACAGCCACCCGCCCGTGACCTTCGGGAAGCCGGGCGCGTCGGCGCCGGACTGGCCGTCGTAGGCGTGCAACAGCCCGAGACCGGTGCCCGCCAGGACCTGATTCGTGGAGCCTGACTTGACCTTGCCGATGTTCGACGCCGAGAGGAACTGGTAGTCGTCGGTGACCTGCGGGAAGGCGGGTAGCTGGGTGCCTTCGGTGCCGAGCTGGGGGTTGATCGCGTTGATCACGTGCTCATAGGGCACGTTCTGGCCCGCCAGGACAAGGTTTGCCGCCTGAGCCAGGGTGACGCCGTACTTGACGACCGCCGGGCCGCTTCCATCGAGGTTGCCGATGGACGTCGACTCGAAGAGGTTGAGCTGCTGTGGATCGGGCTCGGGCACGTTCGAGGCCGGTCCACTTCGGTCCTGCTTCAGGTTCTTGACCTTCGTGCCGTCCGGCTGGTAGATCCCGATCGCGCCGCCGGTGGTCGAGACGACGATGCGCTGCTGGCCTCCGAGCTTGACGAGCGACGCGTCGTGGCCGGGGCCGACGAGCGGGAGCGTGGACTGGATCCCCCCCGGAAGCTTGAGCGGCCACTTCGGCCCGAGTAGCTGGCCCGTCGCGCCGTTGATCCCGTAGACCCGCGAAGTTCCACCGGCAGCATTGCCGAGGGCGAAGGCGATCGCCCCGGAGAAGCCTCCCTGGAAGTCAGGCTGGCCCTCCGAGTCGTAGTTCTCGTTCGAGGCCACGACGATGTCGTCGACCCCGTCGCCGTTGAGGTCGCCGACGGCCGGATCGTTGATCGACTCCGCCTTGACCTGATCGATCGGCGCCTTCCCGGGGTCGACGAGCTCGAACGGGAAATGAGGTACAGGCGAGCCGTCGGGCCGGAAGGCGTACACGTGCCCGTCGAGCGCAGCGATCACGATGTCGAGCGGCTTGGACTTGCCCTCGAGGTGACCGAGCGCGGGACTCGCCAGGAAACCGCACTTGCGATGGGTCACCGGCTTGTCGGGCGCGACCGGGTTCTGTCGCTGATCGGAACCCTTGCAGAAGTCGGGGTTGATCGAGACGGGGAAGCCCGGCCGCAGCTCGCCCTTGTAGTTCCAGACGTAGAGGTGTGTGCCCGCGGCGTCGATGATCTCAGGACGGCCGTCGCCGTCGATGTCGGCGATGCTCGCACCGCGCAGAGGCTCGAGCGGCGGTTCCACGCCGGCGGCGCTCAACACCGGCGCATGCGCCTTGGCCTGCTCAAGGGTCTGAGTCTCGAGGACGGGAAAGCCTTGAAGCTCCGAGCCGTCGGGCTCGTAGGCGTGCAGTTTGCCGTCCTCGAGCGGAACGATGAGCTCCTGCTTGTTGTCGCCGTTCAGGTCGGCGTAGCGGATGGGAGCCTCGCCGCCCGTGCCCATGCGCTTCGGGTAGCCCGCGCGCAGGGTCGAGTCGTTGATCGCGGTGAGGATCTTGCGGTCGATGCCGGGTACCCGGCCGGCGGGAGCGGCGTCGACGTCCGTGACGACCAGCTTCACCGTGAACTGGCCCTTGAACGGATTCACGCGCGAGGGGTCGAAGTAGGGGCCACCGAGGTCCTTCGCTGCGTCCTTGGCGATGCCCTGCGGGTTGAAGGTGACCTCTTTGTTCTGAGGCCCGCTCTCTGTGCCGCTCGCGTTCGGGATCGGCGCACAGACACCGTCACCGTTAGCGCCGTCGCCCTGGTTGTCGGGTCCGGGCGCTCCGTTCGGCCCCGACTGGAACGTGGGGCAGGCCTGTAGCTCCCACTTCCATGCCTGATTATTCGCGAAGCGGTTGTTCGCGTGGAACTTGACCGTCACGGAGCTGCCGGTGACCGGTGCGTACCAGTCCGGCGAGTCGATCGAGGCCTCGGGTGGGATCTTGCTCTGATCGATCGCCACACTCACGGCCTTGCCGACGTCGGCGCGCCCCCAGCCGAAGTGCGAGTCCCAGCCCTTGGCCGCGGGATCGGGGTTTCCGATACCGCCAGTGTTACCGGGGAGCACATCCTCCGCAGTCTGCTCGAGGATCTCGCGCGTCTCGTCGGCGTTCAGATCCGTGCCGCGCTTCTTCGCGGCGGCGATCACGAGCGCCGCCGCGCCGGCGGCCTTGCCTGTGTTCGTCGAGCCGGTCGGACCCTCCATCGAGATCGAGCTCTTGCCGCCGAACTGAGTGGTGTTGGCGCCTCGGAAGAAGGTGCCCGGCGGAGCGTTGGCGGGGACGGTCGCCGCGCCGAGCTGGGAAAGTTGGCCCGAGATCTCGTTCGACATGCCGATACCGACCGTGTCCGGCACGGTGCCCTCGATCAACATCGTGTGGTTGTAGTTGGCCGGGTAGTTGTGGTTGGCCGTGTTGAGGTCGTTGCCCGAGTAGGTCTGGGTCACGCCCTGCTCGTAGGCGTACTGCGAGGCGCGCTCGGTGAACTTGGAGTGGTAGAGGGAGCCGTCGGCGCCCTCGATCACCTTCGCGCCGATCTTCGTGGCGTAGAAGATCCCCAGCCCGAAAGTGTCCCCGTCGGAGACGAAGGTGTCCCACACGCGCACGGGCACGAACTGGCACTTCGGGCAGACGCCGATCGAATCCTTGCCCTCGTTCCCCCGTTCGACGGCCTCGCTCGTCCGGCCGCTGCCGTGGTTCTTAGCAGCGAAGTAGCTCGACTGGTCGAACGGATCGTTGTCGTCGTTGAAGAAGTCCCAGCCGGCGATGTCGTCGACGAAACCGTTGCCCTGCCCGGCGGACTCGCCGTCGGTACCGTTGGAGAACGTCTTGATCAGGTCCTGCGCGTCGACCATGTTGTCGACGCCGTTTGGCCCCGCGTTCTTGTTGACGCGCGTGTCGTTCGCGTAATCGTCGACGTTGAACGCGCCGTCGCGGTTGAGGTCGTAGCCGTTCTCGGGCGCGCTCGGGTCGGTGCTGTTGTCCGCCTTCTGTGGGAGAGGCAGCTCGCTCTTGTTCAGATGCACCTGGAGGCGCAGCGCCGGGCGGTCCCACTTGATGCCGGTATCGAGGATCGCCACCGTGGTGCCCGGATCGCCGCGCGTCTCCTTCCACGCCCCCGCGGCGTTGAAGCCGGCGATCTGCAGCTTGCCCGCCCGCGGGTCGCGCGGGTCGATGTACACCGTATTGGGCGCCAGTCGAGACGCGAAGCCGAAGAGGTCGAACTGCTGGTCGTAGAGACTCTGCGTCGTAGAGCCGTCCTCGTCGTCGGGCTCCGAGCTGTCGTACTTCGGGTCGTTCGGTGTGTCCCGGCGCTGGACGTTGCTACCGATCGGGGGCTGGCCCGGCACGGGGTTCGGCGTCTGCAGCTGCTGCTGCGTATCGCTGTCCCGCGGCTGATCGAAGTTGCGATTCGGATCCACAGCGGCCCAAGCCGGGACGGCGAGGAGCAGCGCGACGAGAACAGCCAGCAGCAGCGAGCGCAAACGCACGCGTTCAATATGACACGCTCGCACCGGAATCGCGCCGATCACCCCGCGGCGATCAGCGCGACCCCCGCCAGCACCGCGAAGATGCCGGCCTCCTGCACACGCTGGACCCGCTCGCGCAACATCACGCGCGCGAGAATCACGGTCACGGCCGGGTACAGGGCCGAGAGCACTGCGACGACGCTGAGCAGGCCGTGCGTGGTGCCGAGGGCGTAGAGCCCGTTGGCGGCGAGATCGAGCGCGCCGATCGCAAACAGCGCGGGGAGCGCACGGCGCTCGGCGCTCAGCGGCAACCGGAACGCCAGGGCCGCGATCACCACGAGGGGGATATCCGCGGCGCGGCCGGCGAGCATCGCCCACGGAACGCTCACCTCCGAGCTCACCTTGATCCCCACGAAGAACGACCCGAACCCGAGCGCCGCCACAAGCGCGAGGCCCACGCTGAGACGCAGGTTGCGGCGCGCGGCCGCGTCGGACTGCAACTCGCGGGAGGCCAGGATGATCCCCAACAGGGCCACCGCCATTCCGGCCAGGCGCAGCGCACCCGGTTTCTCGCCGTTCACGAGCCCGACCAGCACGGGAACGGCGGCGCCGGTCGCCGAGATGGGTGCCACCACGCTCATCGTCCCGATCGCCAGCGCCCGGTAGAACGCGGCCAGGGCGATCACGCCAGCGGCCCCCCCGGCCGCCGCGGGCCAGAGGTCACTCAGCGAAGGCGCGGCTTCCCCGCTGATCGCCACGTAGATCGCGAGCGCCGCCAGACCAAGTGACTGCGAGACGAAGATGACGGCCGAGACCGGCCGCGCGCGGCTCTGGAGGCCGCCGAAGAAATCGGAGAAGCCCCAGCAGAGCGAGGAGCCGAGGCCTAGCGCAATGGCCACCATCCACTACCTCGCGGCGACGACCGGCACGCCTGACGCTTCGGCTGCGGCCTGCAGGCGCAGGTCGTAAGTCAAGAAGCCGCCGAGCTCGCCACCGAGAGACAGCGCCGAGCCGAGGTGTATGGCATCGAGCGACTTCAGCCCAGTCAGGCTCACGGCTCGGCTTACGATGTCATCGTTCAACTCGATCACGTCCGTCGCACGTAGGACGTCATGGAGGAGCGCACCGAGATCGCGGCTGGCGGAACGGCGTACCGCGAGCGGTAGCTCGACCCTCGCGATGATCGAGGACGCCCGATGAGGCCAGTTCCTCACGACCGCTCTGACGGTGCCGGATTCTGGCTCTTCGACGACCAACTTGACCAAAGCCGATGCGTCCATGTAGACGACGCCCGGCAATCAGATCGTGTCTGCTCGAATCTCGTCCAGCACCTTCGCGCTGTCCCAGCCGGGCGGCGCGGGGAGGGGCGGCGGCAGATCCGCCATGTCTCGTGTCGCCGGGATGATCTTTCCCTCGGCGACCATCCGGTCCCAGTTGTTCATTTCGTCGCGCGCGGGCGCGAGCACCGCGACCCGCCGCCCACGAGCAGTGACGCTCAGAGTCTCGCCCGCTTCGACGCGGCGAAGATAGACGCTGAGGTTCTGCCGGAGCTCACGCACGCCCACGCTTGACTCATCAG
>JBBPXY010000018.1:0-7516 GCA_038200435.1 Solirubrobacterales bacterium
AGGGTCGCCGTGTCCTACTCCGGGGTGATGGACTTGAGCTACCGCAGCCGGTCTTCGGCGACGCCTGCTTACTACCTCGGATGCAGCCCGCAGCAGTGCCCCAGCCGCTACGCGTACGCCTCGCCGATGCACCACGTCGACCGCAGCGATCCACCGCTGCTCGTCGTGAACAGCCGCAACGAGCAGATGACCCTCACCGAGGCAACTCGCATGACCGCTCGGATGCGGCGCCGCCACCAGCGACATGAGCTGATCGTCCTGCCCGGCAGCCGGCACGCGCTCGAATACGAAGCCGACGTGCGGTCTCGCACGTTCGCCTTTCTACGAAGGGCGCTCAGGCCAGACAAGTAGGTCTGATCCCTGGCCGCACGCGCAGGCGTACCATCCCTAGGAGCAGCCGACCAACGCCCGAGGGAGCCTTCGCATGTCGCGACTCATCCGCATGGACCGCACCGGTCACACCACGCTTGCCGAGTGGACCGCCGAAGACCCGACTTCGGTCGAGGCGGCCGTCGTGGCGTTTCGGCGCGAGCTCGACCAGGGCTACTTCGCCATGGTCACCCGCGGCGAGGGACACGCCGAGCAGGTCAAGACCCTGCCCGTCGACGAGCCCCTCGTGATCATGCGCCTGCCCATCGCCGGGGGGTAGCCGCCATCAGCGAGGTCCTTCCCGAGGTCGCGGGCGTCTACTGGCGACCGCGCGCGAGCGAGCGCACGGTGCACCGCGCCGGCGTGGTGTGGACCCTCACCACGGTCGCCCATGTCGTGCCCTTCATCGCGGTCGCCGTCGTGCTCATGCTGCTCCAGCCGCTTGCGTTCCCGGTCGCGGCGATCGCCCTTGTGCACGCGTGGATCATCCCCGAGCTCTACGCCGCGCGAGGAGCGGGCGTGGTACGCCCCAAGAGTCGTGCGGCGGCGGGTCCCGAGCGCGTGGCGCTCGGTTTGCTGGGCGACCTGGTCGGCCACGAGGCGCGCGAGCTGCACGCGCAGACCGGATTGGCGATCGAGCGCGGACGGCTCGGCACGTGGCTGGTAGCCGAGGCCGGTGCCCTGCTCGTACGCCCGCGCCGCTCGCGGCGGCGGCCTGGGCTCGTCCACTGCTATTGCGTGCGCGTGCCCGCCCCGGAGCTTCCCTCGGCCGACCGCGTCGCCCATCTGCTGCTCGCGCTGCGCGCCGACGAGCAAGGCTTTGCCACCGTGGCGAACCTTGCGTTCGCCGGCGCCCCGTGGCGGCTGCGGCGCCGCCTACCGGCCGCGATGGCGCCCGCGCTTGACCGCGCCGCTGCCGTCTGAGGGCTTTCACGGCCTTCGACCGGCGGTCCAACCCGGAGGCGCGAACCTTGGACCGCTGTCCATGGGCGGCGGAGTGCGTCCAGACGATGATGCTCACATGACATCGACACCCGCACTCTCCCGCCTGTTCATCGTCACCGAGCCCCGCGAGATGGCTTCTGACTCGCTTCCCGCGGCAGCGGAGCGCCCAGTGCGCCGCTACCGCCTCGCCCGGTTGCGCATCAATCATCCACCCTCTGCCGACGCGCCGGCGCACGCGCACCTGAGGCGCACCTACGACTAGCCCAGGGCTGTTCCGTAGGACGGGTCATAGGAAGGAGGACCGTCCCCGCGCGGGGAACTCGGATCGCAGCGTTCATTCCCGCGGGAGTGCAGCCTTTTACCCCCTATGGGGGGTACAGGGCTTCACAGACGTCGGACTCGCGCTTCCTTCCTGGACCCAGTCAAAGGCGAGCCGGACGCGGATACCCTGTCCGGGCCGTGTCGTATCTCATCATCGCGAGCTGCTTCGGCCTGGCGGGGGGCATCGTCGGCCGGATCAAGGGCTCGTCGTTCTTCCTCTGGTTCGCGATCTCGTTCTGCCTGCCGTTCATCGGACTCGTGACCGCTCTGCTCTACCGCTGGGACAAGGACGAGCTGCGGCGCCAGTGCCCGCGCTGCAACAAGGTCGTGAAGCTCCACGACGCGCTCTGCACGCGCTGCGGGGCGGAGCTCGAGTTCCCCGACGTGGCGATCGCGCCCGAATCGGCGGCGGCCGGCCAGCCGCGTCCCGCTCCAGGCTGAGACAGGCACTTTCGAGCTAAAACCCACTGGTAGACTGGGATTTAGACGTCCCACGCCAGCGAAGGAGCCGGGAAGATGCGCGCAGTCGATGCCCTCATGGAGTGCCTCAAGGCCGAGGGCGTCGACGTGGTATTCGGCTACCCGGGCGGCGCGAACCTCCCCACCTACGACGCGTTCTACGACGCCGGCATCCGCCACGTCCTCGTCCGCCACGAGGCGGGGGGAGGCCACGCCGCCGAGGGCTACGCAAAGGCCACCGGCAAGGTCGGCGTCGCCTTCGGCACGAGCGGGCCGGGTGCGACCAACCTCGTCACGCCGATCTGCGACGCGATGATGGATTCGGTCCCGGTTGTCTTCGTCACGGGCCAGGTGCGCACCGACCTGCTCGGCACCGACGGCTTCCAGGAGGCCGACACGATCGGCATCACGATGCCGATCGTCAAGCACTCCTTCATGATCCAGCATCCGCTGGAGCTGCCGCGCACGATCCACGAGGCGTTTCATGTCGCACGGACGGGCCGGCCGGGGCCGGTCATCGTCGACATCCCGCAGGACCTTTCGCGCGCCGACATCCCGTATGAGCCGGTGCTCGACGTCCGGCTCCCCGGCTATCAGCCCAAGGTCGAGGGCAACCAGAAGCAGATCCGCCAGGCGGCGAAGGCCTTGGCGGCGGCGCGGCGCCCGGTGATCTACGCGGGCGGCGGGGTGGTCAACGCCAACGCCGGCCCCGAACTGACCGAGCTGTGCCTCTCCGATCGCCTGCCGGTCACGTGCACGCTGATGGGTCTTGGCGCCTTCCCGGCGCCGCACGAGCAGTGGCTCGGCATGCTTGGCATGCACGGCACCCGTTCCGCGAACTACGCGATGGACGAGGCCGACCTGATCGTCGCGATCGGCGCGCGCTTCGACGACCGCATCACCGGCAAGCTCTCGGAGTTCGCACCGCGGGCGAAGTTCGTGCACATCGACGTCGATCCGGCGGAGATCTCCAAGAACGTGCCGGCTCACATCCCGATCGTCGGGGATGCGAAGAACATCCTGCCGCGGCTCACCGCCGAATACCGGGCGCAGGAGCCGGATCCCAAGCGCCTCGAGGACTGGTGGTCACGCATCGAGGGGTGGCGCCGCCAGTACCCGCTCGGCTATGAGGATTCGGTCGACTCCGAGATCAAGCCGCAGTACCTGATCGAGGCGCTCTACGAGGCGACGGGCGGCGAGGCCGTCATCACCACCGACGTGGGCCAGCACCAGATGTGGGCCGCGCAGTACTACCACTTCCCCTCGGCGCGCAAGTGGATCAACTCGGGGGGCCTCGGGACGATGGGCTTCGGACTCCCCGCGGCCATGGGCGCCGCGGTCGGCTGCCCGGACGAGACGGTCGTCTGCGTCAGCGGTGACGGCTCGATCCAGATGAACACCCAGGAGCTCGCCACCTGCGCCGAGAACAACATCCCGGTGAAGGTGTTCATCATGAACAACGGCTACCTCGGGATGGTCCGCCAGTGGCAGGAGCTGTTCTGGGACGGTCGCTACTCGCACGTCGACATGGGGCAGTTCCCGGACTTCGTGAAGCTGGCCGAGGCCTACGGCGCCACCGGCATGCGCTTCACCGAGAAGGGCACGCTGGTGGAGGACATCAAGCGGGCGATCGAGACCCCCGGACCGGTCGTGGTCGACGTGCGCGTCACGCGCGAGGAGAACACGTATCCGATGATCCCGGCGGGCCAAGCGGCCCGGGATATGGTCGGCTGATGGGCGAGCCCGGCACCAAAGAGCTCCTTTCTCTGGAAGACCTCGAGGCGGCTGGTGGCATCCATTCGGGCCGCAGGCACATCCTCTCCATCTTGGTGGAGAACAAGCCGGGTGTGCTGACGCGCATCTCCGGGCTGTTCACCCGCCGCGGGTTCAACATCGACACGCTCGCAGTCGGCCCCACCGACGACGAGTCGGTCTCGAGGATCACCCTCACCGTCGATGGTGCCCTGCCCCCGATCGACCAGGTCACCAAGCAGCTGCACAAGCTCATCAACGTGCTGAAGATCCGCGACCTCGAGCCGGGGGAGACGGTGGCGCGGGAGCTCGCGCTCTTCAAGATCGCCGTCGACGGAGCCGCGCGCGCTGAAGTGATGCAGATCTGCGAGATCTTCCGCGGGAAGGTGGTCGATGTGACCAAGCGCGCGGTCGTCGTCGAGGTGACCGGCACCTTCGAGAAGGTCGAGGCGTTCGAGCGGATGGTCAGGCCCTTCGGCCTGGTCGAGATGGCCCGCACCGGCGAGATCGCCATCTCCCGGGGGCGGGCCGAAACCTAGGCGCAGGGCCGGCCCTCAGCCGCGGCGGCCGCGCCGAAAGCGCGCCGTGACCAACAGCGTGAGGATCACGCCGAGGATGAAGCCCCCTCCGATCAGGGCGGCAAGCAGGCCGAGGCCCTTGGCGACGATCCCGGCGAGCGTAATGAGACCAGTGAGTGTCATGGGCGCACAGTACCCGACGCCGAGCACATCCGCCTTGTAACCGATTACCTCTGGGAGAGGTCTCGAGTGAGTTGGTCGCCGGAGACGGCGCGCCTAGAATCCAGGGCATGCTGATCACTGCTCCGGGCGGGACCCGGCTGGAAGTCAGTGACGAAGCGCGGCTGCTGCGTCTTGTCGAGACGGCCGTGCAGCGTGCCCGCGCCGGTGGCGGGGAAGCTCTCGCCTCGCTGACGGTGCCCGTCGAGGGCATCGATCCCTCCGCGGCGGTATTCGCCTCGCGGCGGCCGAGTGAGGCGTTCTTCTGCTTCGAGCAGCCCGACCGCGACAGCAGCGCCCTGGCGACGCTCGGCTGCGTCCGTGAGATCGTCGCGGCCGGCCCCGCGCGCTTGGCGCGCGTGGCGGCGGCCTGGCGCCGGCTCGCGGCCGGCGCCGCCGCGGGATCCGCGGTGGAAGGACCGCCGGGCTCAGGGCTCGTCGCGGTTGGCGGGTTCGCGTTCGCGCCCGCCGGCGGGGCGAGCGCGGTGTGGTCCGGCTTCCCGCCCGCAGCGCTGTGGGTGCCCGAGCTGAGTCTCGCGGCGCGCGGCGGCGACGTGCGCCTCACGCTAATTGCGCGCGCCACCCCGGATGATGAGCCTCAGGAGCTCATGGCCCGGTTGGAGGAGCGGCTGGGAGAGCTGCGCTCGGAGTCCCTGCCGCTACTCGATCCCTCCCCGGCGGGCCGCTACCGGGTGCGCAGCACGTTGCCGCCCGGTCACTACGAGAGCGCGATCGTACGGGCGACGGAGCGCATCGCGGCTGGCGAGATCGACAAGGTCGTGCTCGCCCGCGAGGTGCAGGTACACGCACCCGTTCCGCACGACCCGGCGGCCGTCTTCGGCGTCCTGCGCGATGCGTTCCCGTCCTGCTACGTGGGCTGCGCGGGGCGGGGTGACGCCGCCTTCCTCACCGCGAGCCCCGAGCTGCTTATCCGGCGCGAGGGGCAGCGGGCGAGCACGGTCGCTTTGGCCGGCTCCACGCGCCGCAGCGCCGATCCTGCGGTCGACGATCACCTCGGCGAGCGGCTCATGCGCTCGGAGAAGGATCGCGAGGAGCAGGCCATCGTCGCGCGGCGCATCCAGCGCATCCTCAAGCCTCACTCGATCTGGGTGACGGCACCCGAGGAGCCGAGCGTGGTGCGCATCGCCAACATCCAGCATCTCGCGACGCCGGTTCGCGCCCAGCTTCACCGGCCGATCGGTGCACTCGACCTGGCCGGGCTGATGCATCCCACCCCGGCGGTGGGCGGCGAGCCGCGCGAGCGCGCTGAGCGCCTCATCCCGGAGCTCGAAGCGCTCGACCGCGGCTGGTATGCCGGCCCGCTCGGCTGGACCGATGCGAGCGAGGACGGCGAGTTCTGCGTGGCGCTGCGCTGTGCGCTACTGCGCGGTGCGGAGGCCCACTGCTACGCGGGCGTGGGTGTGGTGCGCGACTCCGATCCGGCGGCCGAGCTGGCCGAGACCGAGATCAAGCTGGAGGCGCTGCTCCCGATCCTCGCGCAGTGACCGCGTCCCAGACGCGGCGGTGCAGCGCGACGTTGGCTTCGCGGTCGGTGCGAACTTCGAGGATGCGCGTGCCCTTGGACGCTGGTTCCTCAAGAGCGATCCGCAACGCCTCGAGGTCGTCTATGCGGCGGTGCTCGATCCCGTAGAGCTGAGCGGCGGCCGCGAAGTCGAGCCCGTGAGGCGTGGCTACGTGGTGCTCGAAGACATCGGAGGCGGAGACGAGGGGGAGGAAGTGGAAGATTCCGCCACCGTCGTTGTTCAGCAGGACGATGGTGAGGCTCAACCCGAGGCGACCGGCGGCGAGCAGTCCTCCGAGGTCGTGGGCGAGGGCGACGTCCCCGATCAGGAGCACCGTTCGAGCTCCGGTCGCCGCGACTCCGAACGCGCTCGACACGGTGCCGTCGATGCCGTTCGCGCCGCGGTTGGAGAGCACGCGCGGCGGGGCCTCGCGCGCGGGAAAGAAGGTCTCGATGTCGCGTACGGGCATCGAGGAAGCGACCCAGAGCGTGGTATCGGGCGGCAGGACGCGACCGATCGTTGCGGCGACACTGGGCTCAGACAGCTCGTCGCTCAGGGTTGCCGAGATCGCCTCTGCCGTCTCCCGATCGGCGGCGAGCCAGCCGGCGAGCCACGGGGAGATCCGCTTTCTCGACGGCGTCTCCTCGATCGCTGACGTGAGGGCCTCGACGGGGTCGCCACCCAGGATCTCCTCTACCGACGAGGACGGGTCTTGCCACGCGCCGGCGGGGTCCAGGGCCACGTGCCTCGCGCCGGGGGCGGCGGTGAGCCACTGCCGCAGCGGTTTCGACGTGGGGAGATCGCCGACGCGCACCACGACTTCGGGGTGGTTCGCCGACGCGAACGTGGCGCCGCGCAGCAGCGCGTCGTAGTGAGCGATTGCGCTGGCCCCGGTGCGCGCACCGCTGAGCGGGTCCCCGAGCACAGGCCAGCCGGCGTGCTCGGCGAAGCGCGCAGCCGCGCGCCCTGTCTCCGGCTCGTCGGTGCGGCCGGCAATAACGACGCCCCGCCCTTTGGTGGCGAGATCGCTCAGCGCTGCGGCCGACCCGGGCGTATGGGTCGCGGCGCACAGCGTCACCCACGGACGCTCGTCCGGGCGCCCGCTCTCGTCCGGGCGCCCGCTCTCGTCCGGCGGGAGCTCTTCGTCGAGCACAAGCGGCTCGCGTAGGGGGAAGTTCAGGTGCACCGCGCCCGGGCGACCGTCAAGTGAGGTCGCGTAGGCGCGGCAGGCGAGCTGTCGGATCCAGCGCAGCCGATCCTCCGTCGCCTCGTGATTGCCGACCTCGAAGAACCACTTCGCCGCGCTGCCGTAGAGCTTCACCTGGTCGATGGTCTGGCCCGCGCCGATGTCCCGCAGCTCGGGTGGCCGGTCTGCGGTGAGCACCACTAGCGGCACGTGACCCTCGTGCG
>JBBPXY010000019.1:0-47549 GCA_038200435.1 Solirubrobacterales bacterium
ACCGCCTGAGAAGGAGGCCCCGGGACCCGCGAAGCCGCCCGCGACCCCCGCTGGCCCGATCGCTACCCCGCCGCGTCCGCGGCGTTCGCCGCCGCCCCATCACGCCCGCGGCAACCCTTACGCAACAGCCTCTTATCGAGGGTAATTCGACACTCGGCGATCAGTCGCCCTTCTTCGTCTTCTTCTGGCCGCCCCTCCCAAGACCGTTGCCCGGCTTGCCTGGAGGCGGCGCCGGTGAGGTCGAACCTCCGCCCGCGGCGCGCTGAGCCAGCGCCAGCTCATTGATCACCGTCCCTTCCTGGTTCTGGATCTGCGCGCGCCGCTCGAGCACCGCGATAGCCGCGCCCGGCTGTCCTGAAAGGCGAAGGGCTTGACCGAGGTCGAAGAGGGAGTAGGCGTAGGTGAGGCACGCCTGCGTCGTAGGCGTGCGACAACTGGCGACGCTCTCGCCGCTTGCCTTTACGGCCTGGCGCAGCAGAGGCACCGCCGCCGCGGGATTGCTACCGAGGAGTGCGTGTCCGCGTGTCTGAAGAGCTGCGGCACCCGGCGAGGGCGCAGCGGGCGCGGTCTGCGGCTTTGGCTTTGGCTGCGGCGCCGTCGACTCCTTCTTCGCGGATGCCGTTTGTGGAGCTTGCGGTCGCGAAGCGGAGGGCTTCTTGGTGTCGTCGCCTCCAGACAACACCGCCACAAGGGCGATCAACGCCGCCACGCCGGCCAGCGTCAGCAGCGCTACGCGGCGGCCGCGACCCGTCGGTGTCGAATCCTCGAGAGGCGCCGAGGGAGGAGGAGCGATCCGCACCGTTGCCTCCGTCGGGTCGTCCGGCACGGGCGCCGTGTCCGCCGCCCGGCTGAGCGCCGCCACGAACGCCCCCGCCGTCGGCCAGCGCGCCCCTGGATTCTTCGCCAACCCGCGCTCGAGCACCTGATCCACTGCCACAGCCAGGTCGGGCGCCGCCGTCGAAGCCGCCGGAGGCGAAGTTTCCACGTGCTGCCGCGCCTGCGCGGCGAAGTGCTCGCCCTTGAAGGGTCGCGATCCCGTCAGCAGCTCGTAGGCGACCACGGCCAGCGCGTAACGGTCACTCGCGGCCGTCGCCGGCTCCCCCAGGGCCTGTTCGGGAGACAGGTAGGCGGCCGTGCCGAGGAGCTCGCCGGTCGAGGTCATCGTCGCGTCGGTGCCGAGCCGGGCGATCCCGAAGTCGGCCACGAGCGCACGGCGGGGCTCGTTCAGCAGGAGGTTTGCGGGCTTGATGTCACGGTGAACGATGCCCTCCGCATGGGCGGCGTCGAGGGCGCTCGCCGCATCGCGCAGCCAGGTCAGCGCCTCGTCCCGCCCAACCCTTCCGGGCGCGACAGCGCGAATCGCGTCCGCCACCGAGCCTCCGGAGACCAGCTCCATGACGATGAACGACCGGCCTTCGCTCTCGTCGACGTCGTAGATCGTCACGACGTGCGGGTGGTTCGACACGCGAGCGGCGGCGCGCGCCTCGCGCTCGAAGCGCTTCGCGTTGCGCGGGTCTTCGGCGAGGTGGGAGGCCAGCACCTTGATCGCTACGCGGCGGCCGAGCGTCAGGTCATCAGCCGCCCAGACCGCAGCCATGCCGCCGTTGGCGATGTGCCCGGTCAGCCGGTAGCGCGGCGGCAGGCGCGGGGCGCTGCGGGAGTCGATCGATAGTCCGGACACGAGAAGACCACGACACTAGGCCGCCGGGTCCTCGATACCCGCCGGGCGGCGCCTATACTCGCCCGCGCCATGTCGAAGATCTGCCATTCATGCGCCAAGGGCCCCGCGTTCGGTAACAGCCGCAGCCACTCGATGGTCGCGACCCGGCGCCGGTTCAACCCCAATCTGCAGCGGGTGCGGATCAACGAGGCCGGCACGCCGCGCCGCGTCTACGTCTGTACGCGCTGCCTCAAGGCCGGCAAAGTCACCAAGGCTTGACCGCCGGGCAGCCGGCGACCGCCGTGTCCGATCCCAGTCTTGTCCGCTTTCGCACGGTCGTCGAGGCTGCGCTGGCCGCCCTCGAGGCGCGCCGTCAGGAGGTCAACGACCTGAACGTCTTTCCCGTCGCCGACGGCGACACGGGAGACAACATGGCCCTGACCCTGCGGGCCGTGTTGCAGGAGCTCGACCGGCTGGCCACGGCCGCCGGCGATCGCACCGTCGACGACATCGGGCGCGACGAGATCGTGCAGTCGGTCGCCCGGGCCGCCCTTCTCGGCGCCCGCGGCAACAGCGGAGTGATCCTCTCGCAGCTCATCAGAGGCGCGGCTGAGGAGCTCGTCTCCCGCCCCGGCGAGCTCGTCGACCCGGTGCTGGTCGGTGCCGCCATGGCGCGGGCCGCTGCGCAGGCGTATGAGTCGGTGCGGGATCCGGCGGAAGGCACGATTCTCACGGTCGTCCGCGAGATGGCCCTCCAGGTGGTCAGCGACCTCGCGCACGCGAAGGAACCGCGGCTCGGCCACGAGACCACTGACGAGACCCAGGACGCGGTGCTCGCCGAAGTGCTCGAGTCCGCTGTCCAGGCGGGCGAGAAGTCCGTCAAGCGCGGGCCGGAGTTGCTTCCGGTGCTGCGGGAGGCCGGTGTGGTCGACGCGGGTGGCTACGGGCTCGTGATCGTCTTCGCCGGCATCGTGGCCGCGCTCCGCGGGTCCGAGCCTCCGCCGCTCGAGCACCATGCCGCCGCGCGCGTCACCCATCCCCAGCACGAGTCCTCCTCCTACCGCTACTGCACGAACTTCGCGGTGACGGGCAACGAACTCGAGGCGCCTCACTTCACGGCCGCGCTTGAGACGCTCGGCGACTCGGTTCTCGTGGTGGGCGACCGCAGGACCCTCAAGGTGCATGTGCACACCGACGACCCTGACGCCGCCACCGCGCTCTTCGCCGAGGCAGGGGAGATATCTCATCTCGACGTCGCCGACATGCGCGAGCAGGTGGCGCAGCGCGCCGCGAGGTTGAGCACCAACAACGGCTCGGGGAGTGCCGCGGAGGCCACCTGCGGCGCTCTTGCCGTGGTGACCGGGCCGAAGATGCGCTCGCTCTTCGAGACCCTTGGCGTCGACGGGCTCGAGGCCGGCCCTACGCTCAACCCGTCCACCTACGAGCTGCTCGCGGGCATCCACGCGGTCGAGGCCGAGCAGGTGATCGTGCTGCCCAACTCGAGCAACGTCTTCATGGCTGCCGACCGTGCCGCGGAGCTCTCCGACAAGGAGGTCCGCGTGGTGCTGACCCGCTCGCCGCAGGCCGGGCTCGCCGTGGCCCTGGCGCTCGACCCAGCGCGCAGCGCCGAGGAGAACGCCGCCTCGATCGAAGCGGCGCTCGGCCACGTGCGCACGGGAGGGGTCGCTCCCGCCGCCCGAGAAGACGCCCAGGGCCGCTTCGGCGTCGGTGACGCGGTCGGGTACGTGAACGAGGAGATCGTCGCATGGGGGGAGCCGGAGCCGACGCTACGCGCCGTGCTCGCCGGTCTCGGCTCCGACGTCGAGCTGATCACGTGCGTGCGGGGTGAGAGCGCCCCGCTCGAGGACGCGGAAGTGATCGCCCTCGCGCCCGACGGAGCGGAAGTCGAGTGCAGCGATGGCGGCCAGCCCAACTGGTGGTGGCTGTTCGCCGCCGAATAGGCGACCACCTCGGCGGCGACCGGCCGCCCGGTCATCATGTGGAGCGTCCGATGCAGGACGACTACCTCCCGAATCCCTTCGCCGGCTCCGAGCCGCAGGCTCGAGCCGATCTGGCCGGCGCGCCCGTGCGCTGGCCGCGTGCGTCAACGGCCGCCGAGGCCCTCGAGGTCAGGCCGGCGCGCTCGGCTGAGGGCGCCGCCGCCCTCGGTCTCCACACGGTCGGCGACCTCATCGCGCACCTGCCGCGCGACCGCCGTGAGGCGCGCACGATCTCGGGTCTCGGGGTGGACGAGACTGCCACGGTCGTGGTGGAGGTCCGGTCGATCGCTTCGCGTCCCGTCCGCCGCCGCGGCATGAAGCCGCTGGTCGAGGCGACCGTGGCGGACGCCTCCGGGCTGATGAAGGCGACATTCTTCAACCAGCCCTGGCTCGCGAAGAAGTACCCGCCCGGGACACGGCTCGCGTTGCACGGCAAGTACTCGGGCCGCAATGCCTTCCGGGTGAGCGACCACGCCATCACCGCCGAGGCGACGGGCAGCGAGGATGGCGTGGCGCACTACCCGGCCACCGACGGCATCTCCTCCACGCAGATCCTCTCCCTGGTTCGCGACCACCGCGCCGCCATCGCGGAGGCGCTCGAGCCGCTGCCGGCTGCGCTGCGCCGCGCCGCGGCTCTTCCCGATCTCCCGGCGGCGCTCGAGGCGGCGCACTTCCCCGGCGTACCGGGTGACTGGCCCGGGGCGCGGCGACGCTTTGCCTTCGACGAGCTCTTCCTGCTTCAGCTCGCACTGCTGCGCCGTCAAGCTCGCCGCCTCGCGGCCAGTGCGGCGGCGGCTCTCGACCGGCCGCGTGAGCTGACCGCGCGCTGGCTCGCCGGAGGACTTCCGTTCGCGCTCACGCCCGATCAGGAGGCCGCGGTGGAGACCATCGACCGCGACCTCGCCGGCGCGCGCCCGATGCAGCGGCTGCTGATGGGGGAGGTCGGATCGGGTAAGACGGTCGTTGCGCTCTTCGCGATGCTTCGCGCCGTCGAGCACGGAGCGCAGGCCGCGCTGATGGCCCCGACCGAGACCCTGGCCGAGCAGCACTTCGCCACGCTCCAGAAGCTGATGGCCCAGGAGGCCGTGCCCGCTGCGCTCCTCACCGGCTCGACCTCAGCGTCGCGTCGCCGCGACACTCTCGGCAAGCTCGCCAGCGGCGAGCTGGGCCTCATCGTCGGCACGCACGCGCTGATCGAGGACGACGTCGCGTTCGCGCACCTCGCCCTCGTCGTGATCGATGAGCAGCACCGCTTCGGGGTGCGCCAGCGCACGGCGCTCGACCGCAAGGCGCAGGGCACCGCCGGCGAAGCCGGTGGTCTGGGGACTATGCCGCACGTCCTGCACATGACGGCAACCCCGATCCCGCGGACGCTCCGCCTGACCAACTTCGGCGAGCTCAGCGTCACCGAGCTGAAGACCCTCCCGCGTGGCCGCCGCCCGGTGACAACGCACGTGGCGGGTACCGAGGCGGAGCGGGAACGGGCGTATGACCGCCTGCGTGAGGACCTCCGCGCCGGCCGGCAGGCGTTCGTGGTCTGCCCGCTCGTGGAGGAGTCCGAGGCCCTGCACGCGCGCGCGGCGACGGCGGAGTACGAGCGGCTGCGCACCACGGAGCTGAAGGACTTCCGCGTCGTCCTGATGCACGGCCAGATGCGCGCGGCCCAGAAGCAGGAGGCGATGGCCGCCTTTGCCGGCGGCGCGGCCGATGTCCTCGTCGCGACATCGGTCATAGAGGTCGGGATCGACGTGCCGAACGCCTCGGTCCTGCTCGTCGAGAACGCCGAGCGCTACGGACTCTCACAGCTTCACCAGCTGCGCGGGCGGGTGGGCCGCGGCCAGCACGACTCGGTGGCGATCCTGTTCGGATCCAAGCAGTCCCAGCGCCTGAAGGCGCTCGTCGCCCATAACGACGGCTTCAGGCTGGCTGAGATCGACCTCGAGCTGCGCCAGCACGGAGACCTGGTCGGCGTGAGGCAGAGCGGCCAGCGCACGCTGCGCATCGCCGAGATGCCTGACGACTTCGAGCTTCTGCGCGCGGCCCATCGCATCGCCACGGACATAGTCGCCGAGGATCCTGCCCTCGAGTGGCCCGAGCACGCCCTGCTCGCCGACGCCCTCACCGCGGCGCACGGAGCCGAGGCGCTCGAGCCGATCCCGGCTTGAGGATCATCGGCGGCACGCACGGCGGCCGCCAACTTACGGCCCCGCGCGGACAAGCGACGCGCCCGACCGGCGACCGAGTGCGCGAGGCGATCTTCTCGATCCTGGGACCCCTTGAAGGCGCGGAAGTGCTCGACCTGTTCGCCGGCTCCGGCGCACTCGGCCTCGAAGCGCTCTCGCGGGGAGCGGAGAGCGCCGTCCTCGTGGACCGCGCACCGGACGCCGCGCGGGCGATTCGGAGCAACCTCGAGACGCTCGGCCTAGCCGCGTCGGTGCGTCGCCAGGACGCCCGCGCCTTCCTCCGGGACGCGCGCGAGCAGGGACGGCTATACGATCTTGTCTTCCTCGACCCCCCTTACCGCCAGGCGGCGGCGCTCGCGCCTTTGCTGAACGAGGCTCTCGGGCCGGTTCTCGCGCCGGGCGCTCGTGTCGTCGCCGAAAGCGACCGCCGGGCCGTCCTCGAGTTGGACCTTCCGCTCGACACCGAACGACGCTACGGCGACACGCTCATCAGGATCCACTCCCGCCCATGACCACAGACCCCCGAATCGCCGTCTGTCCCGGCTCCTATGACCCGGTGACCAACGGCCACCTCGATGTCATCAGCCGCGCCGCCGATGTCTTCGAGACGGTCATCGTCGCTGTGGTCAATCTGCCAGTGCGCAAGGGCAAGACGCTCTTCACGGCGGAGGAGCGCATCAAGTTCGTGGCCTCCGCGACGAGCCATCTCCCGAACGTCGAGATAGACACCTTCGACACGCTCGTCGTCGACTATGCGCACAAGCGTGGAGCACGGGCGATCGTCAAGGGATTGCGCACGATCACCGACTTCGGCTACGAATTCGAGATGAACCAACTCAACCGCCGGCAGGCCCCCGACGTCGAGTCGGTCTACCTCATGGCGTCTCCGCAGTACTCTTTCCTGTCTTCCAGTGGAGTCAAGGAGCTCGCCACGTTCGGCGGCAACATCGACGACCTGGTGCCCGACGGGGTGGCCGACCGGCTGAAGGAAGAGCTGTCCCGCTGACGAATTAGAGGTTCGCCCATGGATGTCCTCGTACTCATAGACAAACTTGACGACTTGGTGCACAACGCCAAGCCGGTACCGCTGACCGATCAGGTCCGCGTCGACAAAGAGGAGATCTACGACATCCTCGATCAGATGCGCGCGACGATCCCCGAGGAGATCAAGCAGGCCCGGTGGATCGTCAAAGAGCGGCAGGAGATGCTGGCCGAGGCCAAGCGCGAGGCCGAGCGGGTGCTGACGGAGGCGCGCGAGCGCCAGACACGGCTGATCTCCGAGGAGGAGGTCACCAAGCAGGCCGAGCGCCAGGCGGAGGACATCGTCGAGGACGCGCGCGGTCGCGAGCGCGAGATCCGTCTCGGCGCCGAGGACTACGCCGACGAGATCTTGAACACGCTCGAAGTGAACTTGAGCAAGTTCATCGCGGCAGTGGGCCGCGGGCGCGAAAAACTTCAGGGCAAAGACGAGCCAGCCGAAGTCGGCTGACCGGAGGTCGCCCCGCTAGGGGTGGATCTGCTCGCCCTCGGCGAGCATCGCGACGAACTTCTCGATGTTTCGCGCTCGCGTCTCGGGCTTCTTCGAGTTGTGGATCCGATAGAGGATCGCGTAGCGATTGACGCTGCTCAGGGTCGCGAAGTGCTCTCGGGCGCCGGCGTTGCGGTCCAGCGCCTCCTGCAGGTCGTCCGGGACGGTGGCCGCCGAATGTGAGGGGTAGGCCGCGTCCCAGCGCCCGTCCGCCTTCGCGGCTTCCACCGCTCGTAGTCCCGCCGGCTTCATCGCGCCCAGCTCGATCAGCTCGGTCACTTTGACCCGGTTGACCTGAGACCACTTGCTCTTGGGCCGCCTCGGCGTAAACCGCTGCACGAAGAACTTCCCGTCGAAGGAGCCCTTCTGCCCGTCGATCCACCCGTACTGAAGCGCGACCGCCAGCGCCTCGGCGTAGGTCACGCTCGGTATGCCGGACGCCTTCTTGGCGATCTTCAGCCAGAGCCCGGGCGAGGAGCCGTGGTGCTCCTCGAGCCACTCCAGCCATTCGGCGGCCGAGGCGAACGGCAGGATGGGGAGGTTGTCCGTCATCCGGCGGCGAGTCTTCCACAGCGCTGGCATCCTGTGCGGGTGAGAATCATCGAGGTCCTTGACGTAGACATCACGACCCTCGAGGTCGATGCGATCGCCAACGCGGCCAACACCGAGCTCGCCCACGGCGGAGGCGTGGCCGGCGCGATCTCCCGCGCCGGAGGCCCGAGCGTGCAGGCCGCGAGCTACGAGAAAGCGCCGATCGATCTCGGCGATGCCGTCGAGACGACCGCAGGAGAAATGCCCGCGCGCTGGGTGATCCATGCCGCGACCATGCGGCTCGACGGGCGCGCGTCGGCAGAGATCATCCAGCAGGCAACGGCGAGCACGCTCGAGTTGGCGGATCGCCTCGGTGCGCGCTCTCTCGCCCTGGTGGCGTTCGGCACCGGCGTGGGTGGGTTCTCACTCGAGGAGGCGGCGCAGATCGAGATCGGGGAGGTGCGCCGGCACCTCGAAGGCAAGAGCGGCCTGGAGCGCATCGTCTTCGCCGTCCACGGCGAGCGCGCCCGCGCGACTTTTGCAGCCGCGCTGTAGGTCAGGCGTCGTTGGCAGGAGTCGCGGGAGCCAGCAGCTCCTGGATCTCCGTCAGGTGGCACTTGACCTGCTCCTCCATCGCGACGAGTACCTGGCGGGCCGTGTCGATGGAAGAGCTCGCTCCTGTGAGCTGCAGCTTGACCTTCTGCGTGTCGCGCAGCGCGCCGAGCGCGCGTTCGGCTACGTCGCCCACGGCCGCCGTGTCGATCCCGTCGCCGCCTCCGCGCGCCATCAGTACACGGGCGCGGGCCAGCGCGTAGGCGACCTCGAGCGCGACCCGCGAACCGTCTTCGGGGTCGTAGGAGACAAAGAGCTTGTCGCCCTGGTGCTCGCGCAGTGGCTGGGTCTTGGCCGGTAGCTCGTCATCACGGGGGACGACGAGGACGGCGTAGTCGGCGCCGCGCTCGGCCTTGGCCCGCTCGAGCTCGCGCATGGCCTCGGGCTTGGAGAGCCGGCGGTCCTTGGCTTCGAACACGATGCTGCCGCGCGAGGCGCCGCGGCAGCCGTCGATGGCCACGACGATGTCGCCTGTCTTGCGGGTGGCGCCCTTCAGATCGCCGACGGCGTCGGCGTCGTCGCCCTGAGCGACGGCGATCGCGTCGAGGGCGGAGAACACCGCCTCCTCGTACGTTCGCCCTTTCGCCGTGCCGCGCTCCTGCTCGGCCACCAACTCGAGTTGCTTCTCGCGCTCGCCATGCAGGCGCTCGACCTGCACCTCGAGTCCGGCGAGCTTCTCGAGCAGCGCGTGCAGCCGCACGTCCTGGCGCTCGCCCATCTGCTTGATCGCTCCGACAGAAGCCGACTTGAAGTCGGCGAGCGGGTTCTGGCCGTCGGCGGAGGAGAACTGGCGCAGGAGGTCGTCGCGCATCTTGCGCGTGACCTCATCGACGACCGCCTTGACGCGATGCTGCACCGCGCCCGCGCTGTCGTCGGAGAAGTGCTTCTGGAGCGACTTCGTGAGGTGGCCATTCTCAGCGCCGAACACCGTTTCGAGCTGCTTGGAAAGCTCGTCACCAACACGCTGCGCGCGCTCTCCAAACGCCGTCTCGACCTCGCGCGCCTGCTTTTCGAACTCAGCCCGCACGAAGTCGGCCTGGGCGCCGGCCTGCTCGCGGTCGAGCACTCGTGCGCCGATCGCGATCGCGTCCTGCACGAAGCGCGCCGGATCGTCACCGGCGGCCTCGCGCTCGCCCGCGAGGCGAACCGCGCAGGGGTCGTCGATGACGAGGGCGTCGACGACGAGCCGATCACCTTGCGTGCGGACCTGCGGTCGGTGGAGTGGGGTTGCCGCTTCCATTGGACCTCGGGACGGTACGGCCACGGCCGGACGGAAAAGACTGGCGCCTCTACGCTCCGCCCATGACCCGGCTTGCCCACCTGCTCGCCGAAGCGGGAGGGACCGGCGCGCCGCGCGAGCGGGGCAGCCAGCTGCGCGACGAATTGCTCGCCGGCCTTACGCGCGGTCGTGCAGAGCTGAGCCAGGCCCGCTCGGGCTACCGCGAACCCGTGCTCGTGGGCATCGCGCAGGCCGAGGGGCATCTGCGAGCGGTTGCCCCGGTCGCTCCCGAGTTGCGAGCCGATCCACGGGCGGCGAGCGAGCGCCCTTGGCTGCTGGTTGCTGCGCTGCTGGGCGCATTGGCGGAGGCCGCGGAGCTGCCGCCCCCGACGGGCCCTTCCGATCTGCGCCTGCGTGTCGGGGCGCTGGCCGGCCATCTCGTGCTGGAGCTGCCGAGCGTGACACCCGACGGGCCGGAGCTCGCCGCGTTGGCCGTCGAAGACCACGCAGGCGCCATCGACCGTCTCCGTACCGAAGCGCTCGCCCTCCCGGCCGCACTCCTCTCCGACATCGCCGACCTGCGGCCACCCATCGGCGCCGGCCACCCGCTCCTGGCGGCCGAGGCGATCGCGCGGCTCGGTGGCCGGCCTGCGGACGCCGCCTCGGCCGCCACTCACGAAGACGCCATCCTCGCCCTCCTGCAGCCAGCATCCGCCCGAGCCCGCCCGCACGAGGACAAAGACCCCGCTCGCCGCACCGCACGCCGCATCCTCCAGCGCCTGGCCGGAATGGGGAAGTGGGGCGGCTACCACACCGAGTTCACGCACCTCGCCCGTGGTTTCCCACCCGGCAACGATCGCGCGTTCGCGCTCGAGGTAGGCGAACGCCTGCTGTCCGCCGGGCTGCTAGAGGAGAAACGCAGCGTCGGCCAGCGCCATGTCTTCTTGAACCCGCGCCGGGCCGCGGACATCTACGCCCTGGTCGACGACGGCATCGTCCCGCCGGGCCTCGAACTGCCCTGAGGAGGGCGTTCATGGTTGGATACGGGCATGCCTTCTCCCGTCGACCGCGTAACGAACAAGCTCTTCGTCGGCCGCACCCTCTGGGACGCCGGGATCGTCGCGTTCGCGCGGCCCGACCGCCTGGTGCGCACGGGCCTGGCGATGGCCCGTTGGGGTGCGACCCCCGCTGCGGGGTACGCCGCCGCCGCGGTGCGCTTCCCCGACGAACCTGCGGTGATCGACGAGCTCGGCACGCTCACGTTCCGCGAGGTGCACGAGCGCTCCAACGCGCTCGCTAACTCTCTGGCCGACCACGGCGTCGTCGAGGGTGACGGCGTCGCGATCATGTGCCGTAACCACCGCGGCTTCATCGACGCAGCCATCGCGTGCTCCAAGCTCGGTGCGCACGGACTGCTGCTCAACACCGCCTTCGCGGGGCCGCAGATCACCGACGTCGTCAAGCGCGAGGACCCGGGTGCGCTCATCTTCGACGAGGAGTTCACCGATCTCGTCAAGGACGCCGCGGTGCGGCGCAAGCGCTTCATCGCCTGGAACGAGGGCGACTCGAAGCTGAAGGATCCGACGCTCGAGGAGCTGATCGAGCAGGGAGACCCGTCGGATCCCGTACCGCCGCAGGAAAAGGGCCGCACGGTCATCCTCACGTCGGGCACGACGGGCACGCCAAAGGGCGCCAACCGCCAGAGTCCCGAGTCGCTCGATCCGGCCGCGGCGCTGCTCTCGCGGATTCCGCTCCACGCGCGAGAGACGACGATGATCGCCGCGCCCCTCTTCCACTCGTGGGGCTTCGCGCACTGGACGATCGGCCTCGCGCTGTCCTCCACCATCGTGCTGCGACGCAAGTTCGAGCCCGAGCCCGTGCTCAGCGATACCGCGCAGCACCGCGCGACTTCGCTCGTTGTCGTTCCGGTGATGCTGCAACGCATCCTCGAGCTGCCCAAAGAGACCATCCAGCGCTACGACCTCTCGCACCTCCGCGTGATCCCCGCCAGCGGCAGCGCACTGCCCGGTGAGCTCTCCAACGAGGTCATGGACGCCTTCGGCGACAAGCTCTACAACCTGTACGGGTCGACCGAGGTCGCCTGGGCCACGATCGCCACGCCCGAGGACCTGCGCGCCGCTCCCGGCACCGCCGGTCGCCCTCCGCGCGGGACGGTGCTGCGCCTCTACGACGAGAAGGGCAAGGAGGTCACCAAGGTCGGCGACACCGGCCGCATCTTCGTCGGCAACGAGATGCTCTTCGAGGGCTACACGGGCGGCGGTGGCAAGGACGTCATCGACGGCCTCATGTCGACCGGCGACGTCGGCCACTTCGACTCCGAGGGGCGGCTGTTCGTCGATGGGCGCGACGACGAGATGATCGTCTCCGGGGGCGAGAACGTGTTCCCCGGCGAGGTCGAGGACACCATTTCCCGGCACGAGGCCGTGACGGAGGTCGGGGTCATCGGCGTCGACGACGACAAGTTCGGCCAGCGGCTGAAGGCGTTCGTCGTCAAGGGCAGCGGCAAGAAGGTGACCGAGAAGGAGATCCAGGACCACGTGAAGAAGAACCTCGCCAACTTCAAGGTTCCGCGCGAGGTGGAGTTCATCAAGGAGCTGCCGCGCAACGCCACCGGCAAGGTGCTCAAGCGTGAGCTGAAGGAGTCCGAGGAGTCCTAGACTGCGGCGATGCCGCAGCGCACGGATGTCTTCGATCTCGCCCGGCTGCGACTCACCAGCGGCGAGGCGCGAAGGCTCGATCTCGCCGCTCGGCTCGAACCTTTCTCCTTCGGCGGTGAGCGCTACGAGGCCGCGCCGGAGGACATTCCCGTCCTGCTCGACGCCACCCGGACCACCGGCAACGGATTCGCGCTGCGGCTGCGCTTCTCCGCGGCGCTGACCGGTCCCTGCATGCGCTGCCTCGAGCCCGCGGCGCCGACGATCGAGGCCGACTCTCGCGAGATCTCCCAGCCCGGTGAAGTGGAGGAGCTCCAGAGCCCGTACGTGAACGAGGCCGACGAGCTCGACCTGGCCGCGTGGGCTCGCGATGCCCTCGTGCTCGCACTCCCCGACCAGATCCTCTGCCGCGCCGACTGCGCGGGACTCTGCGCCGTGTGCGGCGAGAACCTCAGCGAAGCCGGCCCCGACCACTTCCACGAGGCCGAGCCCGACCCCCGGTGGGCGAAGTTGCGGGAGCTGAAGCTGGACTGAATCGCAACTCCTGAGCGGCGGGCCCGTCTAATCGACATGATCATTCGCTCATTCATGCGCGCCGTCGGCCTTCGGCCCCGGCGCAGCCGCTTTCTCGTTGCCTTGCCACGGCTGTCGTGAGCGTTGTGGCCGCCGCCCCCGCCGAGGCTGCTTTCCCCGGCCACAACGGACACCTGGCGTTCGGCCTAGGCTCGTTCTTCGAGTCGACCGGTCCGCCGTTCACCTCCACCGAAGAGCGGGCGATACAGGACTCATCGGGACGCACGCTACGCGGATGCGTGCGCAAGACCGACCAGCCCGATCAGGGCGACTGCTCCATTTACTACTCGAGCCCTGCCTACTCGCCCGACGGAGCACGGGTCGTGTTCGACGCCGACCGTGCCCTGGGCCTGATGGACGCCGACGGGAAGAACTTCCGCCTTCTTTCGGTGGGCGGTGAGAAGGCGGACAACCCCGCCTTCTCACCCAGCGGCACCCAGGTCGTCTTTGCGCGGTACCCCTCGAATGCGACGGCCGCGCGCTCCGACCTCTACGTCATGCGGCCCTCGACGGGGCACATGCGGAGGCTCACCTACCACGGCGGTTTCGCCCCCGTCTGGTCCTCGCGTGGCACGATCGCCTTCACGCGGGCGCACAACGTTTACGTCGTGCGATCCGACGGCCACGGCCTGCGCCGCATCACCTACCGTCGCGGCAACTCGCCGGCATGGTCACCGCACGGCACGAAGCTCGTGTTCGTCAGAGACGGGCGGCTCTACATCGTCGGCGTCGACGGGCGTCGCCTTCACGTTGTCGGTGCAGGGGGCGCGGGTACCTATCCGAAGCCTGATACGACGGCCTGGTCTCCCGACGGGCGCAAGCTTGCTTTCGACTCTGCGGAGAGCGGGATATCGGTCATCGGCACGGACGGACGCGGGTTGCACCAAGTGCGAGAGGACGGGAGCGGCGCCGAGGGCGGCTTTGCCTACTTCCAGCCCGACTGGCAGCCCGTTCGCTGACGCCTGGATGGCGCTGGCCGCTGCTAGCCTCTCCCTCCCCATGGCCGTCCCCAAGCAGAAGCAGTCGCACTCCCGCACGACCAAGCGCCGCTCCCAGCACAAGCTGACGGCGCCGTCCTACAACGCGTGCCCGCAGTGCCATCAGCCGCGCCGGCCACACCGTGTGTGTCCGAGCTGCGGCACCTACGCCGGTCGCGAGATCCTCGCTGCTGACGTGTCTGCGCACGACCACGACCACTAGCGCACTCGGGTAGTGCCGGTCACCGTCGCGGTCGACGCGAACGGCGCCGACCTCGGGCCCGCCGAGGTGGCCGCAGGGGCGGCCGAAGCCGCGGCCTCGGGTCGCATCCGGGTGGTGCTCTTCGGCCCCGCGGCGGACTTGGGAACGCCCGGTGCCGGTGTCGAGGTTGTCGACGCCCCGATCTCTATCGCCAAAGCGGCAGATCCCGCGGCGGCGGCGCGCCGGAGCGCCGACTCCTCGATCGTCCGGGCCGCGCGAGCGGTCGGCGAAGGGCGGGCGCAGGCGCTCGTCTCCGGCGGCACGACAGGGGCCGCACTGGCGGCCGGCCTCTTTCATATGAAACGTGCTCGGGGCGTCTACCGCCCAGCGCTCGCGCTGCCCGTGCCGATCCCGGGAGCGCCGGTCCTGTTGCTGGACGTTGGCGCCAACGTCATGGTCCGGCCCGAGCACCTCGTGCAGTTCGCATTCATGGGCGCTGCGTTCGCTGAGACAGTGCTCGGCATCGCGCGCCCGCGCGTGGGATTGCTCTCCAACGGCGGTGAGGCGACGAAGGGGACTCCCGATTTGGTCGATGTGCACGCCCGGCTCGCCGGCAGCGGGGGCAACCTCAACTTCGTCGGCAACGTAGAAGGCACCTCGATGACCGCCGGGGCGGCCGACGTGGTGGTGACCGACGGCTTCACCGGCAACGTCGCGCTCAAGCTGATGGAAGGCGTCTCGAGCGCGCTGATCGACGCGATCCGTGAGCGCGCCCTCTCCTCGCCGCGGAGCCGCATCGGGGGTCTCTTGCTGCGTCCCGCGCTGCGCGGACTGCGTGACGAGATCGACCCCGAAGAGACGGGGGGCGCCTACATGCTCGGCTTGCGCCAGGCTGGTGTCGTGGCGCACGGTCGCTTCACCCGCCGTGGCTTTCGCCGCGCGATCGAGGTCGCCGCCCGGGCTGTGGAGGTCGATTCGGTGGCAAAGACCCACGCCGCTCTCGAGGCAGCCGGGGCCCTGCGTGGCTCGTCCGCGGCGGCCTCTAGCGTCCCTGCCCCATGACGCCTGACGATGTCCTCGAGCTCATCCGAGCCCACCTGGCTGACGAGCTCGAGATCGAGCCCGGGGAAATCGTCGAGAGCACCCGGTTCAAAGAGGATCTCGAGGCCGATTCGCTCGACCTCTACACGCTCGTGCAGGAGCTCGAGGACTCCTACGGAGTGAAGATCTCCGACGAGGACGCAGCGAAGATCCTGACGGTTGGGCAGGCGGTCGACTTCGTCCTCGCCCACGGCGGCGTCAAGCGCGAGCAGGAGTCCTGAGCACTGCCCTCGCTCATCGCGCTCGTCGACGCGCTGCCCGCGGAGCTCGCGCGGCAGGCGTTCACGCATTCCTCCTGGACGGAGCAGCGATCCGATGCCTACGAGCGGCTGGCCTTCCTCGGGGACAGTGTCCTCGGCCTCGCGATCACCACGCACCTGTATCCCCGGCTGAACGCAGGGCAGTACGGCGCTGGGCGCCTCACGCAGATCCGCGCGCAGACGGTCTCGGGCCGTGCGTGCCGCGACGTCGCCGACCGGCTCGGCTTCCCCGAGCGGTTGCGCGCGCGGGCGCCCGAGGGAGTTGGCCGCAACGTCGAGACGCTCCTCGAGACCGAGCGAGTGCTGGCTTCGGTGATGGAGGCCGCCATCGGCGCGTGCTACCTGAATGTGGGGTACGACACGACCGCCGCGGCCGTGGTCGAGGTCTTCCAGCCCGAGATCGAGACTGCCCTCGAGGGATCGGTCGACTTCAAGTCGATGTTGCAGGAGCATCTGGCCCGCGACGGCGAGTCGGTCTCCTACGAGGTCACCTCGGAAGAGGGCCCGCCCCACGACCGCGTCTTCGCGGTGGAGGCGCGAGTCGGAGGCGAGAGCGTCGGGCGGGGCACGGGCAAGGCCAAGAAGGACGCCGAGCAGGAAGCTGCGCAGGCGGCGCTGACCAAGCTCGAGGGATGACCTAGTGCACCTCAAGTCGCTGTCGCTGAAGGGCTTCAAGTCCTTCCCTGAGCGCACGCACCTGACCTTCGGGCCGGGCGTCAGCGTCGTCGTCGGCCCCAACGGATCGGGCAAGTCCAACGTCACCGACGCCGTGTTGTGGGCGATGGGCGAGCAGTCGCCGGTCGCCGTGCGTGGCTCCTCCATGCAGGACGTGATCTTCGGCGGCGGCCGCGGCCGGCAGGCGGGGCAGGCGGCAGAGGTCGAGCTCGTGCTCGACAACTCGTGCGGGACGCTCGCGTTGGGCGGTGCCGAGGTGTCGATCCTCCGCCGGCTCGACCGGGCGGGGGAGGGCGAGTACCGCCTGAACGGCGCGCGCTGCCGCCTCGTCGATGTGCTCGAGGTCCTCTCCGACACCGGTCTGGGCAAGGAGAGCCATTCGGTCGTATCGCAGGGGCGCGTCGAGCAGATCGTGACGTCGAAGCCGCGCGACCGTCGTCTGCTGATCGAGGAGGCGGCCGGACTGGGCAAGCACCGCAAACGCCGTCGCCGCGCGCAGCTGAAGCTCGCCCGCACCGAGGACAACCTCGACCGCGCGCTCGACGTCGAGCGCGAGGCCCGCGCGCGATTGAAGCCGCTGAAACGCCAGGCCGAAGCGGCCGAGCTGCATGAGCGCCTGGAGCGCCAAAGCCTCGAGGCGCGGTGGACGCTGGCGCGTGAAGCGGTTCGCGCGGGCCGCGCGGAGCTCGCTCTGGCCGAGACGAAGGTGGCCGCGGCGCGTGGGTCCCGCGTGCGGGACGAGAGCGCTCTGAGTGCAGTGGCGAGCCGTCGTGGGGCCGCCGAAGAGGCTCTTGCTCGGCGCAGCGAGCAGCGGGAGGAGCTCTCGAGGCGGGTGTTCGCGGCCCGGAGTGCCGGCGAGCGGATCGGCTACCGGCTCGACTTCGCTTCCGGGGCAGCCGCCTCCCTCGAGGAGCGCAGCGCGCGGGGCCGGCGGCAGCTCGCCGCTCTTGCGACCGAGCACGCACAGGATGCTCCCGATGCGGATTCGGAGTCGCGTCGGGCCGCTCTCGAGCGGTCGCTGGAGGAGGTCGACCGCGACCGCCGGGCCGAGGAGGAGCGCGCCCTGGTCGACCTCGAGACCCGCCGTCGCGACGCCGCCGCCGAGGTCGAACGGGTAGGGGTGCTCGAGGAGGAGCAGCGAGCTGCGCTCGCCAAGGCCGACGAAAGCACTGACACCGCTCGTGCCGCCCGCCGCGAGGCGGAGCGCCGCGTCGAGGAGGCGCGCCGTGAGGCCGCACGGGTCGGCGGCGAGCTCGCGGCCGCCAATCAGTTCCTGCGCTCTCACGCGGCTGCGCCCGGCGCGGCGCGCGCCTTGGCTGACGAGCTCGGCGTCGAGGGCGGCTACGAGCTGGCGCTGGCGGCAGCGCTGGACGGTCGCCTGACCGCCGCGATCGTGGCCGACCGTCCCGAGGCGCTGCGGCTGCTGGCAGGCGCAGGGGAGGACGGAGGGAGGGCGATCGTGACGGGCACCGGCCCTTCGGCCGCTGATGCCGGTCAGTCGCCCGGTTCGGATGCGCAGCGGCTGTCGGACCTGGTCCGTGGTCCCGCCGACGTTCTGGCGCTTGTCGGCCCCCTGCTCGCTTCGACCTGGGTGGTCGAGGACATCGGCGCCGTCCCTGACTCCTTCTCCGGCACCGCTGTCACCCGCGCGGGCCTCGCATGGTCGGCGCGTTCGGGCGAGCTGCGGCGCCTCGCGGCCGGCGGCGCCGACCGCGTGCTGGCCGAACGCAACCACCGAGACGCTCTCGTGACCGCGACCGAAGCCGCGGCGCAGGCCGAGGGCACCGTGCGCGCAGCGGCTCAGGCCGCAGGCGATGTGGTCGGGGCCGCCGAGCGCGAGCGCGAGGCGGTTGACGAGGCGCTGCGGACCCTGTGCCGCGAGCGGGATGCCGCGCGAGAGCTCGTGCGCCGGGCCGAGGAGCTCATGGTCCAGCGCCGGGCGGCTCCGGACGAGGGGCCGACGGCGGTGCGCCGCGCCGAGCTGCGTGCCCAGCTCGAAGCCGAACGCCGGCTGGCCGAGCAGGCCGAGCGCCGCCGCACCGAGCGCGAGCAGCGGCTCGCGAGCCTGACGAGCCGGGTCGCCCGCGAGGAGAAGCTACATCCGGGAGCCACGCGGCTCGCCGCCGGGCTGACTGCCGCCGGCGAAGCGGTCGCCGAGCAGCTCGCGCGCTTCGAGCAGGCGCTCGCCGAGGATCGCACCGCGGGGGAGCACGTGGCCGCCGAGCTGCGCGCCTGCGCCCGCGAGGAGGCCGAGGTACAGGGGCGCCTGCGCCTGGCCGCCGACGCGGTCACCGTCGCTGAGGTCGCTGCCCAGCGCGCCCGCGACGCGGCGGCCGACGCCGACGCCGAGCTCACCGCTCTCGCCTCGCGCCTCGCGCTCACCGCGGAGCCCGCGAGCGAGCCGCTCGAGGTGGCGGAGGCAGAGGGCCTGGCCCAGCGGGTCGAGCGCCTCGCGCGCCGCCGGGAACAGCTCGGCCCGGTCAACCCGCTCGCCCAGGAGGAGTACGCGGAGTCACTGGCCCACGTCGAGGAGCTCGAGACCCAGCGCGGCGACCTCGAGACCGCGATGCGCGAGCTCGCCGACCTCATCCGCGACACCGACCGCGAGATCCGGCGCACCTTCGAGGAGACCTTCGAGGCCGCCGCGGCGAACTTCGAGGAGCTCGCCGCGCGCCTCTTCCCCGGCGGCCGGGGCCGCCTGCGGCTCGTGCGCGAAGACGCCGGCCCGCGCCCTGTCCTCGGCGGCGCGGACGCACCCTTGGAAGAGCGGGCGGAGGAGTCCGACGCGCCGGCGGGCGAAGCCGAGGACGACGGCCCCGAGCTCGGGGTCGAGATCGAGATCACTCCAGCCGGGAAGTCGATGAAGCGCCTGACGCTCCTCTCCGGCGGCGAGAAGTCCATGACCGCCCTCGCGTTTCTCTTCGCGGTGTTCCTCGCGCGCCCCTGCCCCTTCTACATCCTCGACGAGGTCGAGGCGGCGCTCGACGACCTCAACATCGGCCGCTTCCTCGAACTCCTGCGCGCCTACGCCGACCGCGCCCAGTTCATCGTCGTCACCCACCAGAAGCGGACGATGGAGGCCGCCGACTCGCTCTACGGCGTCTCGATGGGGGATGACGGGGTGTCGAAGGTGATCTCCCGGCGCCTGCCGGCGCAGGGAGCCGCGGAGGGCGCGAACGCCGCGTAGGGCGCTAGGTGGCAGGTGGCAGGGGGCGGTTGGTCTCACGCCCTGCCACCTTGTCTTTCTGCCACCTGCCACCCTCGCGCCGCGAGCGGCTACGCTCGCGGCGCTCATGGCCCGCGACTGGCAGGACCTCTTCATCCTCGCCGACGATCGCCCCGCTGTCGCCGCCGAGGACGAGTCCGATCGTGACGAGAAGCGTCGTGGTTTCTTCGGGCGCATGCGCGACAACATGCGCAAGACGCGGCAGGCGCTCACCACCGAGATACAGGCGACCCTCTTCGAGGACCTGGACGACGAGACCTGGGAGCGGCTCGAGGAAGCGCTGATCGCCGCCGACGTGGGCGCGCGCACGACCGCCGAGGTCGTCGAGACGCTCGAGCGCGAGGCGGAGAGCGGCGAGGTCGAGGGTGGCGAAGCGCTCAGTGCGCGCCTGGCTGAGCTGCTGGCGAACATCGCTCGGGTCGGCGACGAGCGGATCGACCTGCGCCCCGCGCCGACGGTGATCTTGACTGTCGGGGTCAACGGCACCGGCAAGACCACATCGGTGGGCAAGCTGGCCTGGCACCTGCGCCGGGAGCTTGGCCGCACCGTCGTGCTCGGCGCGGCCGACACCTACCGCGCTGCTGCAGTCGAGCAGCTCGAGGCGTGGGCCGAGCGTGCCGGCTGCGGTTTTGTGCGCGGCGCGCCGGACGCCGATCCGGGCTCGGTCGCCTACGACACGGTTGCTCAGGGCGTGCGCGACGGCGCCGACGTGATCATCATCGACACCGCGGGCCGCCTTCATACGCAAGACAACCTCATGGCCGAGCTGACCAAGGTGAAGCGCGTCATCACGAAGCGCCTGCCCGACGCGCCCCACGAAACGCTCCTCACCGTCGACGCCACCACCGGTCAGAACGGGCTGCGGCAGGCAAAGATGTTCTCCGAAGCGGTGGAGGTCTCGGGGATCGTCCTGACCAAGCTCGACGGGACGGCGAAGGGCGGCATCGCGCTCGCGATCGCGCGCGACCTCGGTATTCCGGTGAAGATGATCGGCACGGGCGAGAAGCTCGAGGACCTGCGTCCGTTCGATCCCGACGATTTCGCCCGCGCGCTCGTGACCTAGCGGCGGGCGCGCCGGGCCTGCGTGCCCCGGTAAGCTCGGGAGCACATGTCGCCCTGGGTCATCTGGCTGATTGTCGCGGTGATCTTCGCCGTAGGCGAGATGCTCACGCTCGGGTTCTTCCTCGCGCCATTCGCCACGGGCGCGGCCGCGGCTGCGCTGGCGTCGGGTATCGGGGCCGGGACGCTGATCTCCCTGGCCATCTTCCTTCTCGTCTCGCTGGCCATGCTGCTCATCGTGCGGCCCATCGCGAGAGCGCACTCCCGCTCCCCGGCTCGGATAAAGACCGGCACGGCGGCCCTCGTCGGCCGGTCGGGTCTCGTGCTCGAGCGCGTCGCCAACCGTGAGGGGATGGGTTGCGTGAAGATCGATGGCGAGGTCTGGACCGCGCGGGCCTACGACGAGACAGAGACCCTTGAAGTGGGCACGCCCGTCCACGTAGTCGAGATACGCGGCGCCACGGCGCTGGTGACCGAATAGGAGCTTCACATGAGCGCTGGTGTCATTGCCCTTCTTGTCCTCGCCGTGTTCGTGGTGTTCGTTGCCGCGCGGACCGTCCGCATCGTCCCGCAGGCCCGCGCCGGAGTCGTCGAGCGCCTGGGCCGCTACAACCGCACGCTCGACGCGGGGCTGACGATCATCATCCCGTTCATCGATCGCCTGCGGCCTTTGATCGACCTGCGTGAGCAGGTCGTCACCTTCCCGCCGCAGCCCGTCATCACCGAGGACAACCTCGTGGTGCAGATCGACACGGTCATCTACTTCACGGTCACCGACGCAAAATCTGTCACCTACGAGGTCGCCAATCCGCTGCAGGCGATCGAGCAGCTCACGGTGACGACGCTGCGAAACGTCACCGGCGGCATGTCGCTCGAGGCCGCGCTTACCAGCCGCGACCACATCAACGGTCAGCTCCGTGTGGTGCTTGACGAGGCGACCGGCAAGTGGGGGATCCGCGTCAATCGCGTCGAGCTCAAGTCGATCGACCCGCCCGGCTCGATCCAGGAGGCGATGGAGAAGCAGATGCGCGCCGAACGCGACCGTCGCGCGGCGATCCTCACCGCCGAGGGCGTCAAGCAGTCGCAGATCCTCACGGCGGAGGGTGAGAAGGTTGCCGCGGTGCTCAAGGCCGAGGGCGGCAGGCAGTCCGCGATCCTGCGTGCCGAGGGCGAGGCAAAGGCGATCGAGACCGTCTTCGGGGCCATCCACGACGGCCGTCCCGACCCCGAGCTCCTCTCATACCAGTACCTGCAGATGCTTCCGAAGCTCGCTGACGGCTCGGCCAACAAGGTCTGGGTCATTCCGTCGGAGTTCTCGCAGGCCTTCGGCGGTCTCCGGCAGGCCTTCACGGGCGAAGGTGACGGCAGCGGCAACGGCAGCGCCCCGGCGGGCCCGCCTCCGCCCCCGCGCCATCGCTCTGCCGAGCCTGATCCGGCGGCGTCGGCAGCCCTCCAGGAGGCACAGAAAGCCGCGGCCGAAGCTGCCGCCGCTGCGGCCGAGGCCTCGCGACCCGGCGGCGCTCCCGCGTTGCCGGAGTCGGACCTCCCGGGATGACTGGTTCCACCACCCCGCGCACCCGGATGACGGCGCATGCTGTCGCTCGTTCTGTGTCATCGGTATTGCCTTTGGCGCCGCCAAAGGCTGCTGCCTGCTTCCTTGACCAGCTCGGCCTGCGCCGCCCCCGGGCACACGCGGCGATGAAACCAGTCATCTAGGGCACACTCAAGAGCACGATGTTCGACTCGCTCTCCGAGAAGCTTCAGGGCACCCTGGCCGACGTCCGCGGCCGCGGCGCGCTGACCGAAGACGACATCAACGCGGCAATGCGCGAGATCCGCCTCGCGTTGCTCGAGGCCGACGTCAACTTCAAGGTGGTCAAGCAGTTCACCGCGTCGGTGAAGGAGCAGGCTCTCGGCGCCGATGTTCTGAACCAGCTCAACCCGGGCCAGCAGGTCGTGAAGATCGTCTCCGACGAGCTCACGAGCCTCATGGGAGGCGCGGGGCGCGACCTCACCTTCTCACCGCGCCCTCCGACCGTCGTGCTCATGGCTGGCCTCCAGGGCTCGGGCAAGACGACCGCCACGGGCAAGCTCGCCCGCCACCTGAAGGAGAAGCACGGCTCCTCCGTCGCCGTCGCCGCGTGTGACGTCTACCGCCCCGCCGCCGTCGACCAGCTCATCAAGGTCGGGGCTGGGGCCGGAGCGACGGTCTACGAGCAGGGAACCGACCGCAACCCCGTCGACATCGCCAAGTGGGCTCTCGAGCAGGCGCGCTCCGACGGCAAGGACGTGCTCATCGTCGACACCAGCGGGCGCCTCCATGTCGACGAGGCGTTGATGGCCGAGCTGGCCGAGATCCGCGCGGCCGTCAAGCCACACAACATCCTGCTCGTCGTCGACGCGATGACGGGGCAAGACGCGGTCAACGTCGCGCAGGAGTTCGCCGCCGTCGTCCAGTTCGACGGCGTGATCATGAGCAAGCTCGACGGTGACTCGCGCGGCGGCGCGGCCCTGTCGGTCAAGGCGGTCACCGGCAAGCCGATCATCTTTGCCTCCACCGGCGAGAAGCTCGACCAGTTCGAGCGCTTCCATCCGGACCGGATGTCGCAGCGCATCCTCGGGATGGGCGACGTGATGACGCTCATCGAGAAGGCCGAGAGCCAGTTCGACGAGGACGAGGCGGCCGAGCTCGAGCGCAAGATCCGCAAGCAGGAGTTTGGCCTCGACGACTTTCTGAATCAGCTCAAGCAGGTGAGGAAGCTCGGTCCGTTGCAGTCGATCCTCGGGATGATCCCCGGCGCCGGCGCGCAGATGAAGGGGCTGAAGGTCGACGAGAAGGAGTTCGATCGCATCCAGGCGATCATCCTGTCGATGACGGGCGAGGAACGGCGCAAGCCCGACCTCATCAAGGGTTCCCGGCGGCTGCGAATCGCGCAGGGCTCGGGCACGAACGTGCAGGCGGTAAAGGCTCTCATCAAGCAGTTCGGCCAGATGCAGAAGCTGATGCGCCAGATGCAGCAGGGCAAGATGCCCGACATCGGCGCGCTCATGCGCGGCGCCCGGTAGCTACTCTCTCGGGCCAGATGAAGTCCTCGAAAGGATCCGCGTGGCTGTACGCCTGAGGCTCACCCGTGTGGGTGGGCGCAAGAACCCCGTGTGGCGGGTCGTCGTCGCCGACGGCCGCTCCAAGCGCGACGGTCGCGTGATCGAGACCATTGGGCACTACAACGCCCAGACCCAGCCCTCGACGATCGTCATCGACACGGAGCGGGCTCAGTCCTGGATCGCCCGGGGAGCCCAGCCCTCGGCGACCGTTCGTAAGCTGCTCAAGACGCAAGGCGTCTAGAGAGGCACTGCGCCGTCGGCTCCGGAGCCGTGCGCCGTTCTCGTCATGAAGGAGCTGCTGGAGTACCTCGCTCGAGAGCTGGTCGACCACCCCGACGAGGTGGAGGTCGAGGAGTTCACCGAGGACGACGGAACCCTGGTGCTCGAGCTCTCGGTGGGCGACGAGGACTACGGCAAGGTGATCGGTCGCGGTGGCCGCACGGCATCGGCGCTGCGCACGCTCCTCAAGGCCGCTGCGGTGCGGGAGAACAAGCGCGTCCTGGTCGACATCGTCGACTGAGCCTGGCGTGAGTGCCGGCGAGCGCGCGCGGGTGCGTGCCGGGCGAGTGGGGCGTGCGCACGGATTGGATGGCTCGTTCTACGTGCTCGAACCTTACGAGTCTCTGCTCGAGCGAGGCCTCAGCGTCGAGGTTGGCGCCGACGGCTCGACGCGAAAGATCGTCCGTCGCGCCGGCACCGCGGCGAAGCCGATCCTGCGGCTCGAGGGCTGCGAGAGCCGAACGGCGGCGGAGGGCCTGCGCGGAAGCGAGCTCACGGTGGCCCGCGACGCGGTTGCCCAGCTCGAGGAGGACGAGTGGTGGGCCGCTGACCTCGAAGGCTGCCGGGTGCACGACGGCGGGACGGAGGTCGGCACGGTGCGGAGGCTTGTTTCTCTGCCATCGTGCGAGGTGCTTGAAGTGTCGCGTGAGCGCGGGGGGGACCTGCTCGTCCCGCTCGTGCGCGACGCCGTGCGCGCGGTGGACGTGGGGGAGAAACGCATCGAGGTCGACCTCGCCTTTCTGGGCGAGGAGGGCTAGCGAGGCGCCGAGTGGACATCGACGTCTTCACCCTGTTCCCGCCTTGGTTCGAGTGGTTTCGCAACCAGCGCCATGTCGCCAACGCGCTGGCGGCGGGTCACGAGCTGCGGTGCATCGATCCCCGGGAGCACACGCCGCTGAGCGCGGGCCAGGTCGACGACACCCCGTTCGGAGGCGGAGCCGGCATGGTGCTGCGCGTCGACGTGATGGAGGCGGCGCTCCGGGCGGTGTACGAAGAGGATCCCGTCGAGCTGCCGCGCCGCCGCCGGGTCATCGCGCTGACGCCCGGGGGGCGCCTGCTCGACGAGGAACTGGTGAAGGAGCTCGCCGCCGAGCCCGCGCTCACCCTGCTCTGCGGGCGCTATGAGGGGTTCGACCAGCGGATCGTGGACCACTTCGCCTCGGAGGAGATCTCGATCGGCCGCTACGTCCTGGCCGGGGGCGAGCTCGCGGCGATGGTGGTTTGCGATGCGGTTCTGCGCAAGCTGCCGGGAGCTCTCGGAGACGAGCGCTCCGCCGCCGAGGAATCCTTCAGCGATGCTTTGGCCGGCCGCGCGGAGTATCCGCACTACACCCGCCCGGCCGAGCACCGGGGCTGGCGCGTGCCCGGCGTGTTGCTGTCGGGGCACCACGAGCAGATCCGCCGCTGGCGTAAGGAGCAGACGCGCACGGTGGAGCACAGGGCGCCGGGCGACGGTCGGCTACCATAAGCGTCCCCGCGTGCTGGCCTCTCCTGGCCGCCGCGGTCCTCAGCCATGAGCACCGTAATTGCATCCCTCGAGCGCGCCCAACTGCGCCGCCTCCCGGACTTCGACGCGGGAGACCGTCTTCGCGTCCACTTCCAGGTCGTCGAGGGCACCCGCCGCCGCACCCAGGTCTTCGAAGGCGTCGTGATCAAGCGCCAGGGCCACGGGCTGCGCGAGACGTTCACGGTACGCAAGCAGTCCTTCGGCGTCGGCGTGGAGCGCACGTTCCCGTGCCACTCGCCCAAGGTCGAGCGCATCGAGATCGCCGCCCGCGGCGACGTGCGCCGCGCCAAGCTCTTCTACCTGCGCGACCGCGTGGGCAAGCGTGCCCGTGTGCGCGAGCGCCGTTCGGCGCGGCCGGAGGCCGCCGTCGAGCGCGAGCTGCTCCACACGCCGCAGGCGCACGAGCCCGAGCTCGAGGCGCCGGACACTCCGGTCGAGGTGAAGACCCCGCCCGTCGAGGAGGCAGCCGCCGCGCCTGATGAGGCGGTCGCGAAGACGCCGGCCGCCGGCGAGGCCGCTCCGGCCTCCGACTCGCCTGACAAGGAGTGAAACGGCGGCGCTCGTCGTCCGGCTCGTTGATCGAGCTGGTCGTCATCGTGGCGACCGCGATCGGGCTCGCCCTCGGCATCCAGGCGTTCCTGGTCAAGCCGTTCCGGATCCCCAGCCCGTCGATGGAGCCCACGCTCGTGCCCGGGCAGCGCGTGCTCGTCAACCGCGTCGGCACGCACTTCCACGACCCCGAGGTCGGCGACATCATCGTGTTCCACCCGCCCTCGGGGGCCACCGACGACTCCTCCACGGGTCAGACCAGCGAGTGCGGTGACCCGCAGCAGGGCGACGGTCACGACCAACCCTGCGACCGGCCGACCGCCGGCCGCTCGGGTGAGAACTTCATCAAGCGCGTTGTCGGTCTTCCGGGGGATCGGATCGTGATCAAGGACAGTCACGTGATCCGCAACGGCCGGCCGGAGAAGGACTCCTACATCCGGCCGTGTCCTCCTCGGGAGCCGATCTGCACCTTCAAGCGTCAGATCGTCATTCCGCCCGGCCACTACTTCATGATGGGTGACAACCGTGCCGACTCCGCCGACAGTCGTTACTGGGGACCCATCCCCAAGAAGTGGGTCATCGGTGGCGCCTTTGCCACCTACTGGCCGCCGAACCGCATCAACGTCCTCTAGTTCGCGCAAGCGGCAGCGCCGCAAGCCGCCCCCCGGCCGCCGCCTCGTCCAGTTCGACCGCTCGCTCGGCTCCCGCTTCGTCGCGGGCGCCGACGAGGCAGGTCGCGGTTGCCTCGCCGGCCCGCTCGTAGCGGCGGGTGTTCTATTCGACTATGACCGCATCGGGCGGCGCGAGGTGCGCGCTCTGTCGGCCCTGAACGACTCGAAGCAGCAGCGCGAGGAGGTGAGGGAGGAGCTCTACCCGGTGATCTTGCGGCTGGCGGCGCGCGTGGTCGTCGTCTCCCGCTGCCCGCGCGGCATCGACGCCCGGGGGCTGCACGTAACCAACCTGGCGGCTCTGCGAGACGCGCTGCGGGGAGTAGCCCGTCAGGGCACCCTGTGCTTGAGCGACGGGTTCGCCGTGAGAGACGTCGGTCATGAGCAGCGAGCCGTCGTCGGCGGCGACGCCAAGAGTGCGGCCATCGCAGCGGCATCGGTCATCGCGAAGGTCAGTCGCGACCGCTACATGCGCCGCGCCGACACCGTGCACCCTGGGTGGGAGTTCGCCACGCATGTCGGCTACGCGACGCCCGAGCACCGGGCGGCGATCGAGTCGCGCGGGATTTCGCCTTTGCATCGAATGTCGTTCCAGTCGATCGCGTACCAGCAGCTGCAGCTCTGAAGCAGGCCCGCGGGCTTGGCGGCGACCGAATGAAGCCTTGTTGCCCCTATAGGGGATACAGGGCTTCACTGACCAGCTCACATCAAAACGCCGCCTCCAGGTGCTCCAGAGCGACCAGCCGGCCGGCGCCGTCGATCGTCACCCCAATTGCGTCAAACCGCAGCTCGGCTCCCCGCGGCCGGTCGCAGACCTCGGCCAGCCAGGCCGCGGCCATGCGCCGCACCTGCCGCTGCTTGTTCTCCCGAATAGATTCGAGCGGGCTGCGCGTGCCCAGCCGTCGCGTCTTGACCTCGCAGAAGACGAGGTGCCCCGGATCGTGCACGATCAGGTCGAGCTCCCCCCAGCGCGTCCGGTAGTTGCGGGCGACGATCGTGTAGCCGAGCCGCTCGAGGTGCTCGGCGGCGAGCCGCTCGCCGAGCCGGCCCAGGTGTTGTCGGGGATCGCGGAGCACGGCGCCGGACGCTAAGGCGGTCGCCGCCACTTTCGGACTCACGAGCGACCTTCGGCGCAAAGCCGTGAAGCACTTGTCGCAATCCGCGCACCACGCGTAGCGAGACCGCCCTTAGCGTTCCCGAGGTGCTCGCCCGTGTGCTCACATTCGCCATCGACGGCCTCGAATCCCGGCCCGTCTCGATCGAGGTCGACGTCCGTCCCGGGCTGCCGAGCTTCACCATCGTCGGACTCGGCGATGCTGCCGTACGGGAGTCGCGCGAGCGGGTGCGGGCGGCCATTCTCAACTCCGGCTTCGCGTTCCCGATGCGGCGCATTACGGCGAACCTCGCGCCGGCACATCTGCGCAAGGTTGGTCCCGGGTTCGATCTCGGGCTGGCCATGGGGCTGCTCGTGGCCAGCGGCCAACTGGCTAGTGAGGCGGTGGCGGAGTACGCCGTGTTCGGCGAGCTGTCCCTGGGCGGCGAACTGCGTGACAGTCGGGGCGCGCTCGCGGTGGCAGAAGGCACTCGCCGCGCGGGGCTGCGCGGCCTCGTGCTCCCATCCGGAAGGGCCGCCGAGGCCGCTCTGGTCGCAGGCCTCGAGATCCTCGGGACGACCACGCTGCGCGCCGCGGTTGAGCTCCTCTGCGGAGGAGAGCGTCCCGTCGTCGAGCCCGCGCGCGTCGCCGTGAGCCAGCGTGCGGCCGGGTCGAGCATCGACCTCGCAGACGTACGCGGGCATGACTCCCCGCTGCGCGCGCTCGAGATCGCCGCGGCGGGTGGTCACAACCTCCTTTTCGAGGGCGCGCCGGGCACCGGTAAGACGATGCTCGCCCGGCGCTTGCCTTCGATCCTCCCACCGCTGACCGGCGAGGAGGCAATCGAGGTCACCCGGATACACAGCCTGGCGGGGCTGCACGGAGACGGACGGGGGCTGGTCACACAGCGCCCGTTCCGCGCTCCGCATCACGCGACCTCGGTGCCGGGACTGGTTGGCGGCGGTCCGGCGCCCACGCCGGGCGAGGCCAGCCTCGCGCATCACGGTGTTCTTTTCCTCGATGAGCTCTCCGAGTTCGCGCGATCGACGCTCGAGGCACTGCGCCAGCCGCTGGAGGACGGCTGGACGACCGTGGTGCGGGGGCAGCGGGCGCTCGTCTTTCCGACCAGGTTCATGTTGGTGGCTGCCACCAACCCGTGCCCGTGCGGTTATGCGGGCGTGGCCGAGCGCTGCCGTTGCAGCGAGGCCGATCTGCTGCGCCATCGTCGCAAGCTGAGCGGTCCGCTGCTCGACCGCCTCGACCTGCTCGTTGGCGTCGAGCGTCCGACGGGAGAGGAGATGAAGGGCTTGGCTGTCACCACTTCGGCGGCGGCCAGGGCACGCGTGGTCGAGGCGCGCGAACGGCAGCAGCACAGGCTCGGAGGAACGCCCGCGAGCTGCAACGGGCAGATGGACTCGGCCGTGGTGCGGCGCACGGTCACCGTGGCCCCGCGGGCAGCGACCGCGCTCCATCGTGCCTATGAGACGGGCGATCTCAGCGCTCGCGGCCACCACCGTGTGCTCCGCGTCGCTCAGACCGTCGCCGATCTGCGCGGGGGCGCGCGGGTCGAGCAGGTCGATCTGCTTACCGCCCTCGGGCTGCGCCAGCGTCAGGCCGAGGCGAGGCTCGCAGCATGAGGGCGTGTGACGCATGTCTGCGCCGCGCGTGGCTGATCGGCCGGCTGGCCGATCCGATCGAGCGCGCGCGAGAGCGCTCACAACGCCTCCCCGGCATCCTGGCGATGCCCGACCGAGACTTGCTCGGGGCGCTCGGTGGGCAACGCGGCAGCTCGGTTGCGTCGGAGTACGCGGGCTTCGATCCCGATAAGGCCAAACGACGCTGCCAAGCCGCCGGCGTCGAGGCGCTGTGCCGCTGCGACGGCGCCTATCCCAAGCGGCTGCGCGATCTGGGCGACCCCCCGGCGATTCTGTTCGTCGCCGGAGAGGCCGACCGTTTCCTCACTCTCGTCAGCGATCAGCCCGTTGCTGTGGTTGGGGCCCGGCGAGCGTCGGGCTACGGGCTCGAGGTCGCCGCTGGGCTCGGCCGGGGTATCGCCGCCGCGGGGATCACTGTCATCAGCGGCATGGCCCTCGGGGTCGACTCCGCCGCGCACGCCGGAGCCCTCGAGGCGAAGGGCGGCACCGTTGCGGTGCTCGCCGCGGGGCCCGACCGGGCCTACCCGGCGTCCAAGCGTCACCTCCACACGCGCATACGCGCGGAGGGCGCTGTGGTCTCGGAGCTGCCGCCCGGCACGACGGCGCGGCGCTGGTCGTTTCCGGCGCGCAACCGCATCATCGCTGCGCTGGCCGTCATGACGGTCGTCGTCGAAGCGGGAGAAGGCTCAGGATCCCTCATCACCGCCTCGCTGGCGACCGAGGCCGGGCGCGACGTGGCCGCCGTTCCCGGCCGGGTCACGTCGCCACTCTCGGCCGGCACCAACGGACTGATCGTGGACGGCGCGCGTCCCGTTCGCGACGCGCGCGACGTCATCGAAGGGCTCTATGGAGCGGGAACGGGCCGGGCGTTGGCCGACGCGCGGGAAGAGCTGCCGCGCGAGCTGCGGGTGGCGCTCGATGCCGTAAGCGAGGGCGACGATTCGGTTCAGCGGCTCTGCGCTCGTGGATTCGCGGCCGACAGCGCGCTCGCTGCGTTCGCCGAGCTCGAGTTGCTGGGCTACGTCCGGCGCGGGGCGGGAGGCCGCTATGCCGTCGTCGCGTGACTTGCAAGCGGTGCCGCACGCGTACCCTCGTCCCGATGGACGACGGAGCGCCGACGCCGCGAGTCCTCTCGATCGCCGGGTCGGATTCCGGCGGGGGAGCGGGCATCCAAGCCGACCTCAAGGCGTTCGCCGCCTGCGGGGTCCACGGCATGACGGTGATCACGTCGATCACCGCCCAGAGCACCCTCGCGGTCACCGACGTGCACGCCGTACCGGCACGGATGATCCTCGCGCAGGCGCTCGCGGTGATCGACGACATCGGGGTCGACGCGGTGAAGATCGGGATGCTCGGCACCGCGGCGACAATCGCGGCGGTCGGAGAGATCCTCACGAGGCTCGATCCGGCGATCCCGGTCGTCCTCGACCCGGTGATGGTGTCGGAGTCGGGCTCCGACCTGCTCGACCCCGAAGCCCGGACGGCGCTTGTGGAGCAGCTCCTTGGCCGGGTCGACGTGGTGACACCCAACCTGGCGGAGGCGGCCGTTCTCGCGCAGAGAGACGCGAATCCCGAGGACCTGGCGCGCGCCATCCACGAGCTCGGTCCGGCCTACGTCGTTGTGACCGGAGGCCACCGAGACGAAGCCACCGACGTGTTCTTCGATGGGAAGTCCCTGCACTCGATCCCGGGACCGCGCGAGCCCGGTGGCGCCGCGCACGGATCGGGTTGTACGCACTCCTCGGCGCTGGCCGCCCATCTCGCGCTCGGACGCTCGCCGCTCGAGGCCGCTCGCGCAGCCAAGACGCTGGCGTCCGCCGCGGTCCGGCGCGGCCTGCGCGACATCGGCTCGGGGGCGGGCCCGGTCGACGCGCTCGACATCGCGGCGCACAGGCGCCGCATGAGCGAGCGTCCCTTTGTCATAATCCGCCCATGAGGCTGCTGCGCATGAAGCCGGGACACGGTGAGGTGCTTCTGGCCGAGGGGGATATCGAGGTCCGGGCCGAGGAGGAGCGGCTCGTGGCGGAGTTCCGCCGCCAGCTCGACGAAGGCATGTGGGCCGCAGTGCCGCTGACTGGTACCGCCGGCCGGCGCGAGGCCCAGATCGTGCGGAACTTCGAAGACGTGCCGCGCGACGCCGACCGGGTGATCTTCTTCCCCCGCGCCGCCGGCGGCTCCTGACCCTTAGCGGCGGACGATGGTGCTCGCGCTCCTCGCCACTCTCATAGTCGTTGTCGCGCTGCTCTCCGAGGTGATGCTCCCGCGGATTCAGGAGGCGCTCGAGCGGCGCCGGGCGCGCCGTGCCCGCCCGGTCACACCCGGCTATGACCCTGGCCGCGAGCGGCGCGCCGAGCAGCGCGCCCGCGCGCTGCTGCGCTCCTGCGTCAACGACGAGGAATGGGGGATGTACCGCGACCTTGGCTTCATCCGGGTGTGGGGCGCTCAGGCCGACGGCCCCGAGGACGAACTGACGACGGGCGGGGCCCCTTACGCCTACCTCGTCTACCCCCACAAGCCGATCGTCGCCTTCCTGCCCCAGACTCACCGGCTGCTCAACGAGTACTGCGTCGCTTTCCCCGACCAGAAGCGCCCTTACGGGAGCGCTCGCCTGCCCGACTCCGACGACGTGCTGGCGAAGTGGATGGCGCTGACGGGCGATGAGCGGCGTCTGATCGCGTCGGCCAACATGCACCTCCCCGGCCGCCAGGTCGATCCCAAGCAGGTCAAGCGCGACCTCTGGCGCCTCGGCCAGTGGGAGCGCGAGCGCACGCGCGACGAAGCTCGCCCGGCCGCCTCCGGCGGCAACGTCTCGCTGCCCTGAGCGCGAACAGCGCTCCTGGCGCCGCCGCTATCGTCGGGCTTTAGATGAGCGCCACGGCTTTCGACCTCAAGCACCGCTCGCGCGTCCTCACCGAAGGTCCTGAACGCGCCGCCGCGCGCTCCTACCTGCACGGGATCGGCTTCTCGGCGGAGGATCTCGCCAAGCCCTTGATCGGAGTGGCCTCGACGTGGATCGAGACCATGCCGTGCAACTTCCACCTGCGTGCGCTATCCGCACGGGTCAAGGAGGGGATCCGGGCGGAGGGCGGCACGCCGATGGAGCTAAACACCATCGCGATCTCCGACGGCATCACCATGGGGACGGAGGGGATGAAGACCTCGCTGGTCTCGCGTGAGGTCATCGCTGATTCCATCGAGCTCGTCGGCCTGGGCCACCTCTTCGACGCCGTCATCGCCCTGAGCGGGTGCGATAAGACGATCCCGGGCACGGTCATGGCGCTCGCTCGCCTGAACGTGCCGTCGGTGATGCTCTACGGCGGTTCGATCATGCCCGGCACCTACGACGGGCACGACGTCACGATCCAGGACGTCTTCGAGGCCGTCGGCTCACACGCCGCCGGCAAGATGACCGACGACGAGCTGACCGCGCTCGAAGAGGCCGCCTCGCCGGGCGCGGGCGCCTGCGGCGGTCAGTTCACCGCGAACACGATGGCGATGGCCTTCGAGGTGCTCGGCATCTCGGCGATGGGATCGGGGATGGTCCCGGCGACCGACGCGAGCAAGGCCGACGTCGCCCGCGACGCGGGAGCGCTCGTGATGGACGTCCTGCGCCGCGGCCAGCGGCCGAGCGACATCATCACGAAGGACTCCCTCGAGAACGCGATCGCCGCGATCGCCTCGAGTGGCGGGTCGACCAACGGCGTGCTGCACCTTCTCGCCGTCGCGCGCGAGGCAGGCGTTCCGCTCGACGTGGACGACTTCGACCGCATCAGCGAGCGCACTCCTCTGCTCTGTGACCTAAAGCCCGGCGGCGCCTACGTCGCGGTCGATCTCTACCGCGCGGGCGGCATTCCCGTGCTGCTCGACCGGCTGCTCGAGGCGGGTCTGCTGCACGGCGACGCGCCGACGGTCACCGGCGAGACGATCGGCGAACTGGCCCGCGGCGCCCGCGAAACCCAGGGCCAGCGCGTGGTGCGGCCGCTGAACGACCCGATCAAGGCCACCGGCGGCCTGGCGATCCTGCGCGGCAACCTGGCCCCGGACGGCTGCGTCGTGAAGCTGGCCGGGCACGAGCGCCGCAAGCACGTCGGCCCCGCTCGCGTGTTCGAGTCCGAGGAGGACGCGATGTCCGCCGTCACCGAGAGCCGCATCGAGCCGGGCGACGTCCTCGTCATCCGCAACGAGGGCCCGGCCGGCGGCCCGGGGATGCGCGAGATGCTCGCGGTCACCGCGGCGCTCGTGGGGGAGGGCCTCGGCGAAGAGGTCGCCCTCATCACCGACGGGCGCTTCTCCGGCGCCACCCACGGCTTCATGGCCGGCCACGTCGCCCCCGAGGCGGCTCGCGGCGGCCCGATCGCGGCCGTCCAAGACGGCGACGAAGTGACCATCGACGTCGACGCGCGGAAGCTCGACGTCGCCCTCTCGGACGACGAGATCACGAAGCGCGTCAGCGCCTATCGATCTCCCGTGCGCGATATGCCCAACGGCGTGCTCTCGAAGTACGCCAAGCTCGTGGGCAGCGCCGCCGAGGGCGCCGTCACTTCCTGATCAGCCGGCGGCCAGGAACTCGTCGAGGAGCGCGTTGAACTTCGCCGGGCGCTCGAGCATCGCGACATGGCCCGTGTCGTCCCAGATGACCTTGCGGCTGTTCGGGATCAGCTTCTCGAACTCATCGGCGTCGCGCACGGGCACCAGGAAGTCGTTGCGGCCCCAGACGATCAGCGTCGGACACTCGATCTTCTCGAGGCGATCACGGATGGGGTAGCTCATCAGCGCATCGAGCGCGTCGATGAACCCGGGCTTGCCCGTACCCCGGACCTGCTCCGCCATCAGCGGCGCCGACAGCAGATGAGGGTGGCGCACGATGTTCCACGCCAGCGCCCGGCGCATGCGTGGACGGGTGGTGAGCACTTCGGACTTGCTCCCGACCCAGGAGGCACCGAGTCCGGCGATGCGAGCGCCCGTGATGAGAGGGCGCCGGTGCAGGTTCTCCGTCGAGATGCCCGCGGGGGAGACGAGCACGAGGCGTTCGATCCGGGTGGCGAAGGCAATTGCCAGCTCGGCTCCGATGAACCCGCCCATCGAGTTGCCCACGACCGAGGCGCGCTCGATGTCCAACTCGTCACAGAGTGCGTCGACGAGCTCTGCGTAGCCCGAGATGGAGGTCTTCTCGTCGTTGTCGGGGGAGGCGCCGAAGCCCGGCAGGTCGATCGCGATCACCCGATGGGTTCGCGCGAAGTGGGGGATGTTCTCCAGCCAGTTCTGCCAGGCGCCACCCAGCCCGTGAATGAAGATGAGCGGCGGTCCCGAGCCTATCTCGATCACGTTGATCGGGGCTCCCTTGACCTCGACCCAGCGCTGGTGCTCACGCCAGTCGATGTCCAGCCACTCCGATCGGCCCTCGGCGCCGTAGGTGTCGCCGGGAGCGGTCGCGGTCATGAGCAATAACCTATAGCTCTCAGTGCGGATCGCCATCGATATCGACTCGACCCTCCACCACTACTGGGACGGGTTCGCCCACGCCGCGCGTGAGCGCTTTGGGCTCGAGCTCCCCTACGAGAACCAGGTGACCTGGCACATCGAGGGGCTGAGGGCGGAGCAGGTGCTGGCCCTGGTGACGGAGACCCACAGCGACCACAACGGTCTCGCCGCCGAGCCCTACCCGGGCGCCGTCGAGGCCGTCGCGCGCTGGCACGAGCGGGGCCACTTCATCCACATCACCTCGCACCGCGCCGAGGCCTGCCACACAGCCACCGGAACGTGGCTCGAGCGCATCGGCCTGCCCCACCACGAGCTCTACTGCTCCTACGACAAGATCTCCCGCTGTGTCGACATCGGCATCGACGTGCTGATCGACGACAGCCCGCGCAACCTCGAGGGCGCGCTGGAGCACAACATCGTGCCGGCCACGCTTCTGCATCCGTGGAACGCCGAGCTCTGCGAGGAGGAGAGCATCGTGTGCGCCCAGGACTGGCCGGAGCTCGAGCGGCGGCTCGAGCCGATCCTCGCCGGTACCGGAACCGCCTCAGAAAAGACGGCGCGCTAGGGGCTGATGGCTTCCGACCGGCGCACACCCCTTCGCGAACGCGAGACCGACCACGGACCCGACGTGTTCGAGCGCCGGCGCCAGGACGACCGACCGGGCCTCCCCGCCCGGCGGGAGGATCTGCGTGACTTCCTACCCGGCCTCGAGCCCGAGCGCCAGGTCAGCGATTGGGGCCGCTCCGAGCGTGTGGAGGGCGCCCTCGATCGCACGCTCGTGGAGTTCCTCTACCGGTACTGGTTCCGCGTGACGGTCGAGGGCATCGAGAACGTCCCGGCCGATGGTGGCGCGCTGCTCGTCTCGAACCACTCGGGCGCCCTGCCGCCCGACGCGGCGATGATCGCCAAGTCGATCAAGGAAGAGCATCCGCGCGAGCGGCCCCTCCACCTGACGGTCGAGCACTTCTTCAAGGGCTATCCGGGCTTCTCGATGCTCGTCCAGAAGATCGGCGGTGTGGCCGCGCACCCGGCCAACGTGCACCGGCTCCTCTACGACGAGCGCCAGCTCGTGCTGGTCTTCCCCGAGGGCCGCAAGGGGACGGAGAAGCTCTACAAGGACCGCTACAGGTTGCGCCGCTTCGGGCGCGGCGGCTTCGTCGAAGCGGCCATGCGCGCCCACGCGCCGATCGTTCCCATAGCGGTGGTGGGTGCCGAGGAGGCCCAGCCCGCGTTCGCGCAGCTCTCCTTGCTCCAGCGGCTGTCCGGGCTGCTCTACGTGCCGCTTACGCCGACCTTCCCTCACCTCGGCCTCCTCGGGATGGTGGGCTACCTGCCGGCGAAGTTCACGGTCCGATTCCTCGAACCCGTGCGCACGGATGGCATGGGCGACGAGCCGTGGCAGGACAAGGGGCTCGTCCAGAATGTGGCCCAGGACGTGCGCGCGGTCATTCAGGAGAACCTCCACGAGATGGTGGCCAAGCGGCGCAGCGTCTGGATGGGCTGAGAGACCCAGGCAATGGACTCCCGCCGCATCCTCTTGACCGGCCTCTCCTCCTACTGGGGAGGACGCCTCGCGCAGGTGCTCGAGCGCCACCCCGGCGTCGAGACCATCATCGGCGTCGACACGCGCGAGCCGACGCTTGAGCTCGAGCGCACCGAGTTCGTCCAGGTGAGCACCCAGCACGCCCTGCTGCGCCGGATCGTCGACGCGGCCGAGATCGACACCGTGATCGACACGCGGCTCGTGGTCGACTCGGGCACCACCTCGCCACGGCTCGCGCACGAGAACAACGTCATCGGCACGATGAACATCCTCGCCGGATGCAGCGGCCCGGAGACGCCGGTGCGCAAGCTCGTGTTCAAGTCCTCGGGGCACTTCTACGGCTGCGAGCAGGACGACCCTTCCTTCTTCACGGAGAAGATGGGCCGCCCTCATCCCGCGCGAACACCGATCGAGAAGGACATCGTCGAAGCCGAGAAGGCGGTGCGCGATTTCGCCGAGCGCAACAACGACGTGAGCGTCACCGTGCTGCGATTCGCCAACGGCATCGGCGCCGACCTGGAGACCTCGCACCTGCGGTACTTCCGGCTGCCCGTCGTGCCGACGATCCTGGGGTTCGACCCCCGCTACCAGTTCATTCATGACGAGGACATGGTCGGCGCGCTCGAGCACGTGGTGTCCCACGACGTCCCGGGCGTCTACAACGTGGCCGCCGACGGGGTGCTCGCGCTTACCGAGGTGCTGGACCTGCTCGACAAGAGGTGGCTGCCACTGCTCGCCCCGTGGGGCACGGGCGTCTCCGCGCTCGGGATGCGGGCGCTCGGCGTGCGCGTTCCTCCCGAGATGCTGCGCCAGTTGCGGTTCGGCCGCGGCCTCGACAACCGCCGGCTCAAGGCGACGGGATACGCGTATCGCTACACGACGCGTGAGGCGATCGAGCGCTACCGCGAGGCTCAGCGCGTTCGCCGGCTAGGCCAGAACGAGGGCACTCCGTATCGCTACGAGCGCGAGGTCGAGGAGTTCCTGCGTCGCAGCCCGAGCGTGCGGATCGAGGGCCAGCGCTCTTCGGGCTCGGGCTGGCAGCCGTCGGCGCGTCAGCTCGCGGACCTGCAGCGCGTGCTCGCGACGCTCGAGGCGGCTCCCGAGGACGCCGCGGCCACGCCGGAGGGCCGAAAGCCGGACGGCAACGGCGGCGGGCCGCTCGCGGCGTTCGAGGAGCTGCGCGCCGACGAGGTCATCGCGATCCTCCCCTCGCTCGAGCCCGGTGATCTCAGGGAGCTCCGTCGTCACGAGGCCGAGCACAGCGCGCGCACCACCGTGCTCGGGGCGATCGACCGCGCGCTCGAACGCCGACCCAGCTAGCAACGCTGGTTGCAGAGGTGGCGCGGGTGATCCGTGCCTGCGTAGACTCACGTTAAGGTTTACCTGGTGCGCAGTCGCTCGTTCATTGCAGTCGTCGTCCTTCTCGTGGTGCTCGTCGCCGGCGCGGTAAGCGTCTACGCCTACGACCAGGGTCACCGCGACGAGATCGCCAAGGGCGTTCGCGTCGGGGGGGTCAACGTCGGCGGTCTTCATCCCGACCAGGCCCGCGCCCGGCTGCGCCATCACTTCCTGCGCGAGCTGAAGCGCGTTGTCGACGTCCGCTACCACGGCCGGCGGTTCGTGCTCACCTCGAAGCAGGCGAAGCTGGCCGCTGATCTCGACTCCACGGTCGACGAGGCGCTCGTGCGGAGTCGGTCAGGCTCGATCTTCTCACGAGTGTCCCGGGGACTCAGCGGCGGCCGCGTGGACGCGAATCTCGAGCCGCGCGTCTCCTACTCACGGGCAGCCATCTCAAAGTTGACCGCGCGGGTGGCGAAGTCGGTGGACCATCCCGCCAAGGACGCGAGTGTCTCCTTCAGCGGCGGCGGCCTCAGCACGGTCCCGAGCCACTCCGGAGTCACCGTCGATCGGGGGCGCCTGCGCGCCCGCATCGAGCGGGCGCTGCTCGACCGCGAAGGCATCCGCCGGGTGCGCGTGCCGGCCGAGACCGTCCAGGCGAAGATCACCAGCGACCGGGTGGCCAATAAGTACCCGACGGTGGTCACCATCGACCGCGCCGGATTCCGCCTCCATCTCTTCAAGCACCTGAAGCTCGTCAAGAGCTACCCGATCGCCGTCGGCCGCCAGGGCCTCGAGACACCGACCGGGCTCTACCCGGTGAACGACAAGCAGGTGAACCCTTACTGGCACGTCCCGAACTCGTCATGGGCCGGCAAGCTGGCGGGCAAGACGATCCCTCCCGGACCGAACGATCCGATCAAGGCTCGCTGGATCGGCATCACGGGTGGCGCGGGCATCCACGGCACTACCGAGACGGGCTCGCTGGGCAGCGCCGCCTCCCACGGCTGCATCCGCATGGCGATCCCCGACGTCATCGAGCTGTTCCCCCGGGTGCCGTACGGCTCGATGATCTACGTCGCCTAGGGCGACCCTCGGACTAAACGGCTCCGGCCGCGGCGTGACTCGAGGATCTGGGGAGGGCGCGGCTTACGCCGAACCTGGCAAAGCTGCTTGTCGCCAATGGCCGTGGACAGTTCTGCCCGCTCAGCTGGCACAAATGTCCACGAGGCAGTCTCGCGTCCTGCTGTGGACACTTGTGCCCGGGTGTGGCGTCAACTGTCCACGGAAGGCCACTCGCAAGCGTCGGGGACAGAACCTGGCCGCGCGGGGCCGGGGACGCCTCACTCCCGGCGCGCCGGCTCCGCATGCAGGCCGATATCCGGCACCGGCACCTCGTCCCACCCTCATTGCAGCAAAGAGGCGTGCTGGGGGCCGTGGCGAATAGCGAGAGCGCCGATGAAGATCCCCCGCGTCGCCTTGCGCATCACCGCATACCACATGGTCGTGGCGTCGCCCGTGCCCTGTATCCGGAACCACGGGCGCTCGGGCAGGCCGTTCGCGGGCGCGACGCCTGCGTCGACGAGCTGACGCTGCGTGGCTACGCGACCGCTCTCCACGTCGATGAAGAAGACGCCCACCGCTTCGCAGCGTAGCGACGAGCACCCAGCGGTCTCGGAGCCTTGGCTCGAGGCCCTGGCGCTCCTCGGCGGGGACCTCCGGCGCCACGGCGCAGCGGAGCGCACGCGCCGCGCCTACGGCGCCGACCTGCTCGACTTCGCCCGCTGGGCGACCCAATTCGGGCTACGGCCCGAGCAGGTGAGTGCGCGGGGGCTGCGGCGCTACCTGGCGGTGCTCTCCGAGCGGGGGTCGGCACCCGCGACGGTCAAACGGAAGATGGCCGCCCTTCGCTCCCTCTACCGCACGTTGATGGAGCATGGCCGCGTAGAGCAGAATCCCGCCGACCTGCTCTCGGCACCGCGGCAGGGCGAGCAGCTGCCCAAGACCCTCAAGCCGAGCGAGGTCGCCAACCTGCTCGATCGCATCCCCATGAACACCCCGCTCGACCTGCGTGACCGCGCGCTCTTCGAACTCGCCTACGCCGCGGGACTGCGCGCCGAGGAGCTGGTGACCCTCGACACGGGCTCGGTGCACTTCGACTCCGAGGAGGTGCGGGTCGAGGGCAAGGGCCAGAAGACACGGGTGATGCCCACCGGAGAGCACGCCCTGGCCGCGCTCGAGCGCTATGTCCGCGTCGCGCGCCCGGCGCTGGCGGCGACGTCAGCGGAACAGGCGCTGTTCCTCTCGAAGTCCGGCCGGCGGCTCTCCTCCTCGGACATCCGCCGCCGCCTGACGGTCTGGGCACGCCGCGCGGAGCTGCCGGGCCGGGTGTTCCCGCACGCCCTGCGCCATTCGTTTGCCACCCACCTGCTCGAAGGCGGTGCCGATCTGCGCGCGATCCAAGAGCTCCTCGGCCACGCGAGCATCTCCACTACCCAGGTCTACACTCGGGTAGAGTCCGCGCGGCTCAAGTCGGCCTACGCCTCAAGCCACCCACGAGCCTAGGCTCGAGGCGGCGTGCGTTTCAGGAGAAAAAGCTGGAAACGAACGTAAAAGCGATCGAGCTCAAGGATCTCTGGCGCCGCTACAAGGGCTCCGGGGACAACCGTGCGCGCGAGCGCCTCGTAGTCGCCTACTCTCCGCTGGTCAAGTACGTGGCCGGGCGTCTCTCGTCCGGGCTGCCCGCGCACGTGGACGAGGCCGACCTCATCTCCTACGGTCTTGGAGGCCTGATCTCGGCGATCGAGCGGTTCGACCTGGCGCGTGAGATCAAGTTCGAGACCTACGCCATCCCGCGCATCCGCGGCGCGATCATCGACGAGCTGCGCTCGCTCGACTGGGTGCCCCGCTCCGTCCGCGCACGCGCACGCGCTATCGAGCGCGCCAACGCGAAGCTCGAGCACCGCTTTCAGCGTGCCCCGACCGATGAGGAGATGTCGGTAGAGCTCGAGATCAGCGTCGACGAGTTCCAGGAGTCGCTGATCCAGATCTCCAACTCCACGATCGCAGCCCTCGACGAGCTGTGGACCGTGTCCGACGCCAGCGGCGATCAGGTATCGCTCCTCGACACGATCCAGGATCCGGACGCACCCGATCCGGAGTCGATCATCGACGCCACCGAGCTCAAGGACCGGGTCGCCGACGCCATCGCCCGCCTGCCCGAGCGCGAGAAGCTCGTCATCGCCCTCTACTACTACGAGAACCTGACTCTGAGGGAGATCGGCGAGGTGCTCGGCGTGACCGAGTCCCGCATCTCCCAGCTGCACACGAAGGCCGTTCTGCGCCTGCGTTCGCGTCTCACCGAGCAAGACGCCGAAGGCTGAAGCCTCACCGCGGGAGGCCGAGAAGGGCCGAAGGACCCGCTGGTAGCCTCGATCGCCGCATGTTGACCCGCGACATCCGCACCTCTGGCGAGCAGGTCGAATGCGACGTCTGTGGCCGCACGCTCCTCCGAGGCGAGCACACCGAGACCTACCTCGACGGGGGTGCCCGGCGCGAGGTCTGCGACCTCTGCTCCGCCCGCGCCACGCACGAAGGGTGGGTTCGCGAGGGAGCCCGTCTCGACGTGAGCCCGACCGATTCGGCCGAGCGCCGGCGCTCGCTGCTGGGCAGGCTGCGCCAGCGCCGTGAACGCGCGAGTAACGGGCGCGACGAGCAGTCGCCTCCCGAGAACGGATCTGCGCCGGCCCGGGCGGTGCGCGCTCCAGCTCCGCAAGTGCCCGTTCCTCCGCGCGAGCCGCGTCAGGTGCACGCCGTGCCCACGAGCTCGGAGCAGAAGCTTGCCGCCGCGCTCGAGCTCTTCAACGCCAGCGAGCATCCCCGCACGGTCGCGGGAGTAGCCCGGTCGCTCGGTGCCCCGGTCGTGGTTGCGCGCGAGGCCGATGAGCGGCCGAGCCGGATCACGATCGTTGTCTCTTGGGAGCTCTCGTGGTACCGCTACGAAGTGGAGCTCTCCGACGACAACCCGCAGGTGCGCTCCGTCGACAAGGGCTACGAGCTCGACGAACTGGCGGCGGCCGACCAGGTGGCAAACGCCATCGCCGATGAGCAGGGCGAGCTCGAGCTGGCCAGCGCATGATCAACTTCACGGACGAACGTCTGACGACACCCGTCGCGCTCCACGTCTAGGATCGGCCGCGATGATCTACTGCGTCGTCCCGGCCGACCTCGGCCCCGAGCTCTACGAGCGCCTGGCGGACTACTACGAGGATGACCCCAACGTGAAGGTCATCGTCGATCGTCGCCGAAAAGAGCGCCGCGACCGTGCGGCCACCAGCGGGGGAGAGAGCCGCGAGACCCGCGACCGCCGCCGCTCGAGGGTCCCTGGCGAGTTTCCCGCGATCGATCCGAACTGAAGGCCTCACGATGAAGGTCGTCGTGCACGTCGACGGCGGCGCGCGCGGCAATCCGGGCCCGGCGGCCGTGGCGGCCATCGTCTCCGAGCCCGACGGCACCGTGCTGGCCGAGGCCGCCGAGCCAATCGGCACCGCGACGAACAACGTCGCGGAGTACCGCGCCCTGCTGCTCGGCCTCGGCCGTGCCCGTGCGCTTGGGGCGGACGAAGTCGAGGTGATCGGCGATTCGGAGCTGATCGTCAAGCAGGTTCAGGGGCTGTACAAGGTCAAGCACGCGGGGCTCAAGCCCCTGCACGACGAGGCGCAGGCGGCGCTGCGCGAGTTCCGCGAGTGGAAGATCCGGGCCGTGCGCCGGGAGCACAACGCCGAGGCCGACGCGCTGGTCAACGCAGCCCTCGACGCCCAGCTCTAACTGCCCCGGCCGTAGCGGTCGATAGGACGTGGATGAAGAGCTGGGTTGCATCGCTCGAGCGACGCCTCCTGCCCGAAGGCGACGTGGACGCCGACGGGCACGCGCTGCTGTCCGCGCCGGGAGTGCGTGCGCGGTCGCTCGGCCTGCTCTATCTCGCGGGCGGTTCACTCGCCTTGTTCTCGATGGTTCTTCCTCAGCCGCAGGGTGAGAACGAAGGGGTCATCTACGGGGTGATCGCCGTCGGGCTCCTCACGGGCGCGATCCTCTTGTTCTTCGCTGGCCGCCTACCCAACCGCTCCTTCGCCGCCGGCCTGGCTCTGGCCACCGCCCTCTGCACCGTGGGGATCTACGCCACGGGGCAGAGCACGAGCGTTTACGCGATGTTCTACGTGTGGCTGGCCCTGGCCGCGGCCTACTTCCTGCCGGCCCGCGGCGCGGCCACGCACGTGGCGTTGGTCGCCGTCGCGTACGGGAGCGTGCTGCTCCTGCGTGATACCCCGGACCCGATCGAGCGCTGGCTCATCACGCTCGGCACCGCGACAGTTGCCGGGCTGTTCGTCGGACTTCTGCGCCAGCGCGTGCAACTGCTGGTCACGCGGCTCTCACGCGCCGTCGACGATCTCGGAGTCGCGGCCCGAACGGATCCACTGACCGGACTTCTCAACCGCCGCGGCTTTCAGAGCATGTTCGAGGCCGAGCTCGAGCGCTCGCGCCGCAGCGGCGCGCCACTCGCCCTGTTGGTGGGCGATCTCGATTTCTTCAAGCGGCTGAACGACTCGTTCGGGCATCTGGTCGGCGACCGTGCGCTAGAGAAGCTGAGCGGCATTCTCACCCAGCACAGCCGGCGCATCGACACGCTCGCGCGCATCGGCGGGGAGGAGTTCGCGTTGCTCTTGCCCTGCAGCGACGCGCACGGTGCCTTCATGTTCGCCGAACGGGTCCGGACCGCGGTGCAGGAGAGCTTTGCCCAGGAGGCCCTGCTTCTGACGATCTCGTTCGGCATCGCGACCTTCCCGGAGTCGGCACGCAACGCCGAGCTGATGCTCGGCGCCGCCGACGAAGCGCTCTACGCGGCCAAACGAATGGGTCGCAACCGCTCGGTGATCCACAACCCCGAGCTGCGCAGCCTCTCGACGGCGGCGGAGGATGCGAGCGGCGGCATCGAGGTGGCGACGGTCGTCACCCTGGCCGAGGCGCTCGACCTGCGCGACGCGCGCACGGCCCAGCACTCGCAGACGGTCGGGCGCTACGCCGAGCTCATGGCCCGCCGGCTCGGCCTCGACGAGGTGCACGTCGAGCGGGTACGGCTGGCCGGCATCGTTCACGACGTGGGCAAGATCGCGGTGCCCGACGCGATCCTCCTCAAGGCCGGCCCCCTGAGCGCTGAGGAATGGACCGAGCTGCGCAAGCATCCCGAGACCGGCGCTCGCCTGCTCGGCGGCGCTCAGCTCGACGATGTGCGCGCCTGGGTCCTGGCTCACCACGAGCGCCCCGACGGTCGCGGCTATCCCCTCGGGCTGGGTGACGACGACATTCCCCTCGAAGCGAAGATCCTCGCGGTGGCCGACGCCTACGAGGCGATGACGAGCGACCGCGTCTACCGGCAGGCGCTCGGCCCGTCGGCCGCACGCCACGAGCTGCTCACCGCCGCGGGCACGCAGTTCGACCCAGCTGTCGTCGAGGCGCTGCTGGCGGCTCTGGAGGCACCCGGGGCCCTGGTCGCTTGAATTCGGATTCAGCACTGGATCTGAACGCGGAAACGGCGTAGGATCCTGTGGGCGATGGAAGCAGTCGCCAAACCCAAGACACTGGTGGGCCGTCTCAAGCAGGCGGGGACGCTCGGGACCATGGGCGTGACCGCGCTGAACGTCTACACGGGTAGCCCTCTCCTTGGCCTGTGGGTCGGCTCGCGCGTTCAGGGCGACGGACCCCCGAGCATGCCCGCCATCTTCGTGATGCTTGTTGTCTTTCTGGGCACCAGCCTTGTCCTCGTGCGCATCCTTGCCGCACTCGGGCGCATGTACGACCGCTTGTCCGGTCGGCCGGCGCAGACCCGGCAACACACGCCCTGGCTGCGGAGCCTCCGTGGCGACCGGCCCCGCGAGGTGGGCGCCGCCGGATATGAGCTCGGGGCCCTCGACTACCTGATGATCGGGTCGGTGATCATGCTCGCCGCAGCCTTCGAGATCTGGTTCTTCTTCTACTCGGGCTCGCCGCTGGATGGTCGCTCCGGTCGCCGCTGACCGCCGTCATTGACTTAAGTTCAAGGCGGATCTACCCTGCCCGCGGTGGCGCGCTCCCTGGCATCGGATCTCATCTCCTACGAGGACCTGTACTCGCGCTGGGAAGTCGGTAACTGGAGCGCGAGCGCGATCGACTTCTCGCAGGACGCGATTGAGTGGCAGAGCGAGTTCTCCGAGTTCGAGCGCCGGGCCGCCGTCTGGAACTACGCGCTGTTCTTCTGGGGCGAGGACGCAGTAGCGGACAACCTCTCGCCCTACATCGACGCTGCGCCGCACGAGGAGCAGAAGTACTTCCTCACCACCCAGCAGGTCGACGAAGCGCGCCACGCGGTCTTCTTCAAACGCTTCATGCACGAGGTGTGCGGCAAGGGCGACGGGACGACAGCGGCTGGCCTGGCTGCGATCCAGCCCGAGCTCACCTGGGGCTTCAAGAAGGTATTCGAGCGCCTCGACACGATGGCCGACGAGCTCCGGCGCGACCGCTCGCGGCCCATGCTCGCCCGCGGCATCACCCTCTACCACTTCATCATCGAGGCGGCCTTGGCCCAGCCCGGCCAGCACTTCATCACCTCCTACCTCGCCGATCGTGACGTCCTGCCCGGATTCCGCGCCGGTATGGAGAACGTCGCTCGCGACGAGCAACGCCACATTGCCTTCGGCGTGAAGATGCTGGCCGACCTGCACGCGGAGGATCCCGACTGCGCACCCGCGGTCGCGGACCTGTTGCGCGAGGTCATTCCGTGGACCGCGGCGGTACTCGATCCTCCGAACGACGATCGTCGCTACACGGAGACCTTCGGGTTCACCATCGAGGAGATCGGCGCAGAGGGCGCGCTCTCGATTGAGACCAAGCTGCGCAGCGCCGGCCTGCCGCTCGAGGAGCTTCCGGGGTCGCCGCCGATGCCGATCGACCTGACGCCGCTCGAGCGCTCCGAACGCGGCCGGCGGCTCGTCGAGGCGGGCATCCTTGGCCAGAAAAAGGGCCCGCCGGCGACCGACCCTGAGTCCGTCGCCCTGCTGATGGACACGGTGCGCCGCGCCGTGGACCCGAACCACGGCCTCTCCGAGCCGACGACGCTGCAGTTCCTCTTCCGCGACGTCGACCCGTGGATGCTGCACATCGACAACGGCTCGACTCGCACCGAACCGGGACGGGCGACCGACGCCGACGCGACCGTGGTCTGCTCCTATGAGGACTGGGTCGACATCGTCGGAGGGCGGCTCGACCCGAGGCGCGCGTTGCTGACCCGGCGGCTGAAGCCGAGCGGGTCGGTCCGCACCCTGCTGAAGCTCCCGCAGGTCATGGGCCGCTGAGGCGTTTTGCGAAACCCTCGTTCCGTGGCGGGGTACTAAGGGTCCTAAGACCGCTTCACTCGTCCACCCCCCGTCTTCCCTATAGGAGGTTCGCCATGAGCCCCGCTGCGGCCGCTCCCTCACGAACTCCCGCTCGCCCCCGTCGTAAGACGCCCGTCGCGCCCGTTGACTCCTTCGAACTTCGCCACACGGTGCTGCACGGCCACTCGGTCGCCTATCGCAGCGCCGGCTCGGGGCCCGCGATCGTCCTGATCCACGGGATCACCTCGAACTCACTCACGTGGGAGGCCATCGCTCCTTCGCTGGCCCGCAACCACACGGTGATCGCTCCCGACCTGCTCGGCCACGGCGAATCGGCCAAACCACGCGGTGACTACTCCCTTGGGGCCTACGCCAGTGGGGTGCGCGACCTGCTCATCTCGCTCGGCCACGAGAGTGCCACGGTGGTCGGGCACTCCCTTGGCGGCGGCGTCGCCATGCAGATGGCCTATCAGTTCCCCGAGCGCTGTGAGCGCCTGGTGCTCGTGGGCAGCGGCGGCCTGGGCCGCGAGGTCAGTGGCCTACTGCGCGCCGCGACGCTCCCCGGCTCCGAATGGGTCCTGCCCCTCCTGGCCAGTGCCGGCCTCCTCGACGCGGGCCGTGTGCTGGCCCGCCTACTCGACCGTGTGGGATTGAGTTTCCGCACGGATGTGCAGGAGATGGCCAGCGGGCACGCGTCGCTTGCCGACCCCGAGGCTCGTGCCGCCTTCGTCCACACCCTGCGCACGATCGTTGATCCCGGCGGCCAGCGGGTGAACGCGAGCGATCGTCTGTACCTCGCCCAGGAGGTCCCCACCATGATCGTGTGGGGAGAGCGCGACCCCATCATCCCGGTCGCCCATGGTCGCGCTGCGCACGAGCTCATCCCGAACAGCCGGCTCGAGGTGTTCGCCAACGCGGGGCACTACCCGCACGTCGACGACGCCGCGCGCTTCGGCCGCGCGCTCGAGGACTTCATCGACACGACCGAGCCGGCCGCGGTCACTCCCGAGCGCTGGCGCTCGCTGCTGCAGAAAGGCGCGTAGGCTGGCGCGCGTGCAGCGCGCGTTCATAACAGGAGCCCGGGGCTTCATCGGCCGCGCGCTCGCGGCTCGGTTGCGCGCGCAGGGCGTCGAGGTCCGGGGCGTCGACTTCGACGCTGACCCGGATCATGGCGTGGTCGCCGGCGACATCGCCGAGCCGGGTGGCTGGCAACGGCACGCCGAAGGGTGCGACCTGGTTGTCCACACCGCGGCGATCGTCTCGAACGCCTTCGATCTCGACACCTCCTGGCGGGTGAACGTGCTCGGCACCCGTCGCGCCCTCGACGCGGCCGCACGGGCCGGTACGGACCGGTTCGTGCACATCTCGTCGGTGCGGGCATTCTCCGACGCGGGCTTTCCGCCCGGCGTCGACGAGAGCCATCCCGTCCGGCCCGATGGCAATC
>JBBPXY010000020.1:0-16415 GCA_038200435.1 Solirubrobacterales bacterium
CGAAGCGGTACTCGATCATCTTGAGGATCGATTCGAAGCCATAGATCGAGTGCGCCACGCGATGGCGCTTGACGTAGGGCGACACCGCGATCGCGGGAATACGGAAGCCCATGAACCCGTAGTCCTTGTTGATGTCGCGGGAGTTGCGGATGTCCGGCACGCGCGGCGGGCGCACGTGGTCGAAGAAGCCGCCCCACTCGTCGTAGACGATGAAGAGCGCGCCGCGCTTGAACTGCGGCGACTCCATGAAAGCGTGCACGACGTCGGCCATGAACGCCTGCCCGGTGCGGACGTCGCCGTGCGGGTGCTCGTCGCCCGAGATGCCGGGCCCCTCGCCGGCGCTGCCGCCGAAGTTCGGATCGACGAAGGACAGGTGGGGCAACTTGCCCGCGGCAGCGAGGGTGTAGTACTCCTCCACGCGACCCGAGCGGGCCAGCCCGGGCGCACCCCAGAGAGCCGAGACCGGGACGTCGTTGAAGAAGTAGCGGTTGGAGATCCCCTTCTTCTTCAGCGCCGCGAAGATCGTCGTATCGGGGAAGCCGTTCGGGTAGCCGGCCTGCGGCGGGAAGGTGTTGTCGACCTGGCCGTAGGACTGGCCGGAGTGCATGTACTCGCGGTTGGGCAGCGTCGAGCCCATGAGCGAGCAGTGAAAGCGGTCGAAGGTCGTGAACTCCTTGGCCGCGTCCTGGATGAAGCCGAGGTCGTGATCCTTGTAGTAGGAGATCGCGAACTCGTCGTTGTCGCCCGAGCGCAGGAAGCCGTCGTTGCGGCCGTGGTTGTACTGCGTGCGGCCGCCCCTCCAGGAGTGGTCGGGATCGGGGTGCGCGCAACCCTGGAAGTCGGGGGCGAGGGGACGGCTCGCCTTTACCTGGCCCGACTTGTCCTTGAACTTGAGCCCGGCCTGTCGCCCGTCGGCCCCCGGCAGAAAGCCGAGGTAGTGATCGAAGGAGCGGTTCTCCATCATCAGCACGACGAAGGTGTCGATCGGCATGTTCTTCGGCGAGGGCAGATGCTTGCGCCGCTGCCGGCGTGCCGCCTCGGCGACGAGGGTGTCCGACGAAAGCACCGCGCCCGCTCCGGCCGTGAGGCCTGCGGTCATCGCCGTCCGCTGCAGGAACTCGCGGCGGCGCAGGTAGTCGTCGGGGGACTCGGTGGCGAGGCGCTCGGCCTCTTCAGGGTCACGCATATCGCTCATGCTCCGGACAGTAGTCCATCGAGCTCCGCTCGTGTGCCGGTTCTGTGAACAAACGCGTTCGGCGCGCGTGCGCCCTACAGGCCGAGTCCTCGCACTCCCGGCTCGTCCCAGCCCAGGTGGTGGGCGATCTCGTGGCGTACCGTGCGCGTCACCTGCGCCCGCAACGCCTCGCGGTCGTGGCCGAAGTCGCGCACGAGGGTGTCGCGATAGATGAGGATGCGGTCGGGGAAGTTGTCGCGCGCCGCGCCGTCGCCGTGATAGAGGCCGTAGGCGCGCTTGCGCCGGCCTCCATCGGAGACGACCACCGCCACGTGCTCGAGCGCACGGTGGAACTCGAGCGGCAGGTCGTCGAGCGCGGAGCGCACCAGCGCCTGGAAGTCCTCCTCGTTGTGCGGGTCGAAGAAGTCATCGTCGTCCTCGAAGTCGTCGTCGTCGAGCTCGTCGTCGCCCTCACCCCAAGAGTCGTCGCGGGCCAGCCGCTCCGAGCGCTCGACCAGGCGATCGAACTCCGCCTCCGTGGCGGGCTCGCGCCACCCGGCCAGGCGCTGGGCGATCGCGACGACGATCCCACCGAGCACGCACACCGCCGCCCCCGTGATCGCCAGCTTCTGGAGCAGGCGGAGCGGATAGGAGGAGGAGAAACCGAGGGCCAGCGACACGCCGCCGAGCCCCACGACGAGCGCGAAGAGCCCGGCGAGCAGGATGCGGCGCGCGGTCGGCGGCTTCACGGATGCTCCCGGGCTAGCGGAGGGTGCGGGCGATCACGAGGCGCTGGATCTCGTTGGTGCCCTCGTAGATCTGCGTGATCTTCGCGTCGCGCATCATGCGCTCGACCGGGTATTCCTTCACGAACCCGTATCCGCCGAGCACCTGCACGGCCTCGACCGTCACTTTCATGGCGACGTCGGAGCAGAAGAGCTTGGCCATCGCAGAGAACTTGCCGACGCCGGAGTCCCCGCGGTCGATGCGCGCGCACGCCTGGTAGAGCAGCTCGCGCGCGGCGGCGCACTGCGTCTCCATGTCGGCGAGCTTGAACTGGATCGCTTGGAAGGAGTTGATCGGCTGCCCGAACTGCTTGCGCTCCTTGGCGTAGTTCGCGGCGTAATCGGTGGCCCCCTGCGCGATGCCCAATGCCTGCGCGGCCACGCCCAGGCGCGAGTGATCGAGCGTGCCGAGCGCGACGCGGAAGCCGCGATCGACCTCGCCGATGCGATTGGCGTCGGGCACGCGCACTCCGTCGAAGATCGGCTGGCCCGTCGGCGACCCGCGGATCCCCATCTTGTGCTCGAGCTTGCCGACCGAGAAGCCGGGGCGGTCGGCCTCGACGACGAAAGCGGTGATGCCACGCGAGTGCCCGGCATCCTTGTCGGTGACCGCGAAGACGACGTAGAAGTCGGCGATCCCAAGGTTGGTTATCCAGTTCTTCGTGCCGTCGATGACCCACTCGTCGCCGTTGCGAACCGCCCGGGTGAGCATGCCGCCGGGGTCGGAGCCGGCTTCGGGCTCGGACAGGGCGAAGGCCGGGGTCCACTCGCCGCTGGCGCACTTCGGGAGGAAGCGAGCTTTGAGCTCATCGGTGCCGAAGAGCTTGATCGGCAGTGTGCCGAGCTCCTGCACCATCAGCATGAGCGCAGACGAGGCGCACGCCTTGGCGACCTCCTCAACGGCCATGTTGAGCATCAGCGTGCCGGTGCCGGTGCCGCCGTGCTCAACGTCGAACGGCAGGCCGAAGAGATCCTGCTCGGCGAAGAGCTTGCGCAGGTCGCGCGGGTACTCCGCCTTCTCGTCGATCTCGGCCGCCCGCGGGGCCACGCGCTCACGCGTGATCTGGCGGATGGTGTCGCGGAAGTCCAGGTGCTCCTGGGGGATCGAGTAAAGGTCGCCGAGAGCAGACACCGCGGCGCATCCTACTGGCGCGTTCGTTTGCCCGACCGCGGCGACGGGTAGTGTCTCCTCTCAATGAGCGAGGGAACATCACTTGTCCTGATCGCGCTCGGCGCGATCCTCCGGTTCGCCGTCACGAAGACGGTGTCCGGTATCGACATCCAGACGGTGGGCATCGTGCTGCTCGCCGTCGGTGTCGTCGGGCTGATCCTCTCGCTGCTCTACCGCTTCGCCTACGCCGCCCCGCGGCGTCGCGACGCCGCCGCCGAGCGCACCGTCGTGCGCGAGCGCGAGCCGGTCGCGCGCGACCGCGATTACCGGTAGGGGCTCCTTCACCGTCGATCGGCCGCTGCGGTCGACGGATCCAGGAAGGGAGTCGGTGGAGGCTGTTCGCGGTTCGACGGACAGCTAGGTGCCCTATGGGGTACCCAGGCGTCCAACGAACGCCGAGCCCCTTCTCTTCCCAAGATCCGGGCCGCCCACGCGCCCCGAGGCGTCGAGCCTTAAGTCTCCGGCGAGTTCGGCGGCGCAGCCGGCGTCGGTATGCCGCGGCGCCCGGGTAGGCCCGGGATGCGCCGCCACTGCACGATCTTGCCGTCGCGGACGAGGAAGGCGGTCGAAGCCTTCCCCCCGACGCCCGAGCCGCACTGCCCGCCGCCCGTGCCCTTGCGCTCAGTCAGGACGAACTCGGCCAGAAGGTAGCCGTGCAGGTTCTGGGTGCGAAGCACCTTCGCTCCACAGGGCAGCGCGAGATTGAAGGCGCGCACCGCGCCGGGGCTGCCCAGCCGGAGGAGTGGACCGCCGTTCTGCACGGTCGAAGGCACGGCGAAGAACGAGACCGCCCGCTCCACATCGCCGCCGCGCAGGGCGTCGGCCCAGCCGGTGATGACACGCGCGGGCCCGGCCGGGGCGCGCTTGGCCACGGACGGCTTGGTGGCCGGCTGCTTGTTCTGGTCGGAGCGCCCGTCGATCGACGAGGTGCCGCCGCACCCGGCAAGGGCGGTAGCCAGGAGGCCGGCGGTCAGGAGACGGCGGGTCATTGCTCCATGGTGGCAAAGCGAGCCACCCGGCCGAGACGCCGCCACTCGGACCTGGCGCCGCCCTAAGCTCCGCGGCCATGACCTGGGAACCCGAGCTCGAGGAGCTGCGACGTCGTCAAGCGCTCGCGCGTGAGATGGGCGGCGAAGAGCGAGTGGCTCGCCAGCACGCCTCCGGCCGCTTGACCGTCCGCGAGCGCGTGAACCGCCTCCTCGACGATGACTCCTTCCACGAGATCGGAGGCGTCGCCGGCGTCGGCACCTACAGCGACAGGGGCGAGCTCGAGAGCTTCCTGCCGGCCAACATGGTCGTCGGCGAGGGGCGCATCGATGGCCGCCGCGCGGCGATCCAGGCCGACGACTTCACGGTCCGCGGCGGCGCGGCCGACGCCGCGATCTGGCAGAAGATGGTGCACGCCGAGCGCCTCGCGCACGACGGCCGGATGCCCCTGATTAGATTGGTGGACGGCACGGGCGGCGGCGGCAGCGTGAAGTCGCTCGAGACCATGGGCTTCACCTACGTGCCCTTCGTACCCGGGTGGGATCTGGCCGTGGCGAACATGTCACGTGTGCCTGTCGTGGCGGCTGCCCTCGGCCCGACGGCGGGGCTAGGGTTCGCGCGCGTCGTGCAATCGCACTTCTCGGTGATCGTGCGCGGCACCGCACAAGCATTCGTCGCCGGTCCGCCCGTGGTGGCGGCGGCCATGAACGAGACACCCGACAAGGAGTCGCTCGGCGGCGCGCGTGCGCAGACCCGCGCCGGAGCGATCGACAACGAGGCCGGCGACGAGAACGACGCGCTGGGGCAGATCCGGCGCTTCCTCTCCTACCTGCCCTCGAACGTCTGGGAACCGCCGCCGTGCCTCGTCGGCACCGATCCGGTCGACCGGCGCGAGGGAGGGCTGCTCGGGATCGTCCCGCGCGGGCGCCGGCAGCCCTACAAGGTGCGCAAGATCCTTGAGTGGGTCTTCGACTCAGGCTCCGTGTTCGAGATCGGCGCTCGCTCCGGCGGCTCACTCGTCACCGCGCTGGCTCGGCTCGACGGGCGTCCGGTCGGCGTCATGGCCTCCGACCCCAACCACTATGGCGGCGGGCTCACCGGTGCGGCGGCCGACAAGCTCGTGCGGTTCGTCGACCTCTGCGATCAGTTCCGCCTGCCGGTGGTGAACCTGGTCGACCAGCCTGGGTTCGTGATCGGCACCGACGCCGAAAAGGCGAACACCATGCGCCGCGGCGCGCGGGCGCTGGCGGCCGTCTACCAGGCCGAGGTGCCGTGGGCAGTGGTGCTGATGCGCAAGGCGTTCGGCATCGCGGGCGCGGGGCACGCCAACCATGCGCGTCTGTCGCTGCGCGTGGCCTGGCCGTCGGGTGACTGGGGCTCGCTCCCGATCGAGGGCGGGATCGAAGCGGCCTACAGGCGCGAGCTCGAAGGCGCGGAGGATCCGGCCGCCCACCGAGCCGCGATCGTCGAGCGGCTGGATGCCGTGCGCTCTCCCTTCCGTACGGCTGAGCACTTCGGAGTCGAGGAGATCATCGATCCGCGCGACACCCGGCGCCTACTGTGCGACTGGGCGAGCCACGCGCACGAGCTCGTGCGTCACGAGGTCAGCTTGGGCCCGCGGGCGCGGGGACTGCGCCCCTGACGGGCTGCGGCAATCTAAGCTCCCGGACATGCTTCGACGCGCAGTCATCACCGCCGCCCTGATCACCGCGGCGGCCGCGCCCGCCTCCGCCTCGGCCTCCGGCCTCAGCGCAGGCGTAGGCCGTGCCGACATCACGCCTCCCACCGGCTACTTCATGCAGGGGTGGGTGCGCTCCGACGCCAAGGTCACCGGCGCGCAGACGCGGCTCTACGCGCGCGTGCTCGTGCTTCGGCAGGGCGGACGCAAGGTCGCCCTGGTCGCCGAGGATCTCAACGGCATCGCGGGCGGCGTGCTCGCCGCCGCGGCGCAACGGGTCAAGCACCTCGGCTACTCCCAGGCGAACGTGATCGACTCGGCGTCGCACACCCACGCCGCGCCGAGCGGATACTTCAACTTCTCGACCTACAACACGGTCTTCATGACCACGAGCACGCCGACCGACGCCAACCTCACCGGCGCGCTCGACCCGGTGCTCTACGCCTTCGAGGTCCGCCAGCTCGCGCTCGCGATCGAGCGCGCCGATCGCAACCTCGGGCCGGCGGTGGCGGGCTGGGGCAAGACGCAGCTGCTCGGCGTCACGCAGAATCGTTCGCTTGAGGCCCACCTCGCCGATCACGGGATCAAGAAGGATTTCGGCACCGGCTCGCTGCGCGACGATCCGGGCGGCTATCCCGAGACGATCGACCCGGCGGTCGACGTGCTGCGGGTGGACAAGGTCCGCGCTGGGCATCGCGTGCCGGTCGGCATGTGGTCGACCTTCGCCGACCACGGCACGGTCAACAAGTACACCTTCCACTACTACAACGCCGATCACCACGGAGCCGCGACGCGCGACGTGGAGTACCGGGTGCGCACGAGCGGCCACGTGCCTCATCGCCAGGACGTGGTCAACGTCTACGGCAACTCCGACGAGGGTGATGTCTCGGCCGGGCTGCACCGCTCGGGCCCGGCCGCGGCCGACTACGTGGGACGGCGCGAGACCACCTCGATGCTGAACGCGTGGCGAGCGGCGGGCCGCCACCTCTCGAGCAAGCTCCCGCTGGCCCAGCGCTGGACGCGCGTGTGCATGTGCGGCCAGAGCACGCACGACGGGCCCGTCGACTCGACCGCCGTCGTCGGGCTCCCGCTGCTGACCGGCTCCGAAGAGGGGCGAGGGCCGCTGTTCGACGTCACCCATCAACCCTTCGAAGGCCGCACCTCTCCCGTGGACTTCGGGCCGCAGGGCAACAAGATCCAGACGCTTAAGGAGAGCAGCGGGTCGGTGCCCAAGGCGGTGCCACTGGCCGTCGTGCGCTTTGGCGACCGCCTGATCGTCACCGTGCCAGGTGAGATAACGGTCGAGATGGCGCGCCGGGTGCGAGCGGCGGTGTTGCACGCCGCCGCCGGGTCGGGCGTTAATCGCGTCGTCATCTCGGGTCTGGCCAACGAGTATCTCTCGTACTTCACGACTCCCGAGGAATACGCGCGCCAGCACTATGAGGGCGGCTCCACGCTGTACGGCCGGACGAGCTCCGTCGTGCTTCAGGAAAGTCTCGCCGACCTGGCCGAGCGGCTCGCCCAGGGCCGCGCCTCGCCCGCGCCCTACGCCTACGACCCGACGAACGGCATCGCGGCCACCGCCGGGCCCTTCCCGAGCGGAGCAACCCACGCCAGCTCCCCGGGCCAGCCGGCTGCCGGTGTGCGCCGGCTCGAGCACGTGCACTTCCGCTGGACGGGCGGCCCGCGCGGATTTGACCGCCCGCTCGAGGCTCCCTTCGTCAGCGTTGAAGGCCTGCTGGACGGTCGCTGGCGGCTGATCGACAACGACCTCGGCCAGCGGATCCTCTGGAAGGTCGACTCGAACGGGCGCTACGACGCCGAGTGGGAGCCGGCAGTCGGCGCGCCGCCCCGGCGCTACCGCTTCCGCATAACGGCCAACCGCTATCGCATCACCTCGCGCAGCTTTGCGCTCCGTGCCTCGCGTTCGCTGACGGTGCGGCGCGACGGTGGTTCGGCTGGCCGAGTCGGCCTCGCGCTCGACTACCCACCGGCCCGCGTCGAGATCGACCTGACCTACCGCCCACGCTCTGTGGACAGTGGCCGGATGGTCGTCCGGGTCTCCGGTAGGCGCGTCGTCGCGACCCGTGCCCGCTCGGGACGCTTCCTGATCCCCGCGCGGCCGGGGAGCCACGTCGTCGTGCCGGCCGGCGCCGCGCGCGACCGCTACGGCAACGTGAACGGTCGCGCCTTCTCGTTCACCGCGTGAGCGGACTCTCTTCAGACGAAGAGGCCGAGCTCTCGCCGGGCGAAGTGGCCGACCTGCTCGCCCGTGGGGAGATCCAGCTGATCGACGTTCGCGAGCCCTACGAGCACGAGGCGGGGCACATCGCGGGTGCGCGTCACCTGCCGCTCAATCGCCTTGCGGGAAAGGCCGAGGAGATAGACCGCGACACGCCGGTGGTCTTCCACTGCCGGCTCGGTGTGCGCTCGGCGATGGCTACCCGTGCGTTCAGGTCGGCCGGCTGGGACGCCCGCAACATGGCCGGCGGCATCGCCAACTGGCACGCCCAGGGCCTGCCGCTCGCGCCCGCCGGCGGGGTCGTCGCCGATCATTAGGTAGCGCCAGGCGAATACCCGTCCTTGAGACGGTTGACCGTGCTGCCGATGAAGTGCTGTGCGCCCCGTTTCGTGTGTGTTGATTCTGCGTTCTCCGAGGCCCAAGAGGGCTTGGTCATGACGCCTTGGAGCTTGCGGCAGGTGAGCACTCTGCTAGGTGGAGCGCTCGCGGACGGCACCCTCTCGAAGGAGAGCGCCGGGGCCCTCCTCGCGGTTCCGAACCTGGCGGCGCGGGTCGCCGAAGGCCTCGGTGAGGAGAGCGTGGCCCCAGAGGTGATGCTCGTCAGCGCACTCGCCGATGACTCCTTCTCGATCGCCAAGCAAGCCCCTCAGGTCGCCCGCGGCCAAAACCGGCTGCTCGATGCTCTCGCGACTGCTCAGCGATCGGCCGACGTGCTGGTGCAGACCCGGCTCCTCAACGGAGCGGCGCTCGGCCCCTACCGCACTCTGGCGACTGCGCCGCGCATGGAGGTAGGGCTGAACTACGACGCGAGGTTCCACAAGACTCCACTGTTCGACCAGGTCCTGATCACCCTGGCCGGGGCCCTCGCCAAGGCTCGCGCAGCCGGCCCGTCACAGAGCGTGCGCACGTTCACGCTGCTCATCACGGATGGTGACGACACCGTCTCCTCGAGCACGGCCGACCAGGTGGCGGCGCTCGTCTCCGACATGGCCCTGCCGTGCAATCACATAGTGGCCGGCATGGGGATCGGGGAAGCCGACGACTTCCAGGAGGTGTTCGGGCGGATCGGCATCGCGCCAGAATGGATCCTCACCTCGACCGAGTCGAGTCAGGACATCGCGGCGAAGTTCGCCAGCCTGGCCAACTCGCTGCGGCTGGCCGCCTCGAGTGAGCAGGCCTTTCGCCGGCTCGTCGCCGGCCCCGCCTCAGGCACCCGCGCGGCCGCGGCATGAACCCCGCCGAGGGCGCGAACCACTACGAGCTCCTGGGCGTCCCTCACGACGCGACCTGCCACCAGGTCGCGCAGCTGCGCCGCTCCTTATCTCGCCGCTTCCACACCGACAACGGCGCGGAGCCCAACGGCGAGCTCATGGCGCGCATCAATCACGCGATCGATGTCCTGGGTGACCGCGACAAGCGCCGCAAGTACGACGACGTGCTCTTCGAGCACGAGCATCGCCAGGCTCGAATCGAGGCCGAGAAGCTGCGGCAGGCCCGCGCGAAGGAGATCCGCGCCGAGGAGATCGAAGCGTTTGCCGCCGCCCTTGAGGGGACCCCTTCCGTTCGAAGCTCGTCCGTGGCTCCCCCACCCCCCTCGCGATCGGTTCCCAGGGCCCACGATCTCGAGTTCGTCGCCGCCCGGCATCCTTCCGAACGCACCTCCGGGCCTCGCCCCTGGCAGGCCCTCAGCCGCCGCGCTCCGCACGCCTGACGGCGCCGGTGGCAATAACCCGCACCGCACCTTGCAGGTTCTCAGCGCGGCCCGGGTAGATATGTGATCGGGCCGGGCGCTGTCGCGCGGCCTAACCGCGTCAACTCTCCTAGGAGGCCCTCCGTGCGGCGAATCCTGCTTGCCTGCGCGCCTATCGCGCTGCTCTGCCTACCCGCCGCCACCCAAGCGGCTGTGCCCCATACCGTCATACGGGGAGAGTCGCTGTGGTCGATCGCGGCCGCGTCCAACCTGACGACTCGCGCTCTGGCCGCCTACAACGGCGTCTCTCCTTCCGGCGTCGCCGTGCTGGGCGGAACCATCCGGGTGCCCTCCGAGCCCGAAGCCGCCAGCACGCTCTGGCGGGCGTCCGCCACGACGCCGGCCTCGACATTTTCACCTTCGTCGCAGTCTTCGGTCCAGGCACCGGCCCCGATGGGGGCTTACACGGTTCGCATAGGTGACACGCTCGCCGGCATCGCCGCTCGGAGCGGCGTTGCGCCAAGCCAGATTGCCTGGATGAACGGCCTGAGCGTGGGAGGCGTCCTGCCCGCCGGAATGGCGCTCAAGCTGCCGACCGGTTCCCCCGTGGCCGCTCGCCGCACCACAGTTGCCGCGCCTCGGATCGTTCCCCACACCGCCCCATACGCGACCGGCTCGCACGTCACCGCCGGGACGGTCGGCTCCATCGCGGCCGCCCAGGGCGTTCCCGCCTCACTCGCGACCGCTGTCGCCTACCAGGAGAGCGGTTTCAACAACGGCGCGATCTCCTCGGCCAACGCGCGCGGAGTCATGCAGGTCATGCCTGGGACCTGGAGCTACATCCAGCGCAACCTCGGCGTCGGGCCGCTCAACCCGTTCTCCGCTACGGACAACGTGCGGGCGGGCTCCGCCTACCTTCGCGATCTTCTGCGTCAGACGGGCGGCAACGTCTCGCAGGCCGTGGCGGGCTACTACCAGGGCCTTGGCTCGGTGCGGCAGGTGGGCATGTACTCGGATACCCAGCGCTACGTGGCAAACGTGCTCGCGCTGCGCGCGCGGTTCGGGCGCTAGCCCGGCGGGAAGGCCGATAGGGGACAATCCCGGAAGTCCTTCCCCGAGCAAGAGAGGCACGGCATGACGATGGAGCGAAACGATCCTGACGTCGACGCGGAGGTCGAGGCCGCGCGCGCCGAAGCGGGTGCCATCGGCGGAGTGGCGGGCGACGAGGATCTCGATCCAGCCGAGCGTCCTGTGCTCGAGGCCGGTGGCGGAGTGGCCGAGGGCTTCGAGCAGGCAGAAGAAGCTCTCGTCGAGCACGCGAGCCACGGCGACATGCACTCGGGGCGCGTCGGGCTGTACGACGCGTTCCCCGCCGAGGAGCAGGGCACCGCCGAGGACGGAGAGGCCGACGAGGTGCACACGAGCGAGCTCGCGCCCAGCCGGGAGGAATCAACCGGCGCTGACGGAGCCGCTTGAGCATGGCCGGCGAGGAGCCCAGCACCGAGCAGCTGCAGGCGGTGCAGGTGGAGCGCGTGCGGTCCGAGACGCACGCCGCCGATCGGGCTCCGGACGCTGAGGAGACCGCCCAGCATGTGCGGCGAGCCGACAAGGCTGAGTACCTGCGTGACAAGCTGGCCGAGCGCCAGGAGTCCGAACAGGGTGAGCCAGCCGAGGACAAGGGTTAGGAGACCACGATGGATTCAGCCGATAAGAGCACCGACTCCGAAGGCCTCAGCGACGACCTCGAGTCGGACGCGAGCAAGATGAAGGAGCGCGCCGACACGCTCAGGTCCGAGATCTCTGACGTGCGGGAGGATTGGCGGGGGAAGCAGGAGGACGGCGGCGTGCCCGGCGCGGAGCCGCCCGGGAAGCCGTTTGCCGACGGGGAGCCCGACGCTGCTGCGCCCACCGGCGGCGAAGAAGGCGGACCGGGAGAGGGCTAACAGCGCTGACTTGCGGCGCGGCGCCGGGCGCTCAGGCGCTCGTGCCCAGCACGCGGGTGACCTCGGCGATCGAGGTCTCCCCTTGGGTCACCTTCGTCAGCCCGTCGTCGCGCAGGCGGTTCATGCCCTCGGCCCGCGCGACTGCGCCGATGGCGTCAGGCGGCTGGCGCTCAAGGGCGAGCGCGCGAATGCCTTCGGAGACAGTCATCACCTCGTAGAGGCCGACGCGGCCCTTGAACCCGGTCTGGCTGCAGCGGGCGCAGCCGACGGCGTCGAACGAGGACAGGTCGCTGTCCACTTCGAAGCCCGAGCCCTGAAGGTGCTCGGCGGGGACCACGACCGGCGTCTTGCAGTTCTCGCACAGGCGCCGCGCCAAGCGCTGGGCGACGACGCAATCGATGGCCGAGGCGACCAGGAAGGGCTCGATCCCCATCTCGATGAGCCGGGTGATCGCGGTCGGCGCGTCGTTCGTGTGCAGCGTGGAGAGGACGAGGTGGCCGGTCAGCGCGGACTCGACCGCGATGTGTGCTGTGTCGCGGTCGCGGATCTCGCCCACCATCACCACGTCGGGGTCGGCCCGCAACATCGAGCGCAGACCGGTGGCGAAGGTGACTCCGGCCTTGGGCGTCACCTGCATCTGTCGTACTCCGTTGATGCGGTACTCGACGGGGTCCTCGATCGTGATGATCGACTGGCTGCCCGTGTTCAGCAGGGTGAGCGCGGCGTAGAGAGTGGTCGACTTGCCCGATCCGGTCGGGCCCGTGACGAGCACCGCGCCGTAGGACTGGCCGATCGCGCGCCGGAACTTCTCGCGCTCGCCGGGAAGCATCCCGAGTGAGTCGAGGTCGATCACCGAGCTGCGCCGGTCGAGGATGCGCATGACCGCCGACTCGCCCATGACGAGCGGGAGCGTGACGACCCGGACGTCGACGTCGCGGCCCTCCACCGAGACTGCGAGGCGCCCGTCCTGCGGAATACGACGCTCGGAGATATCGAGGTCGGCCATGATCTTGATGCGCGACATGATCTCCGAGCGCATGTGGCGCGGCACTGAGACCGAGTCGGCCAGCACGCCGTCGATGCGGAACTGCACGGCCATGTCGCCGTCGGTGGCCGCGAAGTGGATGTCGGAGGCGCCCTGCTCGACCGCCTTGGCGACGATCGACTGCACCAGCTTGACCACGGGGGCGTCCGCGGAGGCCTCGGAGACCACTTCGACAACCGCGGGACGCTCGTCCTCGACGATCTCCCCCACGGTCTCCTCGAGCCGGTCGAGGCGGTTGACGAGCTGCGCGATGTCGTCCGGGGACGCAACCGCCGCGATCACCTCCAAGCCGGTGAGCATGCGGATGTCATCGAGAGCCAGGACGTTGGCGGGATCGGCGAGGGCGACGTAGAGGGTCCGCTCATCGGCCCAGCCGATCGGCACTGCGCCCAACCGCTTCGCCGCCGAGGACGGGATGAGGTTCGCAGCCTCGAGATCGACCTTGAACTGCGTGAGGTCTACGTGGTCGTGGCCGAAGCGCTCGGCGACGACGTGCGCAAGCTGGTCGAGAGTGAGCGCGCCGCTCTCGAGCAACACTCGGCCCGTCGGCTTGGCCTGGGCGCGGCCGAGGTCGACGGCCTGATCGACGCGCTCGCGCGAGGCGTAGCCGAAGTCGACGATGATGTCGCCGATCAGACGCGAGGAACGGCCGCGGCGGCTCGGCGGGTTGATCCCTCGAGGCGACGAGGGCGCGGGCCCGGGGCTTCCCGGCGGGGACGTCGTGGCGCTCATCTGGCCTTCATCGGCAAGAGAAGCCGATTGGGTGAGTCGCCTTGACGGCGCTGCAATCGCGCACCGGGCACCATGAGTGCAAGCGATGGCCGACCACCTCCGCATCACGCGCGACGTCTCCGTGCCCCTCGACGAGGTGCTTCTACGCGCGAGCCGCTCATCCGGGCCCGGTGGCCAGCACGCCAACGTCACGGCTTCGCGCGTCGAGGCGGTCTTCGAAGTTGCCGGCTCAGCGAGCCTGACCGACGAGCAGAAGCGGCGGATCCTGGCGCGCTGTGGGCCGCGCGTCGTGGGGGTAGCCCAGGACGCGCGGGGCCAGGCCCGCAACCGTGCCCTCGCGCTCGAGCGGCTGGCGGCACGCCTGGCCGCCGGGCTCGCAGTGCCGCGCCCGCGAAGGGCCACGCGGCCGTCGCGAGCGGCGAAGGCCAAGCGCCTGGACTCGAAGCGCCGCCAGGGTGAGCGCAAGCAGGCGAGGCGGCGGCCGGGGGATGAGGGGTGAGGTGGCAGGTGGCAGGGTGTGGACACAGGGGGTGGTCGCGCTTAGCGACCGTGGCGGTCGCTTAAGTCGACCACCCCCCTCTCGCTCTCCTTCCTAGAGCCGGATCTCAGGCCCGCTCGAACCCTCAGATCAAGAACACCTCACGCGCGATCTGCCGTAGCGCCGAACGCAGCGCCGGCGGGTCGCCGCGGTCAGCGAGCACGGTCGAGTCGACCCAGCCGCGCGCCCCGGCCGGCACCCAGGCCGCACTTATCACTTCGACGCACGATGCGCTGGCGCAGCACACGCGGCTGTGCGCGTCGAGGCCCGGCGGCGGGCAATCGGGATGGCCTTTCTCCCGCAGGCAGCGCACGCAAAAAGCCCGCACCCGGTCGCCCGGGCTTAGCCAGAACAACTCGGTCCCACCTGGTAGGTAGCGCAGGGCGTAGCGCTCGGCGCTCAGGTCGGTCGCCACTCCTTGAGAATCCGGCGTGCGTACCGCGCGCACGGTCGTTGGCTGGGCGGGGAAGCACGATCGCGCAGGAGCAGGCGGCCCGCCGCACTGGAAGCCGCTGCGCTCCCGCGAGCCCGGTTTCCGCGGTCCGCACTGCTTGCGGTAGGGAGAAGACGCGTTGTCGCCGCGACAGTCGAAGTCGAGCGAATCCGGTCCGCACATGATCTCGCTGGCCGAAGTGTCCTCGTCGGCGAAACGGCGGTTGCCGTAGCCTGCCGCGAGCCACCCGCTCTTTGTCGGACGGCCGTCGCGCAGCGCGTAGCCAAATACGAAGCCTTCGCCCTCCGCTGGGCGGGGCCCGGGATCCGGGCACTTACGATCGGCTCCGCCGTCACGCCGGCTCTGCCGGCCGAAGACGCCGCCCACCGGCACGATCACCGGCGCCCCGTCGGCGTAGAGCACCGGCGCGGTGGGCGACGGGCCCTTGCGCACCGCCACCCCGCGTTGCCCTCGCGGAAGGTGCCGCGCCGGCTCGCTTGCCATAACACGCCACGGCGAATAGCAGACATTGACCGTCCGGGCACCGTGGGTGCAACCGCCCGGAGCACCAGCGGCCAGCGCGCGCTCGGGATCGGCGGCCAGCGCGGCCCCACCGACGGCGACGGCGCCGAGCGCGCTGCGGCCGAGGAAGGAGCGCCGTGTGTGATCGTCAGCGAGGCGCAGTGCGGCGTCGTGCACCAGATCGTCGAGGCGGCGCGGCATCCCGGGCGCAGACTACCGGCGCCTTTTAGACGGTGTCACCCGGCGAGAACGAAGAGCTCGAGCTCGAGATCCGGCCCGACGTGATGAGCGGAGATGAAGCGGCTGACAGTGTGTTGCGTGATCCCTTCGACGGCCTTGATGAAGCGTTGCTCCATCGTGGTCTGGAACGTGTTGCGCGTCTCGTGCACGACGGCCTGGCGCTGAAGCTCGATCATCGTCTTCTCCACGTCGGTGTAGATGTCGCCCATGAGACAAGCGAGCATGTCGTCGCCCATCATCTGGGTGTGCGTGGAGGCCGGCCGGCGCCCGTGGTAGCGCTCGTGCATGTCGCCGAGCGCTTCGCTCACCTGAGCGAGCTGCTCGTCCCCGATCGGAGGGGCGTTCTCGAGGTTCGCCATGCGAACCCCCTCTCTTGTCCGTCCTCCGGTACAGACCGCGAGAGGCAGAGGACGGAACGAGAACCCAGCCGCGGCGCTACTGACGGCCTACCCGCCGCCCGCGGCCCTCAAGCAGGAACATGAAGGCTCGCGCACGTAGACTTCCAACGGTCCGTGAGCTCTCCAACCCCCCGCGAACCCGACCAGGCCGAAGCGGCCGACTCGCAGGGCGACGTGCGCAGCGCGATCTCGGACGGTCTCGTCGCGTTGCTCAAGGAGTTCTTCGGCCGCGGGCCCGAGAGCGCGAAGACCTACGTGACCGGCGATCTCGTGGTGTGTCTGCTGCGCGGCGGGCTCACCCGCATCGAGCACACGCTGATCGACAGTGGCCACGGCGACGAGGTGATACGTCAGCGCGTCGCTTTCCAAGAGGTCATGCGCGAGCGCTTCGAGGCGGTCGTTGCCCGGGCGACCGGTCGGCCTGTGGTCGGGTTCATGTCGGGCAACCAACAGGACCCTGACCTGATGTGCGAGGTGTTCGTCCTCGCGTCCGACACCACGGAGTAGCGCCTACCCTCAGGCCGTGACCGTCGTCGACCTCGTCGCGAGCATCATCGCCATAGTGGTGGCGATCGTCTTCATCGCCTACGTCTCCCGTGAGGCGCTGCGAGGTGCTCCGGATCGCCGTGCCGAGGATGACGCGCGCGCCTTCTTCGACCGGCACGGGCACTGGCCCGACGAACCGGCGCCAGGCGCCTAGCTGTTGTTCCTAGGCAGGTTGGTCAGTCGTGAGCCGGGTGGCTTGTGGCTGAGGGAGCCGTGTGGTCGGGTGTAGTTGTAGTGATCGAGCCAGCCGCGTAGCGCTGCGGTGCGTTCGGCGCTGGTGTGGTAGGTGCG
>JBBPXY010000021.1:0-19667 GCA_038200435.1 Solirubrobacterales bacterium
ACTAGCCGGCCCGCGCCGCCCGCCCGCGCTCGCGCAGCTCGCTGACGTACGCGAGGTCGGCCGCGCTCGGGCCCTTCCGGTCGGCTCCCGGGGTCTCGAGGACGAGCGGCAGCCCGTCGAACCTGGGCTCGGAGAGAAAGAGGGCGCAACCGGTCTCCCCGATCTCGCCCTTGCCGATGTCCGCGTGGCGGTCCCGCTGGGAGCCAAGCGGGGTCTGCGAGTCGTTCAGGTGCAGGGAGCCGAGGCGGTCGAGTCCGACCGCCGTCTCGCACGCGGCCAGGGTCTCCTCGATCGCCGCAGCACTGCGCACGTCGTACCCCGAGGCGAGCAGGTGACACGAGTCGAGGCAGAGCCCGAGCCGCTCGTCGCCTCCCGCCGCTTCGATCAGCGCGCCGAGCTCCTCGAACGAGCGCCCGAGCGTGCCCCCGGCTCCCGCCGTGTTCTCGAGGTGCAGCTCACAGCCCTCGGACTCGGCGAGCGCCTCGGCGATCACCGCGCCGGCGCGTGCGATCGCCGGCGCGACTTCCCCGCCCAGCGCCGACCCCGGGTGCAGCACAACCGCGTGCGCGCCGAGCGCGGCGCCCGCGCGCAGTGAGGAGATCAAGGAGGTCAGCGTCTTCTCCGTGATATCCGGGTCCTCGCTCGCGCAATTCAACAGGTAGACCGCGTGGATGAGCAGCGCGTCGACCTGCGATGAAGCGAACGCCTCACCCCAAGCTGCCACCTCGTCGGCCGGGTACTCCCGCGGCTTCCAGGCGCGCGGGTTCTGGTTGAAGATCTGGATGGCTCGGCACCCAACCTCGGTGCCGCGCTCGAGGGCCTTGACCACGCCACCGGCGGGGGATACGTGGGCGCCGATGAGCATACTCAGGGCTTCATGAGGGTCAGGTTCGCTCCATCTCCCACGGGTGCGCTGCACATCGGCGGCGCCCGCACTGCGCTCTACAACTGGCTGCTCGCGCGCGGTCAGCGGGGGACTCTGGTGCTGCGGATCGAAGATACCGACCGCGAGCGCTCCACCCCGGAGAACGTCGAGCAGATTCTCGAGGCTCTGACTTGGCTCGAGCTCGAATGGGACGAGGGACCGCTGTTCCAGAGCGAACGCGCCGAGCGCCACACCGAGGCGCTCGAGACGCTCGTAGAGAGCGGCAAGGCCTACCGCTCCTCCGCCACCGGCGAGGACGTGCGCGCTTACAAGCAGGAGCACGGTGACGATCGCGGCTTCCGCGGCAAGCCCGAGGCCGAGGGGGCCCTACGCCTACGTGTTCCGGACGAAGGCTCCTCGATCGTCCACGACGTCATCCGTGGCGAGACCGAGTTCAAGCACGTGCACCTCGACGATCCCGTCATCGCCCGTGCCGACGGGTCCGTGCTCTACAACTTCGCGGTCGCCGTCGACGACCTCGACGCGGGCATCACGCACGTCGTTCGCGGTGCCGATCACCTCTCCAACACGCCCAAGCAGCTGCTGGTCTTCGAGGCCCTGGGCGCCCAGCCGCCCGAGTACGCGCACCTGCCCCTGCTGCACGGTCCCGATGGCAAGAAGCTCTCCAAGCGTCACGGCGCGGCTTCCGTCCAGGAGCTCCGCGACGCGGGCTATCTCCCGGAGGCGGTCCGCAACTACCTGGCGCTGCTCGGCGCAGGCTTCGACCCCGAGCGCGAGCGCTTCACGTCAGACGAGCTGGCGGAGCGCTTCCGGCTCGAACGGGTCTCCAAGGCACCAGCCGTCTTCGACGAGCGCAAGCTTCGTCACCTCAACGGGGAGTACCTGCGAGAGCTCCCCGTCGAGGAGCTGACCCGGCGCCTCGAGGCGTTCACCGGGCGCATAGGCCTGGGTGGGGCCGCCGGGATCGCGCGCGAGAAGATGCAGACCCTGGCCGAGTTCTGGCCGCTGGCGGGGTTCATCTTCGACGGCCCCACCGACGACCCGGAAGCGTTCGAGCGCGTGCTGGGTGCCGAGGGGGCCGCCCAGGCGCTGGGCGATGCGCGCGCGGCGCTCGCACGGCTCGAGCTTTGGGACGAGGCGAGCGTCGAGCGAGTACTGCGCGACGTCGTCGAAACGCGCGGAGTGAAGCCCAAAGAGGTCTTCCAGCCCGTCCGCGTGGCGATCGCGGGGCGCACGATCTCGCCCGGGATCTTCGAGAGCGTGGCTCTGCTCGGGCGGGAAGAGACTCTCGCCCGCATCGACTCGACGCTCGCGCGCACGCCGGTGCACTGAAAATCTTTAGCGTCGGGATGCCGTTGCGCTAAACCCTGCGGCTGGGCTGCCGATACCCCTTGTGCGCGTCACCGGTCCCATGGCCGTCGGTGCTCCCACCCCTACATGTCTCCCTCCGCCAAGATCATCCCGCTCCCGGCCGCCCCGGACGCCGCTACCGTGCCCGGAGTGGCCGGTGCGAGCGATACCCCTGCAAATGGGCCGGCCTCGTCGCGTCATCACAACGAGGGACACGGCCGGCGCCTGACGGCCGCCTTCGAGGCGCTCGAAGCTTTTCCGGTGCTCGCGGAGTCGCGCAACCGGGTGCTCCGCCTCTTCACCCAGGAGCGTCCTTCGGCCAGCGAAGTCGTCGCCGCTGTCGAATCTGACGTCGCGCTCGCCATCGCCGTCCTTCGCCTCGCCAACCGCCTCGACGGCAAGGCTCGCGGGCGGGTCGACAACGTCGTGAGCGCGGTCGAGCTGCTCTCGCCCGAAGCGGTTCAGGCTCTCGCCCACCGTGCCCGCACATTCGACTTCTTCGAGCGCACTGGCCCGTGGGAGGGCCAGCCCGAGCGCTTCCGCCTGCACGGCGTGTCCACCCAGCGCGCGGCCGACCGGCTCGCGATGGAGGTTGGCTACGAGGATCGCGACCGCCTCATGATCACGGCGCTCCTGCACGACATCGGCAAGCTCGTTCTCACCCACGCCTACCCGGGCTATCCCCGCCAGATCCACCAGGACGCGCGCACTCCCGAGGAGCGCGTGCATCGCGAGCGCCGCGAGCTGGGCGTCGACCACGCTCTGGTCGGCGGCGTCCTCGCTCGCCGTTGGGGATTGCCGCGCGGGGTCGCCGCGACCATCGAGCGCCATCACTCCGACGAGCCCGACACGGAAGCGTCCCTCGTCCGGCTGGCCGACATGCTGGCTCACTACGCGCAGGGCTCGGCCGTCTCGCCCTCGGAGTTGCTGAACGTCGCTCGCCGCCTCAACCTGGGCCCCGCGGAACTGCGCACGGTTCTCTACGACCTTCCCTACCCGACCGGCGCCGGCCGCGCTCGTCAGGTGGATCCGAGCCCGCTCTCCTCGCGCGAGAGCGAAGTGCTCGCGCGCCTCGCCGAGGGCAAGGTCTACAAGCAGATCGCCCTCGAGCTCGACCTCTCCACGAGCACGGTGCGCACGCACCTGCACAACATCTACGGCAAGCTCGGCGCCGTCGATCGCGCTCAGGCCGTCTTGATGGCCACCGAGCGCGGCTGGCTCTAAGCGCTAGACCCCTTCAGGCCGGGCGCGCGGCTCGCCGCCGCCGCCGCGTTCTCACCAGAGCCCAGGCGATCGCAACTCCCGTCGAATCGATCAGGACGTCAACCGGCGTCCCGTGGCGGCCGTGTACGAAGGTCTGGTGGAACTCGTCGGTGCCCGCGTAGAGCACGCAGATCGCCGCGGCCACCGCGGCCCTCCGGTACCCGAGGGCCCGCACCCACAGCAGCCACAGCACTCCATACTCCGTCGCGTGCACGATCTTGCGGCCGACGAAGTCGATAGTCCCCAGGCCTGAGCTCAGATCGGGCTGGGCCGAGAGGAAGTAGATGAGGCCCATGAGGGCCAGCGGCGGACCGAGCTTCTCGACGCGTGCCATACGATCGGCCATGGTAGGAGCAGCGCATGATCTCGATCACCACGAAATCTCCCTACGCCGTCAGGGCGCTGGCCGAGCTCGGCCGCCTCGGCGGCACCGTCGACGGCCACCCGGTCCCGATCGGCGAGCTCGCACGCCGGCGGGAGATCCCGGTGCAGTTCCTCGAGCAGCTCTTCGCGACGTTGCGCCGAGCCGGAGTGCTGCGCTCCCAGCGCGGGGTCAAGGGCGGCTACACCTACGCCCGCGACCCGGCACAGCTGACGGTGCTCGAGGTGGTCGAGCTTCTCGACGGGCCCGTGGGCGCCGACGCACAGGGGATCTTCGAGGAGGCGGCGGGCGCCGCGCGAACGGTGCTCGGCAAGGCCACTCTGGCGCAAGTCATCGAAGGCGAGGCGCAGGCCGCTGCCGCGCCCATGTACCACATCTAACAAGCGCCCCGCCCGTATTGGGAATACCCTGCTAATCACTGGTATTGGACCGCAGGGGAACCGCTCTCAACCGCCCGCGGGGCGGTGGATTGCACCAGCGCGACACTTCAGGGCATGAGACACGACCTCCCAGCCGACCGGCACGACGACACCACGTACGCGCTGCGCTCCGTCGAAGCCGACGGCACCACCCGCGAGACGCAGCTCGACGCCGGCCAAGCGCTCGACCTCGGCAGCGGCCGTCCCGTGGCCTACTTCCCACACGACGAGCGTCTGCACATCGACGAGCAGGGCCAGCTCCTCCGCTCAGACTCCGCGGTACCCCGGGCCGCGTAGGCCCCCTCGCATTTTGTCTTAGAGCAGCCCGAACACCGTCCCAGCGCGCTGCGCAAAAACGCCGAGCGTCGGTCCCGCCGCTTTGCGCTGCGGACTTTCGCGGAACGACTTAGCTCGCTCTCCCTAGCCGCCGGGTAGCTATCCGGTGTCTCGTTACGCGGGGGATGACCGGGCGCCGCGCTCGGCCGCACGTAGGCGATCCTCCTCGCGGTCGTGCTCGTAGGGCAGCTCGCTCGCGAGCCTCGCCGCCTCGCTGGCAGTTCTCGATTGGGCGAAGCTGTGCTCGTTAATGTGGTTCCGGGGGTCAGGCTTGAATACGATGAAGAAGTTGCGGAGACCCTCAGCGCTACCGGCACGAACCCAATCGGCGCACCCGCGCACCCGGCGCGACCAGCGAAGGCCAACTGCGTCGTCGCCCATTTCGTCGGCGATGTCGTCGGCTAGCCAGTAGAGAAGCTGCTCCAGCCGCTGCTTGTCTGACATCCCCTCGGGCCTCGCCCGGTCGTCGCGCCGCCAAAAGCCCATCGCCCAGCCTATTCCACGCCCAGGGAACTCAACACCGGCCGCCAGTATCCCAGGATGCGTGGCCCGCGGACACCGATGCCTTGCCCCTTCAGACCCAGCCGAGTAGTTCGACTTCGGCGGGTTTGTGTTCGCGCGGTCGACGGCCCTCGCGAGGGCGATGATGGGGTCGATGGGGGCACTCCAGTTTCTGGAACGGCTCGGGCGCGAGTCCGACGCGTTCGCAGAACCCGAGGAACGCCTGCCCGGTTTGTTGACCGCACAATCTGGTGCAGTCCGGTCGGCACGTTGACCTAAGTGGGGGGGACGGCTGGACGTTGAAGCGCCTGCGCGACACGGGCGCTGTCACATGGGTGCGCGCCGGGTTGCCTCTGGAGCATCTGCGGCAACTCCTCGGGCTGGCCTCGATGAACGAGGAGGGTTATCTAATCCGAGAGTGCCTGGATGCCCGCGACCACGATCCAGACACCGGCTCCGACGACAGCTGCTGACGGGAAGTACGACGTGGTCGGAAAACGGCGGGAAACGCGCATTGAGACGTACAGGCCTAGGCCCACAACCACAAGTGCCTCGCCCAAGATGATCACAACCCCCACCACACCTCCGCTACCCCCGCGGACCCCGGCTGTTACAGCTGCTCGGCACCCCATGGCGCGAGTAGCGATCAAGGCCCTTCTCCGTGACGGCCACGTTTGTCGGGGAGGGCGAGGCGTTGTTCGACGATCGCGGCGTGCGGGGTTTGGCTGGCGGGGATCATCCGCACGTCGGTTTGGGGGAATGAGACAGGTCGGCCTGAGGTAAGGGTCGCTACAGGTCTCGTGGACGACTGATGTCCTAGGCTTCCCGCGGATGCTCGCCGTCGCTTTCTACGACCTGGTGCTGTGGGTGCACGTCACCGCTGTGATCACCGCGTTCGGCGCGCTCTTCGCCTATCCCGTGTTCCTCGCCGTGAACGCCCGCAGCCCGCTGGGCCAGCGGGCGGGCTTTCACCGCTTGCAGATCGCCTTCTCCAAGCGCGTGACGGGCCCGGTCATCGGCCTGATCCTTCTCGCCGGTATCTACCTGGCCACCGACCGCCATCAGTGGAGCAAGCCCTGGGTGGGGATCTCCTTCGTGATGCTCTTCGTGATCGCCGGCCTCGGAGCCACCGTGCTGCGGCGCGGCGAGGAGAGTCTCGCGGCCACTGCCGAGAAAGGCGACGAGCCCGGCTACGCCGCAGCCTTGAAGACGACACGCCTGTGGACGACGGTCACCCTCGTCCTCATCGTGTTCACGGTCTTCGTTATGACCGTCAAGCCCTTCGCCTGAGCGAACCTGGGAGCACTCCGTCTAGCCTGATCGGCTACGGATGTCCCAAATCCCGATCAACATTGCTGAACATGTAGGGCGCACCCCGATGGTGCAGCTCACGCGCATGCTGCCGGACGGTGTCGACGCCGAACTGTTCGGCAAGCTCGAGTCGTTCAACCCGGGCGGCAGCGTCAAGGACCGCATCGGCGTGGCGATGATCGAGGCGGCGGAGAGTGCAGGGCGCATCGAGCCCGGCCGTACCACGATCGTCGAGGCCACGAGCGGCAATACCGGAATCGCGCTCGCCTTCGTCTGCGCGGCCAAGGGCTATGAGCTCGTCTTGACTCTGCCGCAGGGTATGAGCCGCGAGCGCGAGGGGCTACTGCGGCTCTACGGCGCTCGCGTGGAGGTGATCGAGTCACTCGGCGGGATGAACGAGGCGATGGAGGCCGCCCGGGCGATGGCCACGCACGACGACGTCTTCCTGCCCGATCAGTTCGCCAACCCCGCCAACCCCGAGGTGCACCGGCTCACCACGGGACCCGAGCTGCTCGAAGCTCTCGAAGGCCGCATCGACGTGTTCGTCGCCGGCGTGGGCACGGGGGGAACGATCACGGGAGCCGGTCAGGCGCTGAAGGCGCACAACCCGTCGTGTCGCATCGTCGCCGCCGAGCCCACGAGCTCGCCCGTTCTCGCCGGGGGGCGCCCCGGACCGCACAAGATTCAGGGCATCGGCGCCGGCTTCGTGCCCCCAGTGCTCGATCGCGGCGTGCTCGACGAGGTGATCTCCGTCGGCGACGACGAGGCGATCGCGACCGCGCAGTTGCTCGCGCGGCGCGAGGGCATCCTCGCGGGAATCTCGTGCGGTGCCGCCGTCTGGGCGGCGATGGAGGTCGCGCGCCGCCCCGAGTCACGCGGGCAGCGGATCGCGACGGTGCTGCCCGACTCGGGCGAGCGCTACGTCTCGATGCCGTTCTTCGCGCCTTAGCCTTCAGCCCGCCGGCACCCTAAGCTTCGCCTGAGCCATGTTCGGCCTGGGAACCGCAGCCCGCGTGATCGGGGAGATTCGCCGCGACGTTGCCGCCGCGCACGACCGTGACCCGGCCGCGCGTGGGGTGGGGGCCGGGGAGATCCTCGCCAGCTGGCCCGGGGTGCATGCACTGCTCTCGCACCGTCTGGCCCATGCCCTCGACGAGGCCGGCATCCCGATTCTCCCGCGGGCGATCGCGAACTCTGCGCGCACCCTGACCGGTATCGAGATCCATCCGGCTGCGCAGATCGGCCGCCACTTCTTCATCGATCACGGGATGGGAGTCGTCGTCGGGGAGACCGCCGAGATCGGAGACAACGTGACGCTCTACCAGGGCGTGACGCTCGGCGGTACCGGCTTCGCCACGGGCAAGCGCCACCCGACCGTGGAGGAGAACGTCACGATCGGTTCGGGGGCGAAGCTGCTCGGGCCGATCCGCATCGGCCACGGATCGAAGATCGGCGCGAACACGGTGGTGATCCACGACGTCCCTCCGATGTCGACGGTCGTGGGCAACCCCGGCCATCCCGTGCGTGTCGACGGGCGGCGAATCGAGGGCCCGGACGCCGATTGGGTGCACCTGCCTGACCCGATCGCCGACGCTCTCCAGGGCCTCGCGAGCCGAATAGACGCCCTGGAGCGCGCGCTGGCCGACGCGGTGGGAGACGAGGTCGAGCCTCCGCCGGCCAAGGTCACGCCGCTACGGCCGGTCCGCGGCCCCAACCCCGCCGGGGGCTAGTAGGCAGTGCACCGCGCGCGGTGTCGCGGCGAAGCCTTGTAGCGAGGCTCGCCTCCGCGGGTCCACAGCAACTCGTCGACCCGATAGGCCGCAAGATCGGGGCGTCGCTCGATGATCTGCTCGACAGCGTGCAGCGCGCACGCGCGAATCTCGACCTCCTCGGTCGATCCGTGCTCGAGCAGCTCCCCGGCTTCGATCCGCTCGATGAGAGACGGGGCAAACCGCAGCACGCCGTCGCGCCTCAACACGTGCGGAACGAGGTTGTCGGCGAACATCGTCAACCGGCGGAGATCGGGGAAGTCGGCGACGCCGGCGCGGGCCAGATCAGCCGCGAGGATCTGCGCACGCTTGAAGAAGGGCACCTCGAGGCCGCGGTAGATGGAGACGTCGCGCCACCCGGGCCACGTCGCCATGTACTCGACCAGGGCGACGGCCGATCCCTCCGCCGCGCGCACGACGCCCAGCCAGTCGCCGGCGAAGTCGGCCGTGATCCGCTGACCCGCCTCTCGTAGCGCGGCGGCGTACAGGGCCATGAGCTCGTGATCTGGCTGCTGGCCGAGCATCTCCGCTACCTCCGTCGCGCCGATCTCGGCAAGCCTGCCGGGCGGCCATACGCCGTCGCGTTCCATTCGATCGTGTAACCCGGCCGCCACCGTGCCGTAGCCCGACTTGCCCGGCCGCTTGCGCAGCGTCGGGAACCAACCGGACCCGAAGTTGATGGCGTCGAGACACAGGATCAGAGCGGCCCGCTCGGTGGGCTCGGCGGCGCGCGGCGCTCCGGCGCCCGCGCCGCCGGGGACCGGCAGAGCAGCGGCATAGGACGTCAGCGCGGCATCGTCGATCCGCACCTGGTACGAGGCCGCGGCGACCTCTGCGCATGCGGCCCGCACGGAGTCGACCAGCACCATCGGTCGAGCGTAATGGGCGCGACATAAAGCATTGGGTCAAAAGAACCGATCACTTCCGCAGCGGCTCGTGTTGTGAGTCGTGCCTGGGCGAAACCGCTCCGTGACCTTCGACCGCCGATCGGATCTTCTGACACATGACCCCCGCTCCCCTGCGCGCCACCCGCTCCGCCGCTCTCGCCGCTCTGGCGGCGCTCTGCCTGCTCTGCACCCTGGGGGCCTCGGCTGCGTCTGCCCGCAACGCAACACCGTTGGCGCCGTGGGGCGGCACCTCGGCCGCCAACCCGGTGGCCGGCGTGAAGATCTGGCGCGAAGGGCCGCGATGGGGCCTGGCCGCCGGGCAGATCGCGCAATGGCTCGGCTACTCCAACCCGCGCGCCTCGTCGGTCTTCGGCGATCAGCTCTCCTGGGACGGATTCTCGGGGCTGGTCTCGGTCCAGAAGCCGCGAATCGGGCCCGACGCCCAGCACAAGATCGACCTCATGATGAAGGTGGCCAGCCAACCGGAAACCAAGCGCTTCGGTGGCTTCAGCGGGTCAGGCTGGAAGCTCGAGGACGGCGTTCGGCGTCTCCTTCAGCGTGCGGAGCAGAACGCACCCTCGCAGGTGCCTCAGCTCTCGATCTACCGGCTGAACCACGTGCGCTGCGGGGGACACTCTGACTCGAGCGCCGATGCCGCCTCCTACCGTGCCTGGATCAATCGCTTCGTCGCGGGCATCGGCCGTCGTCCGGCCGTCGTCTTCCTCGAACAGGATGCGCTCATTACCACTCCCTGCCTCAGCCACGGCGGGTTGACGGTCCGGATGGGCGAGATGCGCTACGCCGCTCAGCGGCTTGCGGCCCTCCCGCACGTCGTGGCCTACATGGACGCCGGGGCGTCGGACGCAGTCCCGGCCGGACGCACCGTGCAGCTCCTGCGGAGCGCCGGGGTGCGCTACATCCACGGCTTCTTCCTCAACTCGACCCACTTCAGCTGGACGAGCTCCGAGATGGCCTTCGGCCGCCGCGTCTCTCGCGGCTTGGGCGGCACGCACTTCGCCGTCAACACCGCGGTGAACGGCAACGGGCCCTTGCGCCCGGCCAGCCGCGTGCGCAGCGGCAACGAGGTGCTGTGCAACCCGGCCGGACGTGCTTTGGGCCCGCGCCCCACCACCGCGACGGGAGATCCGCGCGTCGATGCCTTCGTATGGATTGGCAACATCGGCCGCTCGGGTGGCAAGTGCGGAGTGAGCCGCCTGGGCACGGGGACCTTCGACCCCGATCTCGCGCTCGGCCTCGCGTCGCGCGCCAACGAGCGCCTGGGGCCGACCTACCCGAGCCGGCCTTACTGAGCCGCGCCGCATCCGCCGGCGACCGCCGCCCGCCTCGGTAACGTGATCGGGCCGTGCCCGAAGCCCCTTCCGCCGACCGTCTGGACGCCCTGCTTCAAGGGTTGAACCAGCCACAGCGTGAGGCGGTCACGCACGGCGAGGGGCCGCTCCTCATCCTCGCCGGAGCAGGGTCGGGCAAGACCCGCGTGCTCACGCACCGCATCGCCTACCTCATCGGGACGGGCGCGGCCGAGCCGAGTGAGATCCTCGCGATCACCTTCACGAACAAGGCCGCACAGGAGATGCGCGACCGCGTCGAGATGCTCGTGGGCGCGCGAACCCGTGCGATGTGGGTGATGACCTTCCACTCGGCCTGCGCCCGGATGCTCCGAGCCGAGGCTCACCGGCTGGGCTACACGCGCTCTTTCACGATCTACGACCAGGCCGACGCGCGCCGGCTCACGAAGCGCTGCATCGACGATCTCGGCATCGACCCCAAGCGGTTCACGCCCGCCGCGATCCACTCGCAGATATCCGACGCCAAGAACAAGCTGCGCGACGCGGACGCCTACGGGAAGCTCGTCGGATCGTTCTTCGAGCAGACGGTCGCCGACGTCTACCGCCTGTACGAGTCCGAACTGCACCGCATGAACGCGATGGACTTCGACGATCTGCTCGTCCGCGCGGTGAACGTGCTCGAGCTCTTCCCCGAGGTGCGCGAGCGCTACTCGAACGCCTTCCGCTGGGTGCTCGTCGATGAGTACCAGGACACGAACGCCGCGCAGTACCGGTGGCTGCAGCTGCTGGCGGGGAAGGAGGGGAACCTGCTCGTCGTGGGGGATGACGACCAGTGTCTCGTCGAAGGCACGCAGGTCACCATGGGCGACGGATCGCTCCGTCCCATTGAGGAGATCACAGAGGGGGACGAGGTTCTGTCGTGTTACGGGAGCGGCGACTTTCGGCCCGCGCCGGTGACCGCGAAGCACCGTGCTTTCAAGGAAGAGGCAATCGAGATCACGATGGAGAGCGGCAGGAAGCTGATCAGCACGCCCGAGCACGTGCATTTTGCGGGATACAAGCTCGGGACAACTCCACAGCTCCACATGACATACCTGATGTGGAAGCGAGATGTCGGCTTTCGTGTTGGCACCAGCCGTACCTACACGGCGAGTCAGGTAAAGCCCGTCGTTGGCGTCGCTCAGCGGGCGCGCGCGGAGGCGGCAGACGCGGCGTGGGTCATTTCGGTGCACGGCACCGAGAGCGAGGCTCGGTTCGCGGAGTCGCTGCTGGCGGCGCGCTACTCGTTGCCGACGGTGCCGTTCAAGGCCAGACGCAGCGTCGGTGGCTTGGAGGCGGGCCTCGTCGGCCGCCAGGATCTGATCGATGAGCTGTTCGAGGAGCTCGATACGGAGAGCACCGGCCATCAGCTTCTCGTTGACCAGGGACTTCGGTTCCAAAAACCGCATTGCAGCCCACAGACCTACACGGGGCGAGACGGCCGCGACCTTGTACGTCGCCGCCGGCTCGCGGTGAGCTTGTGTGGCGACCGTCGCGGCACGAAGTCACTGCACCGCATGGCGCTGTTCGGCTACGACGAGGGCGGAAGAGAGGCACTCGAGCGGATTGGCCTTTCGGTGCGTCCGGCGCGGCGCGGATCTCACGGATGGCGGTTCGAGACGGCGACTCAGAGCATGCGAGACCTTGCGCGCACCGTGGAGCAGATCAGCTCGGTGCTCGACGTCACCGTGTGCTACACGGCTCGCCTCGGTACCCAATCGCCCGGAGGGCCTCAGGGGAACTCGCTGCCGTTCACGAGCGCCGCGTCGGTACGACCCGGGATGGCCATGTTCGATGCCGACGGGGGGTACGACCTAGTCCGCACGGTCGAGGAGGTCCTCATCGACCGGCCCGTCTACGACATAGACGTGGCCGGCACCCACAACTTCGTCGCCAACGGCCTGGTAACCCACAATTCCGTCTACGGCTTCCGCGGAGCCGACGTCACGAACATCTTAAATTTCGAAGACGACCGCCCGGACGCCCACGTCGTCAAGCTCGAGCAGAACTACCGCTCGACGCAGACCATCCTCTCCGCGGCCAACGGCGTCGTGGCCAACAACCGGGGGCGCAAGAGCAAGTCGCTGTGGACCGAGCTTGGTCAGGGCGACTCGATCAAGATCCGCGAGCTCGACGACGAGCACTCCGAGGCGCGGTTCGTGGCGGGTGAGATCGAGCGGATCGTCGACGAGGGAGTCTCGCGCGCGGAGATCGCCGTCTTCTATCGCACGAACGCGCAGTCGCGGGTGCTCGAGGACACGCTCGTGCGCGCTCAGATCGGCTACCAGGTCGTCGGCGGCACGAAGTTCTACGAGCGCGCCGAGATCCGCGACGCGATCGCGTATCTGACCGCGCTGGTGAACCCGCAGGACACCGGCGCCTTCACGCGGGTAGCCAACTCGCCCAAGCGCGGCATCGGGCAGACGTCGCTCTCCCGCGTGATCGCGTGGGCGAACACCATGGGGACGACGGTGTGGGAGGCCGCCGCCGAGCCGGAGACGATTCCGTCGCTCGGCGCGGCCGCGGTCAAGTCGCTCAGCCGCTTCATGGGCACGATGCAGGTGCTGCGCGAGCGTGCCGCGTCCAACCCGCCGATAGCCGAGCTGCTCGAGGAGCTGCTGGCCGAGACGGGCTATCTCGAAGCGCTCGAAGCCGAGCGCACGATCGAGGCTCAGGGCCGCACCGAGAACCTGCATGCGCTGGTCGAGGGCGCCCGCGAGTACGACGGGACCGCGGAGGATCCGTCCCTCGCCGACTACCTCCAGCAGGTCGCGCTCAAGTCCGACATCGACGGTCTCAAGGACGACGAGGGCCTCGTCACGCTGATGACGCTCCACAACGCCAAGGGCCTCGAGTTCCCGATCGTTTTCATGATCGGCTGCGAGGAGGGGATCTTCCCGCACTCGCGCGCCCTCGACGAGGGCGGTCTCGAGGAGGAGCGACGGCTCTGCTACGTCGGCATCACGCGCGCCGAGCGCGAGCTGTACATGACCTACGCGCGCACGCGCAACGTGTTCGGCGCACGCTCGTACGGCGCTCGCAGCCGCTTTCTCGACGAGGTGCCGCCCGCGCTCACCGACCGCGAGGAGCGTGGTTTGGGCCGAGGTGCGCGGCCGCCCGCGATGGTCTGGGGCGACGACGACGAGAAGGCCGCGCCGGTGGCCTACCGCCTGGGTGACGACGTGCGCCATGCCGCCTTCGGTGTGGGCAAGGTCATCTCGGTTGAGCCTGGAGGCATAGTCGTCCTGCACTTCCGCGACCACGGCGACCGCAAGTTCGTCGCCGACCTCGCGCCTCTTTCTCACGCATGAGCACGGGTACGGCCCAGATCATCGACGGGAAAGCCATCGCCGCCGAGGTGCGCGCGGAGGTAGCCGAGGATGTACGAACCTTCGTCGCCGAGCACGGCCGCGCCCCCGGGCTCGCAACCGTGCTGGTTGGCGACGATCCCGCTTCGGCCGTCTACATCGGCGGCAAGATACGTGCATGCGCGGAGGTCGGGATTGACTCGTTCCATCACGCCCTGCCGGCCGACACCTCCCACGATGACACCGCCCGGCTCATCGCCCGGCTGAATACCGACAGGGCGGTCAGCGGGATCCTCCTCCAACTGCCAGTTCCGGAGCCGCTCGACGGGTCCGCGCTCACTGGGCTGGTCGACCCCGACAAGGATGTCGACGGGCTGACGCCGGTCAGCGCCGGGCGGCTCGCGCAGGGGAGGCCGGGACTGCGCTCGTGCACACCTTCCGGGGTGATCGAACTGCTCGATCGCTACGACGTGGAGCTCGAGGGGGCGGACGCGGTCGTGGTCGGCCGCTCCGACCTCGTCGGCAAGCCGATCGCCGCCTTGCTTTTGGCCCGGAACGCGACTGTCACTACATGCCATTCCCGTACGCGCAACCTGGCGGACGTCTGTCGCCGCGCCGACGTCCTGATCGCCGCGGCCGGGGTGCCGCGGCTGGTCAAGGGCGATTGGGTCAAGCCCGGCGCGGCGGTCATCGACGTCGGCATGCACCGGCTCGACGAGGGGCTGGTCGGCGACGTCGACTTCGAGGCGGCGAGCGAGCGAGCGAGCGTGATCACCCCGGTGCCCGGTGGAGTGGGACCGATGACGATCGCGATGCTGCTGCGCAACACGGTGACGGCGGCGCGCGGACTTTTCACCTGCACGCCGGACTAAGGAGTACGGTTCGACTCAGCAGAGCCGAGGAGCTACGAGAGGAGCAGGATGAACTTTGATCACCGCAGGCTGAGGTTCGGCGAGCTGATCGCCGGCGTGAGTGGATTCGTGCTGTTCGTGTCGCTGTTCCTGTCGTGGTACGGGATCAGCATCAAGTTCCTGGGAGCCGGCGTAAGTGCCAACTTCAGCGCCTGGGACGCGTTCAGCCTGATCGCGATCGTCTTGTTCCTCGTCTCTGTCGTGGCGATGGGCCTCGCGATGATGAAGGCGCTCGGACAGAAGGTGGCGCTACCGATCGCGCCGAGCGTCGTGACCGCGGCCCTGGGTGCGCTGGCCGTGATCCTGATCCTCTTCCGCCTGCTCGTGCATCCCGCCGACCACCTCAGCTTGCAGTACGGCATCTTCATCGGCCTGCTGGCGGCTATCGGCGTGCTCGTCGGCGGCTACCAGTTGATGCGCGAGGAGGGCACTACGCTCGAAGACGCGAAGGCCCAGGCCAACGCGGCCGTGTCGGCCCGCGGTGGGAACGGCCCGGCGTCGTCGGGGCCGTCTGCAGGCACGGGGGTGCCCTCGTCTTCAACGACGTCGACCGCGCCCGCCCCGACCCCGCCACCCGTGGCGCCTCCGCCCCCGCCACCGGTAGCGCCCACGCCGCCTCCCGCGGACCCAGCCCCCGGCTCAGGCAGCACCGAGTCCCCGCCGCCTCCCCCGGCACAGGGAGTCTGAGCTGCCGGTCGTCTCACCCGGCCACTCCCGCCGCGGCGCACCCGGGGAGACGGTCGCCGCGGTCTGCGGGGGCCTCCTGCTCGCCGACGAGTTCCTCCCGTGGTACCGGGCGGGATCGCCCGCTCGGTCAGCGCGTGGCAGGCGTTCGGAGTCGTCGATGTGCTCCTCGCGCTGCTCGCCATAGGCGCGCTCCTGCTCGCGGTGGTCGCGCTTCGCCGCGCGTCGGTGGCGATGTCGGTAGCGGGACGGGTGCTCATGTCTCTTCTGGGCATCGTCGTCGCAGTGATCCTGATCGTCAGGCTCCTCGTCGGGACACCGGGCGGGCTCGGGCACGATCACGTCTCCACCGCGGTCTGGGCCTGGGTGGGTCTGGCGCTCACGCTCGGGTTGGTCGTGAGCGCGCTGGCCGCCCTGCGCGACGAGGGCCTGCCGCGCGAGGGTCGCGCCGAGCCCGCCGCCGTGCCCAAGCGTCCGGCCCCGATCGCCTGACGAGGCCAGTCCGCGCCGCTACGATCGCCGCGTGATCGACCGCGCACAGGTGACGCACGTCGCTCGGCTGGCGCGACTCGAGCTCACCGAGGAGGAGATCGAGCGCATGACGCGCGAGCTCTCGGCCGTGCTCGACCACGTCGAGAAGGTCACCGAGCTCGACCTCGAGGGGGTCCCGCCCACATCCCACGTGGTCGACGTGGTCAACGCGCTGCGGCCCGACGAGCCGCGCGCCTCGCTTCCTCGCGAAGCTGCCCTGGCGTCGGCGCCCGACGCGGCGGACGAGGGCTTCCGCGTGCCGAGCCCAGGCGCGTGAGCGAGCTGATCGACCTCAGCGCCGCCGCTGCGGCCGCGGGGGTGCAGGCCGGCGATGTCGACCCGGAAGAGCTGTTCGAGGCCTACCGCGATCGCGCGGCCCGTGACGATCTCGGTGCGTTCACGTGGGTCGCCGAAGAGGCGCCGGCCTCCCACGGCGCACATGAACGTCCGCTCGCCGGCGTGCCGCTAGGTGTCAAGGACCTCTTCTGTACGACGGGAATACCGAGCCAGGCCGGATCGAAGATCCTCGAGGGCTACCGGCCTCCGTACACCGCCACGGTCGTGCGGCAGCTCGAAGAGGCCGGCGCGAGGGTCCTCGGCAAGACCAACCAGGACGAGTTCGCTATGGGGTCCTCCAACGAGAACTCGGCGTTCGGTCCGGTGCTCAACCCCTGGGACCGCGATCGGGTCCCCGGGGGCTCCTCAGGCGGCAGTGCCGCGGCCGTCGCCGCCGGGCTCGTGCCGTGGGCGCTCGGCACCGATACGGGGGGCTCGATCCGGCAGCCGGCTTCGCTGTGCGGCATCGTCGGGCTGAAGCCGACCTACGGCTCGGTCTCGCGCTACGGGATGATCGCGTTTGCCTCCTCGCTCGACCAGGCCGGCCCGCTCACCCGCGACGTAAGGGACGCCGCGCTGCTCTTCCGCCACATGGTCGGTCAGGACCCGTGCGACTCGACCTCGCTCGCGTACCCCGAGGGGGTGCGCCTTCCTGAGCGCGAGGACCTGCGCGGAATACGCCTCGGCGTGCCCGAGGAGCTCACCCGCAGCGAGGAGGGAGGAGAGATCGAGCCGGGCGTCCTGGCTTCCTTCCACGAGAGCCTCGCGCGCGCGCAGGAGCTCGGGGCGACCGTCGAGCCATGCCGCCTGCCGCACGCGCCGCACGCGCTGTCGGCTTACTACCTGATCGCCCCCGCCGAGGCCTCGTCGAACCTCGCGCGCTTCGACGGCGTGCGCTACGGCCTCCGCGTCGAGGGCGACGACGGGCTGGCGGGCATGTACACCGCGACCCGGGCCGCCGGCTTCGGCGACGAGGTCAAGCGCCGCATCATGCTCGGTACCTACGCACTGTCCTCGGGCTACTACGACGCCTACTACGGCACGGCCCTGAAGGTCAGGACGAAGATCTCCGAGGACTTCTCCGCGGCGTTCGAGCGCTTCGACTTCGTCGTCACACCGACCAGCCCGACGGTCGCCTTCCGCCTGGGAGAGAAGACCGGTGATCCGCTCTCGATGTACCTCAACGACTTCTGCACCGTTCCGATGTCGCTGGCGGGAATCCCGGCGATCTCGATCCCGAACGGCCTGAGCGACGGACTACCGACAGGCTTCCAGATCGCGGGGCCGGCCTTCAGCGAGAACCGGCTGCTCGACGTGGCACACGCACTCGAGAAGTCGATCGGGTTCGACGGGAGCGCGGCGCGCCGGTGAGCACGCTTACCACCACAGTTCCGGAGACCCGCGAGTACGAGCCGGTGATCGGGCTCGAGATCCACGTGCAGCTCTCCACGCGAACGAAGATGTTCTGCGGCTGTGAGCTCTCCTTCGGAGATGCGCCCAACGTGCACACCTGTCCCGTGTGCCTTGGGCTTCCGGGGACCCTGCCCGTCGTCAACGCGCGGGCGGTCCACTTCGGCCTGATGATCGGCATGGCGCTGGGCTGTGAGCTCGCGCCGCGCTCGATCTTCCATCGCAAGAACTACTTCTATCCCGACCTGCCGAAGGGCTACCAGGTCTCCCAGTACGACGTGCCGCTGTGCGGCCCGGGGCACCTCGGCGACGTGCGCATCCACCGGGTGCACATGGAGGAGGACGCGGCCAAGCTCGTGCACGCTGGCGAGAGCGGGCGCATCCACGGCTCGGACTCGAGCGTGGTCGACTTCAACCGCGGCGGCACTCCGCTTGTGGAGATCGTCACCGAGCCCGACGTGCGCTCGGCCGAGCAGGCGCGCGAGTGGCTCGGGCTGCTGCGTACGACGCTGCGGCAGCTCGGCGTCTCCGACGTGAACATGGACGAGGGGTCGCTGCGCTGCGACGCGAATGTCTCGATCCGGCCGGCCGGCAGCGCGACCCTCGGCGTGAAGACCGAGCTCAAGAACATGAACTCCTTCCGCTACCTCGAGCGCGGCGTGCGCGCGGAGATCGAACGGCAGGAGGGCTTGCTCCGCGCCGGCGAAGCGATCGTTCAGGAGACGTTGCATTTCGATCCGGTGAGCGGTGCGCTGAGCCCTCTGCGCTCCAAGGAGGAGGCGCACGACTACCGGTACTTCCCCGAGCCCGACCTGGTGCCGGTGGTGCTCACGGAGGAGATGCTCTCGGCCGCGCGCGACGCGCTCCCCGAGCTGCCGGCGACCCGCGCCGGGCGCTACGAGCGCGACCTCGGCCTGAGCCCCGACCGCGCCCGCCAGCTCGCTCACCGGGCTGACCTCGCCCAGTTCTACGAGGCCGCACTCGGCGACGGGGTCGACCCTGTGTCGCTCGCCAACTGGCTCGGTGACGATCTCGTGGCCCGGATCGGCGACGCCGACCCGGCCACGTCCAAGGTGGAGCCGCGCGCCCTGGCGGCGCTCGCCGCGCTGGTCGCAGGCAAGAAGGTCAACTCGGGTGCCGCTCGCCAAGTGCTCGACAAGCTCGTCGCCGAGGGCGGCGACCCGGCTCAGATCGTCGAGGCCGAAGGTCTCGGCGCGGTCGGAGGCTCGGACGAGCTGCGGCCCGTCGTGCAGGAGGCGCTCGCCGCCCACGCCGACGCCGCCGAGAAGATCCGCGGTGGCAACCCCAAGGCGATCGGCCCCATCATCGGGTTCGTGATGAAGCAGACGCAGGGCCGCGCTGACGGCGGTGAGGTGACGCGGCTGGTGCGCGAGGAGCTCGGGCTATGAGGGCATGAAGGCATACGGCTCCCGCCTGGCGGTGTCGATCGCGGCGATCGTGCTGGCGGGCGCGATCTGCGCGGTCGCGCTCGCCGCACACGCCGATCGCGACGTCGCCTACAAGCGCACGTCAGCCGGGTCGCTCAGGTTGGACGTCTACCGGCCGGCCGGCTTCCACGGCCCCCGCCCCGCGGTCCTGCTGTTCCACGGTGGCGGCTGGAACTCCGGCGACAAGGCTGAGCTCGCTGACGAGGGCCGACGCCTTGCCCGGCTCGGCTACGTCGCCCTCTCGGTCAACTACCGCCTCGAACCTCCCGCACCTTTCCCGGCGACGATCCTCGACGCACTCAGCGCCGTGCGCTGGGTCCGGCGCCACGCGCACGGGTTGAACGTCGACCCGACCCGGCTCGGGGCCCTGGGCAGCTCTGCCGGAGGCAACCTCGCCGCGCTCCTCGCCACCATGGGCCAGGGAAGCTGGAGGCATGGCAACCGCTTGAGGGTCGCCGTGTCCTACTCCGGGGTGATGGACTTGAGCTACCGCAGCCGGTCTTCGGCGACGCCTGCTTACTACCTCGGATGCAGCCCGCAGCAGTGCCCCAGCCGCTACGCGTACGCCTCGCCGATGCACCACGTCGAC
>JBBPXY010000022.1:0-40049 GCA_038200435.1 Solirubrobacterales bacterium
CCGACGACGAGCTCGAGGAGCTGGCCGGGCGCATCCGCGGGCTGGCCGTGCAAGGCGCCGACACCCACGTGATGTTCAACAACAACCGCTCGAGCGACGCGCCCAACTCGGCGCGGCGCATGCGCGCGATTCTCGGCCAGGACCCCGGCCCGGAACCCGTGCGCGCGCCCGCGCAGGGAACGCTGCTGTGAAGAGCGGCGCCACCCGGCTCGACGCGCTCGCCCAGGAGATCCGCCTCCACCGCGGATGCGGGTTCGAGCCGTGCGAGACGTGCACCCACCCCGTTCCCGGAGAGGGCAGCGCGAGCGCCGAGATGATGTTCATCGGAGAGGCCCCCGGCAAACGAGAGGACCTCGAGGGCCGGCCCTTCATCGGCGCGGCGGGCAGGCTGCTGAGCGATCTGCTCGCCTCCATCGGGCTGCAGCGCGAGGACGTCTTCATTACCAACGTCCTCAAGGCCCGCCCGCCCGGCAACCGCGACCCCAAGCCCGACGAGGTCGCTCACTCCTGGCCGTGGCTGGAGGAGCAGGTCGCCCTCATCGCGCCCAAGCTGCTGATCCCGCTCGGCCGGCACGCGATGGGGCGGTTCGTCAGCGGCCACAAGATCTCCGACGTGCACGGCACCGTGCTGCGCGACGAGGCGGGCCGGGCGATCCTGCCGCTTTTTCACCCGGCGGTCGCCCTGTACGCCCGCGCACGGCGCGACGAGCTCTTCGCCGACTTCGCACGCATCCCGGCCGCGCTGGCCGGGGCCTAAGCTTCAGGCGAGCATGATCGCCCGCCCACAGGCCCTCGAAGCCCTCGCCAACGACACCTTCGATGTGATTTTGATCGGCGGTGGCATCACGGGAGCCGGCGTCGCGCTCGACGCGGCCACGCGCGGCTACAGCGTCGCCCTCGTGGAGAAGAGCGACTACGCCGCGGGCACGTCGAGCCGCTCGAGCAAGCTCGTGCACGGCGGCCTGCGCTACCTGCAGAACTTCGATCTCGGGCTGGTCAGGGAGGCCCTGCTCGAGCGCCAGCTGATGGTGCGGCTCGCTCCCCACCTGGTGCGCCCGCTCCCGCTCGTCGTACCGGCCTTCGAGGGCGCGCGGCCCGACCGCCTCCTCGGTCTCGGGCTGAACATGTACGACGTCATGGCCTCGCCCGGCCTGCGCGGCCGCAAGGCCCGCCGCAACGCGGACCTGTTCGAGACGGAGGGCTTCGAAGCCTGGAGCCCCGCCCGCCACCGCGTGATCTCCGCCGAGGAAGTGCTCGAGATGGTGCCGGCGCTCGCCGAGCGCGAGCCGACCTCCGGCTACCTCTTCTACGACTGCCAGACGGACGACTCGCGCCTCGTGCTGACCGTCCTCGGCGAGGCCGAGCGCTTTGGAGCGGTGTGCGCCAACGGCGTCGAGGTGACGGAGCTGCTGCTCGAGGAGGGCACCGCAACCGCCGTCCGGGTGCGCGAGGCCGACAGCGGTGACGAGTGGGTCATCCGCGGCCAGAACGTCATCAACGCCACGGGGGTCTGGGCCGATCAGATCCGGCCCGAGGAGCTGCACGACGCGGCCGAGGTACCGACAATTCGGCCAAGCCGCGGCACGCACGTCACGCTCTCGGCTGACGATCTGCCTCTAAAGGCGGGCGCGATCGTGCCCGCGGGTGGCGGCCGCACCGTGTTCGCCCTGCCGTGGCTCGGGCGCAGCCTCATCGGCACGACCGACAACGACTACGAGGGCGATCTCGACCACATCAAACCCGCGGGGGATGACGTCGACTACCTCATCGAAGCGGTCAACGAGTTCTTCGGCAAGTCGCTCACGCGCGGGGATCTGACGGGCGCCTACGCGGGAGTTCGCCCGCTCATCTCGCACTCCGACGCCAAGAAGTCGGTCGACATCTCGCGCAAGGCCGAGCTGTACGAGACCTCGAGCGGGCTCATCACGATCACCGGCGGCAAGCTCACCACCTGGCGGCGGATGGCCAAGCTCGCGGTTGATCGCATGGTCGACCGTGAGGGGCGCGACGCTCCGTGTCGCACGCACGAGGTGCCGCTCGGCCTGGGCATCGCCGCCGACTCCCTGCCCGGGGTGGAGGGTGTACCGGAGGGGTCCTACGCTGCGCTCGCGGGCCGTTACGGCCACACCGCCCACGAAGTGCTGCGTCTGGCGGCGGAGCGCGGCGAGCTCGCTCAGCCCATCGTGCCGGGTCTCCCCGATCTGCTGGCCGAGACCGTGCACGCCGCCCGTCACGAGCAGGCCCGTTCGGTAGGAGACGTGCTGCTGCGCCGCACGCGGCTCGGCCTCCTGGCGGGCGGCGAGCTGAGCCAACCCGGGAGCGAGCCGGTAGCGCGTGTTGCGGCGGTGCTCGGCGGCGAGCTCGGCTGGGACGATGCCCGCATGGCCGCCGAGGGCGACCGCTTCCGCGCCGAGGCCGAGGCCGAGGGCATCGCCGTCGGCGCCGCGCCGTAACTTTCTCCTCCGCCCGCTGTTCAAACGGCTGAGCGCCTCTGCCTTCGGGGGCCATGTCCGCTGCCCAACTGTGAAACCTCGCCTCGCCACCCTCTGCGCGCTCTGCGTGCTCTTGAGCGCCGCCCCCGCTAGCGCCGAGGTGCTCGTGCGCGGAAAGACGGTCGACGACGGCCAGAGCGGCGCGGTCCAGCGCCTGGGCGGGTTCGACGTGTCGCGTGATGGCTCGGGAGCGGTCGTCTACGTGAAGCAGTCCGGCGGCGTCGATCACGTGTACGCCTCGCGTCTAATCGCAGGCAACTGGAGCTCACCCGAGCGGCTCGACACCGGTCTCGCCGGCGCCTCCTCGCAGCCTGCGGTGGCCGCAGGCGACGGCGGCCTGGTGCTCGTCGCCTTCGTCAACAACGGCAAGCTCATCACGACGACTCGGCGGAGCGCCGCGTCGGCGTGGACTACGCCCGCTCCGTTCTCCACCGGCCAGGTCACCTCGGGCCCGTCGCTCGGCCTGAGCATCAACAACAAGGGATATCTCACCTTCGCGACCACGGCGGGCGGCAACTCCGACGTGCGCGTGGCCCGTTACCGTGACGGCTCCTGGGCGCTGGCCGCATCGCCGCTCGATGCCCAGCCGTCAGACGACGCGGGCCAGGGACCGGGCCGGCCGCGGGTCGTCGCGCCCGCCAGCGGCGTGGCAGTCGTGGCGTGGGGGGAAGAAGGCAAGATCTACGCCCGCCGCGTGTGGGATACGCAGCCCAGCATCAGCGTCTCGCGGGTGGATCTGCCTTCGCTCGAAGGCCAGCCTTCGCAGGGCGCCGACTCGCCAGAGGTGGCATCGCCCTACGACGACTCCACGGCAGAGGTCGCCTGGCGGCAGGACTTCTTGGCTGCCGGCGGGGGAAAGAGCTCTCGCGTGCTCGTCAGCGCCTTGCGTGGCTCCGCCGTCGACGCGCCGATACTTGCCGACGGCTCGCCACCCCAGGCCGACGGTGCCGAGCGCCCCCGGCTCGCCGCCGACGGAAGCGGATTCGGCCTCCTGGTCAACACCCGCCAGTCCACACACGAGGTCTTCGCGCAGCTCCTGCGCCGCCGGGTGCCGTCGACAAGGCTCGACTCCACTGAGAGCAGCACCCCCGCCTTTCCGGTGGTCGCGCTCGCGGGGAGCACCCAGGCGGTTGTCGCGTGGCAGCACGACGACGGTGCCACGCCCACACAGATCCGGGGACGGCGAGCGACGCTCTTTGGCAAGGGTGAGTTGCTCGGCTCTGGGTTTGCGCCCGAGCAAACGCTCTCCGATCCGCTAGCCGGCCCGGCTCAGGCGGACCGTGGTCTCGAGGCTTCAGCCGACCGATTTGGTGATCTGCTCATCGGGTTCGTCCAGGGTCTCGGCACGCCAGCCGCGGCGCGCCGCGTCGCGGTCTCCTACTACGACGTGCCTCCGAGGCCTTTCTCGGTGACCTCGACCGACCGCTTCCAGCCCCGTGCGCTGCCGCTCCTCACTTGGCGCACCGCGCTCGACGCGTTCGGGCCGGTGGGGTACGAGGTGTCGATCGACGGAGCCGCGCCGTTCTCGGTCGCCGGCCCGCAGGCCCGGCCGCCGTCGCCCCTTTTCGACGGGGAGCACAGGCTGCAGGTCACGGCGGTCGACTCGCAGGGCCAGCGCACAGACGCGTCTCGCCGCGCGGTGAAGGTGGACACGCGGGCGCCGCGAGCGCGGGTCAGCGTGACCGGGTTACGGCGTGTAGGCCGTTCACTTCGAATAAAGGTGGCGGCATCGGACCCGCCCCGGACCAGCGGCAGGCGCACCTCAGGCGTCGGGCGCATCGTCGTCTCCTTCGGCGACGGTTCTCGCCGTCGCGAAATCCGCCGCAGCACCTTTCACTCATACCGACGGCCTGGCCGTTACCGGCTGCTCGTGACCGTGGTCGACCGCGCGGGCAACGTCGCGCGCTACCGGCCGGTGGTGCGCATCGCTCGTAACCCGTAGGCCGCACGCTAGGGTTTCGCGCAGGCGCCTCGAACCTATAGAGGCCCTGGTTGCCGGCCGCTGACCCAACGCGTGCCGGGCGCCTTCCAACTAGAACCCCCAAGGGGAGGACCCCAATGTCCGTACTCGACCGCGAAGCGCTCGAAGCCAGTCCGCTGGCCGACCTTCATCTCATCGCCTCCGAAGTAGGCCTCGACGGCTTTCGTCGCCTGCGCAAGGCAGAGCTGATCGCCGCCATCCTCGGCGAGGAGGCGCCCCCGCCGCCTCCGCCGCCGGAGAAGCTCGAGAAGGCTTCTGAGTCCGAGGCCGATTCCGACTCCGGCAGCGACGATGACGACGATGACGATGCGCCCCGTCGTCCGCGACGCCGCGGCGGACGGAGCCGCTCGCGATCCGGCTCAGGCTCGGGCGAGCGTTCGTCAGAGAACGGCGGCGAGGATCGTCCCGCGCCGCGCGGCGGCCGACGCGGCGGTAGCGCCCCGAAGTCCGATAGCGATGATGCGCCAGCCGAAGGCGCGCGCGCCGAGGGCGTCGTCGAGGTGTTGGGCAACGGCTCGGGCTTCGTCCGCGTCTCACCGCCCGACCCTTCCGATGAGGACATCTACATCTCGGCGGCCCAGATCCGCCGCTGCGAGCTCGTCTCGGGCGACGAGGTCTCGGGCCCGACGCGGCCGCCGCGCCGCTCCGAGCGCTACCCGTCGCTCGCGCGCGTCGACACGGTCAACGGCAAGCCCGCCGACCAGTCATCCGGCGAGGGCTCGCGCTTCGACGACCTTCCCGCCACGTTCCCGACGGAGCGACTGGCCCTCGGCGCTGAGGATCCGACCGTGAAGGCCATCGAGTGGCTGACACCGTTCGGCAAGGGCTCGCGTGTGCTGGTCGTCGGACCGACCCGCGCCGGCAAGACCGAGGCGTTGCGCCGCCTCGCGCGGGCGCTCGCCAAGCAGGAGGGCATCGAGCTCTCGATCGTCTTGAGCGGCGTTCGCCCCGAGGAGCTGGCGGACTGGGCTTCCGACGGTGCCCCCGAGCCGGCCGCGTCGCTGACGTTCGCGGCTTCGCCCGACAGTCAGGTGCAGGCGATCGAGCGGGCCGTCGATCAGGCCAAGCGCGTCGTGAGCCGTGGCGGCGACGCTGTCGTGCTCCTCGACACGCTCGCTCACGTGCCGCCGCAGGCCGCGCGCAAGGCGATGGCGGCCGCGCGTAACGTGCCCGACGGCGGATCTCTGACGATCATCGCTACCGCCGAGGAGCCCATCGGCGGTGAGAGTACGGTCATCGCGCTGAACGTCGAGCTCACCTCGACGCACCGATTCCCCGCGCTCGACCTACTGGCCAGCGGAACGTTGCGAGCCGAGCTGCTCGTGGGCGAGGCGGGCGCCGAGGCGATCGCCAAGGCGCGGGCGCAGGCGCTGGACTAGGCGGGAGGGCGGCCGCAGAGCCGAGGACGGTCAACGCTGGTCGGATCAGCCGAGTGTCGAATTCCGGACACATAGCCGTCCGCTTTTCGACACTCGACGGCGTCCGCAACCGGTCTCGTTGGTCCCCGGCAGGCGGCGGCACGTACCCGTGTCGTCCTTACCTGCCAGCCCGACGAGAGGAATCTCCGTGTCCAACATCCAGCAGTCCATCGATGTCAATGTGCCGATCGGTCCTGTCTACAACCAGTGGACCCAGTTCGAGGAGTTCCCCGAGTTCATGGAGGGCGTCGAGCAGGTCCGCCAGATCGACGACTCCACAACGGAGTGGACCGCCGAGGTCGCCGGGCACAAGCGCACATTCAAGGCGGACATCGTCGAGCAGTCGCCCGAGGAGCGCGTGGCCTGGAAGAGCACGGAAGGTGCGCCGCACGCCGGCGTTGTCACCTTCCACAAGCTCGGCGAGGACAAGACTCGCGTGATGCTGCAGATGGACCTCGAGCCCGAGGGTGCGGTTGAGAAGGTCGGCGACGCGCTGGGCTTTGCCGAGCGCCGCGTGAAGGCCGACCTCGAGCGCTTCAAGCAGTTCATCGAGAGCCGCGGTTCGGAGACCGGTGGCTGGCGCGGAGAAGTCGCGCGCGACAACTAGCCGCGCGGACCGAGAAGCCCTACCGGGGCGTGTACGCCACGCGACCCCACGACGGCTCGGGGGCGAGCTCTATCGGCTCGCCGCCGCGGTCGGGCTGCACGTAGGAGAAGGAGTGCTCGTGGGGATCGAACTCGATGTCGAGTTCGCCCTCCTTCACCCGCTGGTCGAGCCAGGCGCTTCGGAAGATCAGGCGCCTCAGCCAATGCACGAGTGAACGTTCAGCTGGCCCGACGAGCTCGGGCCAGCACTCGTTGACATGCTCGCCGAGCGCGGAAGCGGGGTCGGAGACCTCGCCGTTGACCACCAAGTTGACGAGGTCCTCGGCCTCGAAGCCCTCGAGGCGCCCGTCGACGAATCCGAGCTTCAGCGCGGCCTGCTCGCAGCGCTCGGTGAAGTCGCGTTCGTTGAAGGTGAACCGGAGCTCGCCGTACTCGAGTACGAAGTCGTCGCCGGAGTGGTAGTTGCCGCGTGTGGTCATCGAGAAGGGGTAACCGCGGCATCCGGCCGGGGCGTCGGCATCATAGGCGCGAATCCTCCCCTCGCAGGAGGCTTGCAGGGCAACTTGCAACCGAGGGGGCGAACTCGTTCGTTCGCCGCCCTAGGGAGGTCATGAACGACGAACGATCGACGATCCTCCTCGTTGAGGATGACCCCGCCACGCGCACGTTCCTGGCCGACAACCTCACCGCCGACGGCTACGAGATGCTCGTGGCTGACTGCGCCGCCGACGGCGTGCGCCTACTCGAGACGAAGTTCCCGGATCTCGCCCTGATCGACCTCGGGCTGCCGGACCGTGACGGGCTCGAGATCGTGCGCCACGTGCGCGAGGCCGACGGCACCGCGGGCCGCGTCGATCCGGCAACGCCGATGATGATCGTCTCAGGCCGCGACGGCGAGCTCGAGCGCCTGCGCGGGTGGGATCGCGGCTGTGACGACTATGTGCTCAAGCCGTTTTCCTATCCCGAACTGCGCTCGCGCATCGTCGCACTGCTGCGGCGTGCCCAGCAGCGCCGCGGACAGGGCCGGCTCCGGGTAGGGCCCCTCGAACTCGACCCCTCTTCGCGCGACGTGCGCATGCACGGGCAGCGCGTCAACCTCTCGCAGAAGGAGTTCGCGCTCCTCCGCGCGCTCGCCGCCGAGCCGACCCGCGTCTTCACCAAAGAAGAGCTCCTGCGCGGAGTGTGGGGCTTTCGCACGCTGGGCACCACGCGCACGCTCGACTCGCACGCCTGCCGCCTGCGCCAGAAGCTCGGCGAGCAGGGTGAGCGATTCGTCGTGAACGTGTGGGGTGTTGGCTATCGGCTCGTGGACGCGGCGCCGGTCACGTGAGCCTCGTACTCGCCTCCGTCGCTGGGTGGAGCGTCGCCCTCTGCGCCCTGGGCCTGGCGCTGGCGTGGCAGCGACGCTTCGCGCAACGCATGGAGCTGGTCGCGCGCGCCTGCCACGAGGTCCGCGGCCCGCTCACTGCGGTGCGGATTGGGCTGCATCTGCTCGATCGTGGCGACGAGGTAGCCCGGCGGCGGCTCGCGGCCGTGCACGCTGAGCTGGGTCGCGCCGGGCTGGCGCTCGAAGACCTTTCCGCGGCCCGGCGGGGTGCGCGGGCGGCCGACACGCTCGAGCCGGTTTCGCTTGACGACGTGCTGGCCGAGGCGGCCGAGGCATGGCGTCCGGTCGCCGAAGCCCGCGGCGTCGAGCTGAACCTTCTCCTGCCGGCCGACGCCACGCCCGCGATGGTTCCCGGTGACCGCGTCCGCCTGGCGCAAGCCTGCGGCAACCTGCTCGCCAACGCGATCGAGCACGGGGGAGGAGCAGTCGAGCTGCGGCGCCGGCGTGTCGGCGGGCGGGTGCGCGTCGAGGTCTCCGACGCCGGGCCTGGCCTGCCCGCGCCGGTCGCCGTACTCACGCGCCGCGCGCGCGGTGGCCGGGGCCGGCGCGGGCGGGGGCTCGCCATCACCGCTGAGATCGCGGCTCGTCACGGCGGCGGGTTGCAATCGGCGCCGAGCCATCAGGGCGCGCGGCTGGCTCTTGATCTGCCAGCCGCTCGCGCCCTGTCGTGAGCCGTCGCCGGAGGGCCGTCTTGCTGCTCGGACTCGCCCTGGTGCTCGGTGGACTGGCCGCGTCCGACGTGGCCGGTCGCGAGGCCGCCCTGCAGGAGCGACTCGGTCCTCCGGTACCGGTCGTCGTCACACGGGGCGCGGTGAACGCCGGTAAAGCCCTCAATCCCGCCCGCCTGGCCGTGCGGCTCGTGCCACAGCGTTTCGTACCGCCGGGCACGTTCCGCGCCGCGTCCGAGCTTGACGGGCTCCGCGCCGCGGGCGAGCTGCCTCCCGGCGCGTTCCTCACTCCTGCGTCCGTCCGCGACCCGGCCGCGGAGACATCGTCGGGCGCTCCGGTGCGCTCGGGTGAGCGGGTAGCCGACGTCGTCGCTCGCGCGGCGCCTGAGCTGGTCACGCCGGGCGCACGTGTCGACGTGCTCGTCACCCGCGACGGGAGTGGCGGCCGACCCGGTCGGACCGTGCTCGCCCTGCAGGACGTCGAGGTCCTCTCGGCGAGCGGCGCCGCCGCCGCCGAGGCGGGGGGAGGGGGCGGTGGCGGAAGCGGAGGCGACGGGGGCCCGCGGGTGGCCACCGCGCTGCGAGTGACCCCTCGCCAGGCCGTCTTCCTGGCCGCAGCGCAGACGTTCGCTCGCGAGATACGCCTGCTACCGCGGGCACCGGGGGATCGCCGCCGCCTCGGGTCGGGCCTGACGGAGACGGAGGGCCTCGGCTAGACGCTTCACCGAAAAAGCTCAGTGACCATCCCGAGCAAGCTGCGCACCTCCCTAACCCTGCGCAGCGGCGCGCCGGTCGCGACCCGCTTTCGCCTGAACGTCCTGAGCACCCGCTTTGGCGCGCACTTCACCTCGACTCGACTCTCGCCGGTCATCACGAACAACGAGTCGGGTCCGGGCACCGGCCCCACCCCGGTCGGCCGCTGCAACCCAGCCGACAACGGCGACAGCGATCCGATCTCCTGCCGAACTCCCTGGAGCGCCAGATCCATACGGATCCCTGCCAAGCCGACACCGACGGCGACGGCATTCCCGACGGCTACGAGTACCGCTCGGCACTTGACCTGAACCGCCAGCCGATCAACGTGCTTCCGGCCGACACCAGCTCGCTGCCCTATCCCGGCGCGCGGCCCTACCCAAACCCCCTCGACCCGACCGACATCAACAACGACTACGACGGCGACGGGCTCACCCTCGCCGACGAGTACCACGCCTGGGCGAAGTACGGCGACCACTCAACCCTTACGAACCTTCTCTACTCCGACGGCACGCAGCACAGCCAGAGCACGCCGGTCACCGACGACAAGAAGGACGTCGATGGCGACGGGCTCGGCAACTGGGTCGAGGTGCACGGCTACGGCCAGCCCAACTGGTGGACCGTGGTCTACGCGAACGAGCTTCCGTACGCGCTGCGCCCTTGGGCCGGCCCCGACTGGCTCAACCCCGACACCGACGGCGACGGCCTCAAGGACGGCGCGGACGACACCGACCACGACGGCTACTCGGATGCGGTCGAGATGAACGGTGAGCGGACGAACGGCATGTGGGTCCAGCCCTTCAACCCTTGCCTCCCGGACCCGAGCTCGCAAACGTGCTCGATCTACCACCCTCTCCCCGAGAGCTCGTGGGAGCCGTTCAAGTCCGGCTGGACCGAGACCGTCTTCCCGCTGCTCTGCCGCGGCCCTGACTTGAGGCCCCCGCCAGGGGGGCGAGGACGCACCGTTCCTGACCTAGGCAGGGAGTGAACACTTCCGTTGACCTGCTGGACGAACTGGCCGGGTCGCTGCACGACCGGCTCGTGCGCGAAGCGGGCAGCGGCGACCCCGACGCTTCGGGGCTCCAGGAGCGGATCGGCCGCCTCGTCGGCCTGGAGGCCGCGCTCCTGACCGAGTACGAACGCGGAGAGCTCGCGCGCCGCGTCGCCGAACGTGCAGTTGGCCTGGGGCCGCTCGAGCCCCTGTTGGCCGACCCGTCGGTCGACGAGATAATGGTCAACGGCCCCGGGGCGGTGTGGGTGGAACGCGCCGGGCGCATCGAGCCGACTGCCGTGATGTTCGCCTCCACGCGCGAATTGCGCCACGCGATTGAGAGGATCCTGGCGCCGCTCGGCCGGCGCGTCGACGAAGCGACGCCGCTGGTCGACGCGCGGCTCCTTGACGGCTCGCGCGTGAACGTGATCATCCCGCCGCTCGCGCTCGACGGTCCGCTCCTGACCATCCGCCGGTTTCGCCGCCGGGGCTTCACTCCCGACGACCTCGTTGCGGCCGGCACGGTCTCGGAGGGCCTCCGGGACTTCCTCGCGAGCTGCGTCCGCGCGCGGCTGAACCTCCTCGTCTCGGGCGGCACCGGTACCGGTAAGACCACGCTGCTCGGCACGCTCGCGGGCTTCGTGGATCCGGCCGAGCGGGTGGTCACGGTCGAGGATGCCGCCGAGCTGCGGCTCACGCAGCCCCACGTGGTGCGGCTCGAGAGCCGGCCCGCGAGCCTCGAAGGCCGTGGCGAGGTGACGATCCGCGCTCTGCTGCGCAACGCACTGAGAATGCGGCCCGATCGCATCATTGTGGGCGAGGTTCGCGGCGCGGAGGCGCTCGACATGGTCATGGCGATGGGTAGCGGCCACGACGGGTCGCTTGGCACGATCCATGCCGGATCTGCCGAGGAGGCGCTTCGGCGGCTCGAGACCTTGGCGCTCATGGCCGACGTCGCTCTGCCTCACGCGGCCGTGCGCGAGCAGGTGGCAGGGGCGGTCGATCTGGTGGTTCAGCTCGCACGCGACCACGATGGGCGGCGCGTGGTTAAGAGCGTCAGCGAGGTGACCCGCGTGGCCGGCGGCGCCGCGACGCGCGACGTCTACGCGCTGCGCGACGGGCGCGCCCGCTGGCGCGCTCCGCTCGCTCCCTCGCTGGCGGCAAGGCTCGAGTCGGCATGAGCGCCGGCCCGCTGCTGGCCGCCGGAGCTGCCGCTGCCGGCGTCGCGGGGGCCTGGGAGGCGCTGGCCGCCGTCGAAGCGCTGGGTGCGGTCACGGCCATCAGGCGCGCGCTCGCTCCGGTGGCGCGCGCCGGAAGAGAAGGGAGGGAGCCGAGCGCGCCAGAGCGCCGGCGGCTCGTGAGGTTGAGCGTGGCGACGCTTCTGGTGGGCGGCTGGCTCTTCTTCTCCCCGTGGCTCGGGCTGGCCCTCGCGGCGGCCGCTCCCTCGGCTCTGACGGCGCTGGTGCGAGCCCGCCGGCGCCGGCACGCCGAGCAACTCGAGCGCGCCGCGCCGGCCGTCGCCCGTGCTCTGGCCGATGCCTTCGCCGCGGGACGCTCTGTGCGCGGAGCGATCGGGGAGGCGGCGACGACTCTCGAGGGGCCCGCCGCCCGGGAGCTGCGAGCGTCGCGCCGCGCCCTTGAGGCCGGTGAAGAGACGGAGCTGGTGCTGGCCCGCCTGCGCCAGCGGGCCGCGGGGCGGGCGTGGAGCATCATCGTCGCGGCGGTTCTGGTGCAGCGCAATGCCGGCGGCGACTTGGTCCGCGTGCTTCGCGGCATCGCGGCGGCCCACGAAGAGGCTCTGCGCATCGAGCACGACGCCCGAGCTGCGACGGCCCAGGCCCGTTTCACGGGCCTGCTCGTATGCGGACTGCCGCTCGGTGCTGCGGCACTGGCCGAGCTCGCGAGCCCCGGGTATCTGGGCTCGCTCGTGCGCGCCCCGCTTGCGGCCGCGCTCGCCGGAGCGGCGTTCTTCCTCCAGCTCGTCGCCGCGCTCGCCATCCGCCGCTTTGCCCGCGTGGCGCGATGAGCCGCGCGATGTTCTGTGCGGTCGCCTCCGCGGCACTGGCCTCGTGGGGCGTTGTGGAGCTCGCGGGGACGCGGTCCGGGCGCCCGCGCTCGCGCCCGGGGGCACTTCTGCTGGCTGCTCTAGTGCGCGTCGGGCGCCGCGCGGGGGTGCCGGCCGCGCCTGGCGATCTCGCCGCGCGTCTCGCGGCGGCCGGTGCGCCGCGGTCGCTCGGCCTGGGGGACGTGATGGCCATCAAGGGAGCGGCCGCCCTCCTGGCGCTCGTGGCCGGCGCGCCGCTGGCCGCCACGCTGCCGGGCCGTCTGCCCGTGCTCGCGGGGGTCATCTGCCCGCTCGCGGCATTCCTCGCCCCAGACCTTTGGCTCGCCCGCCGTGCGCGCAGGCGGGGGCGCACGATGGAGCGCGAGCTCCCCGACCTGCTCGATCTGCTGCGCGTCGCACTGGAAGCGGGCCTTCCGCTGTGGCGCGGCCTAGGCGAATGCGCCCAGCACGATCCGGGCCTACTGGCCCGAGAGCTGCGCGTCGCCGCGGGAGAGCTCGAGCTGGGCCTGGCCGGCGAACGGGTGCTCGAGGGGCTCCGCGCTCGCTGTCCCGCTCCGGGGATGCCCGCGCTGATCGGCGTGCTCGAACGGGCCGCTCGCTACGGCGCTCCGCCGGGAGAGGCGCTGGGTGCACTCGCGCGGGAGGCACGCGCCGCGCACGCGCGCCGCGTGCGGGAGGACGCAGCGCGTGCGGCGCCAAAGATTCAGCTGGTCGTGGCGCTCCTGCTCGTGCCCTCGGTGATGCTGCTCGTCGCCGCTGCGCTGCTGCGTTCACTTCTCTGATCGCGCGCCGTCATCGATGCACATGGTCCGGCGGAACCGCGCCGGAGTGTGCACGTTCTCGTGCAGCTTCCTGCGGCGCAATCCGGCTTGCAGAACGTCGAACGGCGCAGGACCCGGTAGGGCGGGAATACGGCCGGCCGCGCGCATCGTTCAAGGTCGGGTGGGACAAAGTTTGCATCAAGGGTTGCGTTGTGGGAGAGAGTGGGATACTTTCCCGACCAGCTCATGGACCGGGGTGGCAGGGCTCCTCCCACCCAGCCACCCCGGTCCCAAGCACTTCGACCGTTATGACCGATGGCCTTTCGCGGCACCTACGACCTCACTCTCGACGCGAAGAACCGCCTCACGGTGCCCTCCAAGCTCCGCGCCTCCTTCGCCGAAGGAGTGGTCTTGGCCCTCGGGCTCGACGGCGGCGCGGCTTTGTGGCGCCCGGCGGACTACGAGGCCTACGGCGCCTCCGCTCTTGGGGGCCTGCACCCGCTCTCGCCCGAGTACCGCCAGCTCAACCGCTTCATCGAGGGCAACGCGTTCGATACGGAACTCGACGGAGCCGGCCGCGTGATGATCACACCGCGGGTTCTCGAGCGCGCTGCGCTTCAGCGCGAGGTCGTGGTCGCCGGCGCCGGAACCTGCCTGGAGATCTGGGATCGCCAGACCTACCGCGACATGGACGAACGGACGCTCGCCGAGCTCCCTGAACTGACTGCGCGCTTTGGCCACACTCCTTGACATGACTCACACGCACGTCCCGGTCCTGGCGGGCGAGCTCGTAGAGATGCTCGATCCCGGCCGGGGGGAGCTTGCCGTCGACTGCACCGTCGGGGGCGGGGGACACGCCCGTCTGATCGCCGAGCGCATCGGACCGGAGGGGACCCTTGTCGGCATCGACCGGGATCCGCTGGCCGAGGAGCGCTTCGCCGAGCTCGCCGCCGAGGTCTCCTGCCAGACCCGCTTCCTGCGCGCTTCGTTCGCCGAGGGCCTGGCCGAGCTGGCCGCCGAAGGGCTGAAGGCCGACCTCGTCTATCTCGATCTCGGCATGTCCTCCATGCAGGTCGACGCCTGGGAGCGCGGCTTCTCCTACTCCTACGACGCGCCCCTCGACATGCGGATGGATCCAGACCAGGAGCTCACCGCGCGCGAGATCGTCAACGGGTGGGACGAGGGGCGCCTGGCGCGGCTGTTCCGCATCTACGGCGAGGAGCGATTTGCCGGGCAGATCGCCCGTGCCATCGCCCGCGACCGCCGGCGGGTCGAGTTCGAGACGACCGGCGAGCTGGTCGAGACCATCAAGGCCGCTGTGCCTGCGCCCGCGCGCTTCGCGGCCAGCCATCCGGCCAAGCGCGTCTTCCAGGCGATCCGCATCGCGGTCAACGACGAGCTCGCCCAGCTCGACGCCGCGCTGCCCGAGGCGTGGAACCTCCTCCTCACCGGCGGGCGCCTCGCCGCGATCTCCTTCCACTCGGGCGAAGACCGCCGGGTCAAGCACTTCCTGCACGACCTCGCGCGCGGGTGTGTATGTCCGCCAGGACTGCCAATCTGCGCCTGCGGTCGAGAGCCGGAAGCCGAGCTGCTTTCGCGGCGGGCGGTAGCGCCCACCCCGGGAGAGGTAGCCGGAAACCCGCGATCGAAGTCGGCGCGCCTGCGCGCCGCCCGCAAACTAGGAGTAGCCAAATGACGCCGCCCGCCGCCGCCACGTCAGCGACGCGCCCCGCCGCGCTGCCGCGCGCGCCCCGCCGCGTCTCTGGGCCTGCTCCGGCCCGCTCGCGCCGTCCCCTGGTGGTCGAGACTCCCACCCTCGGGCCTCGTATCGCGGCCGCTGCCCGTGCCCTCCCCGATCATCGTCTGCTCGACCGGCTGGTCCGCGGTCGCGCGTGGATCGTCCTCATTGGGATGGCGCTGATCGGCATCGTCGCCATGCAGGTCTCCCTGCTCAAGCTGAATGCGGGGATCGGCCACAACGTGCAGCGCTCTTCGGTGCTCCAGCGCCAGAACGACTTGCTGCGCGCCGAGGACTCCCGCCTGGCCGAGGGGCAGCGCGTCGAGCGCACCGCTGCGCACGCCGGCCTGATCCAGCCCAACCCCGGGTCGGTTCGCTTCATAGCGCAGCGGCAGGGCAACGCGGGTCGCGCCGCCGGCGCGCTCGCTCATCCCCGCCCCGTGATGCCGGTCACCACCGCGGAGCCGGCAACCCCGCCCGTGGCCGCCAAGGTGCCGCTGACGAGCACCACCGCCGCGCCCGCGCCCGCGGCAGTGACACCGGCGGCGACGAGCACCCCGACATCCGTTTCGCCCCCCGCGGCCGCCCCGACGACCACGGCTCCCACCACCGGCACGAGCACCCCCGCCACCGGCGCACCGGCGGCTCTCGCCGGCCAGAGGTAGATGCCGCTCATCGAGCGCCGCATCGGCCTGCTGTTCTTCGCCTTTGCGGGACTGCTCTGCGTGGCACTGGTGAAGGCGTCCTACCTGGGGGCGCTCAGGTCACACTCGCTCCAGCGGGCGGCCGCGACTCAGCAGGTCGCCGAGGTGACGATCCCCGCGCCGCGCGGCACGATCGTCGACCGCCACGGCGTCGAGCTCGCGGTCTCCCAGGAGGCCGCCGACATCGCGGTGACCCCCTATCTCGTCAAGGATCCGGGCAAGCTCGCGCATACCTTGGCGCCTTTGCTCAAGCGTCCCGAGTCAGTCCTGCTCGAGAAGCTCGTAAAGCGCCGTAGCGGGTTCGAGTACCTGGCGCGGCAGGTACCCGCCGCGCGCGCCGACCGCGTGACAAAGCTCCGGCAGGACGGCATCCAGATCATCCCGCGCACCCAGCGCGCCTATCCGCGCGGATGGCTCGGATCTCAGCTGCTCGGCACCGTCGGCACCGACGGCAAGGGGCTTTCCGGCGTGGAGTACGCCCGCAACGGAGTGTTGCGCGGCTCCGACGGCCAGCGGCGCGAGGTCAACGACGCGCTCGGGGAGCCGATCTCGATGCGCGACACCACGCCGACCCAGGCCGGCCAAACCGTGCAACTGACGATCGACACGCCGCTCCAGGACGAGGTCGAGCAGGTGCTGGCCGGCGTCGGGAAGACCTACCGGCCCAAGGGCGCCACCGCCGTGGTCATGAATCCGCGCAACGGGGAGGTGCTCGCTCTGGCCAACTGGCCGCGAGTTGACGCAAACGACGTCGGCGGCGCGCCCGCCTACGCGCGGCAGGACCGAGCCGTGGGCTTCACCTACGAGCCGGGATCGACCTTCAAGGCGTTCACGGTCGCGGGGGCGCTCCAGGAGCGCGCCGTGACCCCGCACACGCAGTTCCAGCTGCCGGTGAACCTCCAGGTCGCCGACCGCCAGATCCACGACGCTGAGCCGCGCGGCCCGGAGACCCTCACTGTGGCGCAGATCCTGGCCCAGTCGAGCAACGTCGGCGCGGTCAAGATCGGCCAGCGCCTGGGGGCACGGCGTTTTGACTCCTGGGTGCGTCGCTTCGGCTTCGGAAAGACCACCGGGGCCGATCTGCCCGGTGAGGAGCAGGGCATCGTCCTGCCGCTGAAGCAGTACTCCGGCTCCTCGATGGGCAACCTCCCGATCGGCCAGGGCCAGGCCGTCACGCCTTTGCAGATGGCCACGGGCTACTCCGCAATCGCCAACGGAGGCATTCTGCGTCCGCCGCACGTCGTTCGCGCCATCGGCGAACGGACCGTTCCGGCTCCGGCGGGGCGACGCGTGCTTTCCAAGCCAGTCGCGGCGAGCGTGCGCCGCATGCTCGAGGGCGTGCTGGCGGCGGGAGGCACCGCGAGCGAGGCGGCGATCCCCGGCTACTCACTCGCAGGGAAGACGGGCACCGCCTCCAAGCCCGATCCGGTCAACGGCGGCTACTCGAACTCGAAGTACGTCGCCTCCTTCGTCGGCTTCGCGCCGGCGCGGCACCCGCGCCTGCTCGTCGCCGTGATGGTCGACGAGCCCAAGGGAGCGATCTTCGGCGGTGTTGTCGCGGCTCCGGCGTTCCAGAAGATCATCGGGTTCGCGCTGCCCTACATGGGCATCAACCCGCGTTGAGCGTCTAGGCGCAGACCTAGACTCGCCGGCGATGCGGCTGGGGCAACTGATGGACGGCGCGCCGGCCCCCGCCGCCGGGGTCGAGATCGGCTCGCTCGCCTACGACAACCGCCAGGTTGAGCCGGGATCGCTCTTCTTCTGCGTCCCCGGCTTCTCCTCCGACGGCCACCGCTTCGCTCCCGACGCCGTCGCGCACGGGGCGGCCGCGCTGGTGGTCGAGCGACCGCTCGGTCTGGGCGTTCCCGAGGTGCCTGTGCCGTCTGTGCGCGCGGCCATGGCTCCCGCGGCCGCGCGCTTCCACGGCGACCCCACGGCACAGCTCGAGGTCGTAGGAGTGACCGGTACGAACGGTAAGACGACCACCGCCTTCCTCGTCCGGGCCCTGCTCGAGGGGGCGGGACGCTCGTGTGCCCTGCTCGGCACGGTCAAGGCGGTGATCGGCGGCAAGGCGCGGGATGCGGCGCGGACCACGCCGGAAGCGATCGACCTCCAGCGCGACTTCAGAGCGATGCTCGAGGCCGGCGACGAGGCCTGCGCGATGGAGGTCTCCTCGCACGCGTTGCGCCTGCACCGCGCCGACGCGATCCACTGGGCGGCGGCCATCTTCACCAACCTCACGCAGGACCACCTCGACTTCCACCCGACGATGGAGGACTACTTCGAGGCCAAGCGCGAGCTCTTCGCCGCGGGCCCACGGGTAGCCGTGATCAACGTCGACGACTCCTACGGACGGCGGCTGACCGAGGAATGGCCCGAGGCGCTGACGATCTCGCTCGAGCGCGAGGCGACCTACCGGGCGCTCGAGGTCGAGTCGGGCTTCGCGGGCGCCGAGCTGCTCGTGGTGGGGCCCGAAGGGGAGGTGAGGCTGCGCTCGCCGCTGCCCGGGCGCTTCAACGCGCAGAACGTGCTGTGTGCGGTGGCCGCGGTGCGGGCACTCGGGGTGGAGATGAACACGATCGCGGCCGCGCTACCGGACGCCAGCCGCGTGCCGGGGCGCTTCGAGCCCGTCGACGAGGGCCAGGGGTTCGCGGTGCTCGTCGACTACGCGCACACGCCCGATTCGCTCGAGAACGTCCTGCGGGCGGCGCGCGACCTCACCGGCGGTCGCCTGCACTGCGTGTTTGGGTGCGGTGGCGACCGTGATCGCGGCAAGCGACCACTGATGGGCGAGATTGCTGCCCGGTTGGCCGATCGCCCCATCGTCACCTCCGACAACCCCCGCTCGGAAGATCCCGAGGCGATCATCCAGGAGATCCTGGTGGGGGCGGGGGAGGGGACCGAGTGGCTGGTGGACCGGCGCGAGGCGATCGCCCTGGCCCTTGAAGGCGCGGAGGCGGGCGACGTCGTGGTCGTGGCCGGCAAGGGACACGAGCAGGGCCAGGAGTTCGCGGGCGGGCGCAAGGAGCTCTTCGACGACGTCTCGGTCGTGCGCGAGGCGCTGCGCGGATGAGGGAGTGGAGCGCCGATCGGGTTGCCGCCGCGGCCGGGGCCGAGCTCGTATCGCCCGGACCCGATGAAGCGGGCGGCCCGGCGGTGGTCTCGATCGATTCGCGGGAAGCGGCACCCGGCGTCTTGTTCGTCGGCCTGCCCGGTACACGGGTCGATGGCGGCGAGTTCGCCGCCGGCGTGCTCGAGGCGGGCACGTGGGGGGTGCTCGTCTCGCCCGGATACGCGGACGGTCTGCCCGCCGGGCGCGGCGCCGTGCTCGCGGCCGAGAATCCGACGGCCGCGCTCGGCCGCCTGGCCCGGGCGTGGCGCCGCGAGCTCGGGCCTCAGGTCATCGCCGTGACGGGCTCCACCGGCAAGACCTCGACCAAGGACATCCTCGCCGCGCTCATCTTGCCCGCCCGCCGCACAGTCGCCAGCCGCGCGAACCTCAATACCGAGATCGGGCTGCCGTTGCAGGTGCTCGGGGCGCCGGAGGGCACCGAAGTGCTCGTGCTCGAGCTCGCGATGCGCGGCGCCGGCCAGATCGCCGAGCTCACCGAGATCGCCGAGCCCGACATCGGCGTGATCGTCAACGTCGGCCCGGTCCATCTCGAGCTTCTCGGGTCGATGGAGGCGATCGCCGCGGCGAAGGCCGAGCTGATGGCCGGGCTCGCTCCCGGTGCCACGGCGATCATTCCCGCCGGCGAGCCGCTGCTCCACCCGCATCGCCGCGCCGACCTCGAGACGCTGACCTTCGGCCCGGGTGGCGATGCTGAGGTGCTCGCGAGCGACGGCCGCGAGGTGCGGGTCGCCCTGCGCGGCCGCGAGCACTCGATCGCGGTCTCGTTCTCCCAGCCTCACCAGCTCACGAACCTGCTGGCGGCGCTACTCGCGGCGCAAGGGGTCGGCGTGGAGCCGCCGGCCTCTCTCGAGGTGCCGTTCTCGGCCGGGCGGGGCGCGCGGGCGCCGGGGCGCGGGGGCGTCACCGTCATCGACGACTGCTACAACGCCAACCCCATGTCGATGCGCGCGGCCCTCGATGATCTGGCCGGCCACGACGGGCGCCGCGTGGCCGTGCTCGGCGACATGCTCGAGCTCGGGCCTGATGAGAGGCGCTTCCACGAGGAGATCGGCGTCTACGCCGGGCAGAGCGGGGTGGACGTGCTGATCGCCGTCGGGGAGCGATCCAAGGCGATGACGCCCGTCTTCACGCGAGAGAGTCACGAGGCGCGCGACGCGACCGAAGCGGCGTTGATCGCTACGGAGCTCGTGCGCTCGGGCGACGCGGTGCTCGTCAAGGCCTCGCGTGGTATCGGACTCGAAACCGTCGTCGAAGCGCTCGCCTGATGGGTCGCGTGCTGATCGCCGGTACGGCGTCTCTGCTCATCTGCGTGTTCCTCTCTCCGAAGTTCATCGCGTTCCTGCGCGAGCGCGAGTTCGGCCAGCGCATTCGCGAGGAGGGCCCCGAGGGCCATCACGCCAAGGCGGGCACGCCCACGATGGGCGGCATCATCATCTTCCTTGCGGTCGGGGTGCCCTTCCTGATCCTCGTCGACTACAGCGACGCGAGAGCCCTCGGCGTCTTCGGCGCGGCGATCGCCTGCGCCCTGCTCGGGTTCGCCGACGACTACACGAAGATCGTGCGCCGCCGCTCGCTCGGGTTACGGGGGCGCACCAAGCTGGCGGTCACGGTCGTGATCGCCATCGCACTCTGGTACATCGCGGTGCATATGGCCCATCTCGGCGACACGGTGCGCCTGCGCTTCGTCGACTACGAGGTGAACCTGGGGGAGATGGTCTACCCGATCTTCATCTACCTCGTGCTGGCCGGAACGACAAGCGCGGTGAACCTCACCGATGGGCTCGACGGGCTTGCGGCGGGCTGCGCCGCGATCGTCCTGCTGGCCTACATCGGCATCACGTTCGTCACCACGGGCCAGCGGGATCTTGCGCTGCTGTGCGCGTGCTTCGCCGGGGCGTGCGTCGGCTTCCTCTGGTTCAACTCGTTCCCGGCCAACATCTTCATGGGGGATACGGGCTCGCTGGGCCTAGGCGGAGCTATCGCCGGAATCGCCGTGATGACGAAGACCGAGGTTCTGCTCATCCTGCTGGCCGGCATCTTCGTGGTCGAGGCGCTTTCGGTGGTGATCCAGGTCTTCTCGTTCCAGACCTTTCGCAAGCGCGTCTTCCTCATGGCGCCAATTCACCACCATTTCGAACTCAACGCGTGGTCGGAGACGAAGATCATCCTGCGGTTCTGGATAGTGGCGGGGGTCTTCTCCGCCATCGGCTTCACGATCTATCAGCAGTCGATCAAGTAAGCGGGCGGCTCTCGAAATCTCGGGATTGGCCGTGCTGCGGGCGGGTCCTGTCAGTGGTCCCTGACCCGTTTACGCTTGCGCGAAAATCGGCAGTAGGACCACTGCCACCCGCCCGATCGACGCCGCCTCCCGCGAACGGTCATGCACCGGTGCTCTGGGGCCGGTGGATGAACGTTCGCTGTCTGAGCTGCTGCGGGCCAGGTCTGGGGAAGCGCAATGAGACTGCTCGAGCGGTTGCGCCACACCTGCTTCCTCGACCTCCTAGATCAGGAGCACAGCCACGCCAAGCCCGTAAACGCCGATCCCGCCGTAACACTCCACAACGGTGCCCAGTAGCCCTAGACCTCTCCTACCCGAAGGCCCCTACCTAGTCGTTGGTCTCGCTCGCTCCGGGGCGGCCGCCGCGCTAGCGCTTAGAGCCCGCAGCCACGACGTCATCGGCGTTGATTCCGGCTCTCCCGCCGAGGTGGGAAGGCTTCGCGATGCGGGCGTCGAAGTGCACCTTGATGTCACCGGCGAAGGCCTTCTCGATCGTGCCCGGACGCTCGTCAAGAGTCCGGGTGTTCGCCCGTCGGCGCCGGTGGTTGCGGCGGCGCGCGCTCGGGGCGTGGCCGTCATGGGCGAGCTCGAGCTGGCGTGGCGGCTGCTGCCCGTCCCCTTTGTAGCCGTGACCGGCACCAACGGCAAGACGACCACTACTGAGCTGATCGCCCACGTCCACCGCAAGGCCGGCCGCCCCGTCGCCGTGGCGGGCAACATCGGCACGGCTCTCTCTTCCCTCGTCGGCGAGATCGCGAAGGACACGACCATCGTCTGCGAGGCATCCTCCTTTCAGCTTGAGAGCACGCTCGAGTTCGCGCCCGACGCCGCCGTCCTGCTCAACCTCGGCGCCGACCACCTCGACTGGCACGGCAGCCTCGAGCACTACCACGCGGCCAAGCGCGCGATCTTCGCCCGGCAGGAGCCCGGCGACCTCGCGGTGACGCCGTTCGGACTCGAGCCGGACGACATCGGCGGGACAGCTCAGCGCGTGCGGTTAGGCGCGGGCGCCGAAGGCGGCCTCGGCGAGCGCGACGGCACGCTGCACTGGCGCGACGAGCCGCTGATGCCCGCGGCCGACATCCGGCTCCCGGGCGCACACAACCGCGAGAACGCCATGGCGGCAGCGGCGGTGACTCTCGCGCGCGGCATCCCGGCCCAGGCGGTGAGGGCCGCGCTCGGCGACTTCGCCGGAGTGCCGCACCGCCTCGAGCTCATCGCGGAGTCGGGCGGCGTCGCCTACGTCAACGACTCCAAGGCGACCAACGTCGGCTCTACGATCGTCGCGCTGGCGAGCTACCCCGAGGGCAGCGTCCACCTTGTTCTCGGCGGCGACGGTAAGGCCCAGAATTTCACCCCGCTGCGCATCGCGGTCGCCCGAGCCGCCGCCGCGGTCTACCTGATCGGCGCAGCGGCGCCCGAGCTCGAAGCCGCGCTCGCGGGCGCGGGACCCGCTCCACACCAGTGCGGCGACCTCGAAAAGGCCGTCGACGCTGCGCGCTCCGCGGCCCGCCCCGGCCAAACAGTCTTGCTCTCCCCGGCGTGCGCTTCCTACGACCAGTACGTCAACTTCGAAGCGCGCGGAGACCACTTCCGCTCGCTGGTGACGGCCGAGTGAGCACCACGGCAACCAGCGCGCCGGCCCGCGGCGTCTCGCGCCGGCGCGCCGAGCGGCGCCCCATCGAGCACCGCATGCTCCTCACAGCGACGCTGTGCCTGCTGGCCTTCGGCGCCGTCATGGTCTACAGCGCCTCCTCCGCCAGCGACATTCTCGGCAGCGGGAAGGGCGACGGCACGGGCTATCTCGTGCGCTATGTCGGCTTCGGCCTCGTCGGCCTGATCGGGATGCAGATCCTCGCCAAGCGCGGACTCGACATCGTGCACAAGCTCGGTCCCGCGCTGCTCGTCACCGCCTTCGTGTTACTGCTGGGGGTGCTCGTCCCGGGCCTCGGGATCCAGGTCAACGGCGCGCGCCGCTGGCTCGGTGCCGCCGCCCTGCAGTTCCAGCCCTCGGAGATCATGAAGGTCGCGCTGGTGCTCTACGCGGCGCGCTACCTGGCCACGCACCCCAAGCGCATCCAGACCTTCCGCGGGGCGGTCACTCCCGTCCTCCTCATCACCGGCGCGGCCGCCGTGCTGGTCGCCGCCGAGCCCGACCTCGGCACGGCGCTCGTCATCTCCCTGACGGTTGCCTCGATCATGGTCGCCGCGGGTGTGCGGCTTCGGTATCTGGCCTACGTCGCGATCGCGACGGGTGTTCTGGTGGCGGTCTTCGCCCTGGCCCAGCCCTATCAGCGCGCCCGCCTCACTTCGTTCCTCAATCCGTGGGCGGACAAGGGCGGTAGCGGCTTCCAGGCTGTGCAGGGCCAGATCGCGCTGGGCTCGGGCGGGCTGTTCGGCGTCGGCCTCGGCCAGTCGGTCCAGAAGGTCTTTTACCTCCCCGAGGCCCACACGGACTTCATCCTCGCCGTGATTGGCGAGGAGCTCGGAGTGGCCGGTATCGGCGGAGTGATCTGCCTCTACGGGATGATCGCCTGGGGCGGCCTGCGCACGGCGCGCCGGGCGGCCGGGACGTATGCCAAGCTCCTCGCGGCGGGGCTGACCGCGCTCATCCTGTGCCAGGCGACGCTCAACATCTTCGTGGTCCTCGGCCTGGCGCCACTCACCGGCGTCCCCCTGCCCTTCATCTCCTACGGTCCGACCAACCTGTGCGTCCTGCTCGGGGCCGTCGGCCTGCTGCTGAACATCGCCTCGGGCAAGACGATGCACCTGCGCCTGGCCGACGAGCCGCCGAAGCGCAAGCCGGTGAAGCGTGAACCGACCGCGAATAGTGATCGCGGCGGGCGGAACGGCGGGGCACGTCGTGCCGGCGCTCGCCGTAGCCGACGCGCTGCGGGCTGAGGGCGCCGAGGTCGTCTTCGTCGGAGGGGAGCGCGCCGAGCGCGAGCTCGTCCCGGCGGCCGGTTACGAGCTTCGCACGATCGCGGTCGAAGGCCTCAGCCGCACCAACCCGCTGAAGGCCGCGCGGGCCGCCGGCAAGGCGGCACGGGCGCTGGTGCACGCGCGGGCGCTCGTTCGCGAGCTGCAGCCTGACGCTGTGATGGGCGGCGGGGGCTACGTCGCCGGGCCGGTGGGGCTCGCGGCAGCGTCACGTCGCGTGCCGCTCGTGCTGACCGAGGCCGACTCACACCTCGGCCTGGCCAACCGTCTGCTCGCCCCCCTGGCGCGCCGGGTGTGCCTCGCGTTTCCCCTCTCCGGCCGGGAGCCGCCACACTACATCGTCACCGGTCGCCCGGTTCCGCCCCCGGCGACCGATCGGGCAGCAGCCCGCGCCGCCTTCGGCCTCGCCGAAGACGACCGGTGCGTGCTGGTGTTCGGCGGCTCGCTCGGCGCCCGCTCCATCAACTACGCGGCGATCGACGGCCTCGCGAAGCCCGCGCCGGGGCGGCGGGTCATCCACGCGGCGGGCACCCGCGACTTCGGCGATCTCGTGGCGCCGGGCGAGCACTACGACCTGCGCCCCTACATCGCCGGGTTCGGCGAGGCGCTGCTGGCATCGGACCTGGTGGTCGCCCGCGCAGGGGGATCGATCTTCGAGGTGGCGGCCCACGGTCGCCCCGCGATCCTGGTGCCCTATCCGCATGCCGCCGGCGATCATCAGCAGGCGAACGCTCGGTGGATGGCCGACGCGGGAGCCGCGATCGTGGTGCCGGACGAGGAGCTGAACGCCGAGCGCCTGTCGGCTGAGGTCGATGCCCTGCTCGGCGATCCCGCCCGCCTCGAGGAGATGAGCCATGCCGCGGCTGTGCTGGCTCGTCCCGACGCGGCGCCGGCGGTCGCCCGAGAGCTTCTCGCGGCCGCGGCCGCGGCACCGGCGCGTTAGCCCGCTAGCCGTTCGCCGAATCGACCTTCCACTTGCCGCTCTCCTTGATGAGGTGCAGCGTCGCGGTGGGGAGGCCCGGAGCCGAGGCCTCGACGTCGGCCTTCGCGCCGTCGATCTTGGCTTTCCCGATCTTGAGGCCGGGGGGAACCGACCCGCGGTTCTTCGCGCCGGTCTTCTTGACCCGTGCGCGACACGCTGCGACCGCCGCCGGGCCCTTCTGCCGCGTCCGCTGTTCGAGGATGTGCTGGGAGAGCACGTCGCAGAACTGCGCGGTGGGATGCGCGCCCAGGGTGACGAAGTCCTTCGCCACGGCCTGTGCGGCCGCTCTGTCCCCGTCCCCGCCCCCGCAGCCGCTCACTGCGAGTGTGGCGAACGTGAGCAGGACAGTCATGCTGCGGCGCGGCCGAAGGTGGTGGGAGGGCATCGAGCTCCTCGAGGTGGTTGCCGAACCGGGTGACTGCCCCGTGGGCCGTTCATGATGACGCCCCGAGCGCCGCTAGGGTCGGGGTTCGTGGCCGACGACGCTCTCTGGGCCGGCCGGGCTCTGCACTTCATCGGCGTCGGAGGCGCCGGGATGAGCGGGCTGGCGCTCGTCGCCCAAGCGCTCGGGGCGAGCGTGACGGGGAGCGACCGCGCCTCCTCGCCCTACGCCGAGAGATTGCGCGAGGCGGGGCTCGAACCCCTGATCGGGCACGAGGCCTCGCACGTGCCGGCCGAGGCGGAGATAGTCGTCTCGAGCGCGATCCCGGCGGCCAACCCCGAGCGAGAGGCGGGACGCGCGCGGGGACAGCGGGAGCTTCACCGCGCGGACCTGCTTGCCGAGCTGACTGCGCTGCGGCGCTGCATCGCGGTGACCGGCACGCACGGGAAGACAACCACCGCCGCGATGGCGGTTCACGCGCTCCGCGGGTGCGGGCTCGACCCGGGGTACGTGATCGGCGCCGAGCTGCGGGGCACCGGCCTGAACGCGGAATGGGGGACCGGAGAGTGGCTCGTCGTCGAAGCCGACGAATCCGACCGCTCGCTCCTGAAGCTCCACCCGGACATCGCCGTCCTCACGAACGCCGAGCTCGATCACCATGCCACCTACGGGTCGCGCGTGGACCTCGATGCCACCTTCCGCGCGTTCCTGGCACGCGCTCCCGAGGCCGTCGTCTGGGACCGGCCCGAGCTCCTCGCACTGCGCGACGGGCCCGTGGTGGCCTACGACGTGCCGGCCCCGGTCCTCGAGCCCGCCGGAGCGAGGTTCGACTGGCGCGGCACGGAGGTTCGCCTGGGCGTTCCCGGAGCCCACAACGCGGTGAACGCCGCGGGCGCGCTCGAAGCCTGCCGGCTGGCCGGCGCCCCTCCCGAGGCCGCCGCGCAAGCCCTCGCCGATTTCGCCGGAACCTCGCGGCGCTTCGAGCCCTTGGGCGCCACGAGGTCAGGAGCCTCGGTTTACGACGACTACGCGCACCATCCCACCGAGGTCGCGGCGACGATCGACGCAGCGCGCAGCCTGCGGCCGGCGCGCCTGACGGCCGTCTTCCAACCCCACCTCTACTCGCGCACACGAGCGCTGGCCCGCGACTTCGGACGGGCGCTCGCGCGAGCCGACCGCGTCGTGGTGCTCGACGTCTACCCCGCCCGGGAGCGCGCCGAGGACTTCCCCGGGGTCGACGGCCGGATGGTGGCCGCGGAGGCGGCCGACGCCTCGGCCGGCCGTCCGGTGGCGTGGCTGCCGGGCTTCGACGAGGCCGAGGCCCACCTGCAGGGCACGCTGCGCCCGGGAGAGCTCTGCCTCATCATGGGCGCGGGAGATGTCGACGTGCTCGGGCGCCGCCTCGTAGAGGGCTGACACGCGGCGAAACGCCGCCCCCGCGGTTACCTTCCAGCGCGTGGCCGCCCCCGCCGCCGTGCAGCCTGACTACCCCCTCGCGCGCCTGACCACCGTCCGTACGGGCGGTTCGGCGCAGTACTTCGCGCGGGCGGGAACGGAGAGGGCTTTGAGCGAGCTCCTGACCTGGGCTGATGCAGAGGGCCACGAGGTAGGGGTAGTCGGGTCGGGGTCGAACCTCCTCGTGGCGGACTCCGGAGTCCGCGGCCTCGTGATCAAACTCGACCAAGACCTCGCCCGCATCGACAACGACGGCACGCGCATGCGGTGCGGCGGCGGCGCGCGCCTGCCCGCCGTCTCAGCTCAGGCGGCAAAGGCGGGGCTCACCGGCATCGAGTTCGGGGTGAACATCCCCGGCACCGTCGGCGGCGCCGTGCGCATGAACGCCAACGCCTACGGAGGCGAGCTGGCGCGTGTGCTCGAGAAGGTCACTGTCGTCGCTTCCTCCGGGACCGAAACGCGAGGTCCCGAGGAGCTTGGGTTCGGCTATCGCCGGTCGGGACTGGGGGAGGGGGAAGTAGTCGCGCGGGCAGTGTTCGCGCTCGAGCCTGCGGCTCCCGAATCGGTCAAGGCAACCCTGGGGGACATGCGGGCGCGGCGCAAGGCGGCGCAGCCGTCGGGCATCAAGACGTTCGGATCGACCTTCAAGAACCCCGCTGACCCGAAGGCCGAGGGCCGCACCGCCGGGCAGCTCCTCGAAGCCGCCGGGTGTCGCGGGTTGCGCGTGGGCGGCGCCGGCTTCTCGGACAAGCACGCCAACTTCGTCGAGAACCGCGGCGAGGCCACGACCTCCGACGTGCTCGAGCTGATGGCCGAGGGGCGGCGGCGCGTGTGGGAGCGCTTCGGGATCGCCCTCGAACCCGAGGTGCAGTCGCTGGGCAACGTCGAGTTCGGGCTCGCTTGGGAGCTCGAGGGGACCTCGTGAGACGCATCATTCTCCAGGCGGCGGGGCGGCTGGCGCCCTCTTCCATGGCTGTGCGCGGCAGGGCGCGCCAGGGTTCGGCTCTCCGCCGCGTCCCGCATCCGCGCCTGTTCGCCGTGCTGGCTCTGATCGCGGTGCTCGCCGGGGGCGGCTGGCTGTGGCTGCGCGACTCCTCCCTCGTGTCGGTGCGGCGGGTTCAGGTGACGGGACTGACTGGTCCGGATGCCGGCAAGATCCGCAACGCGGTCGAGGCGGCCGCGCGCAACCAGTCAACCCTTCACGTGCGTCGCGACGCCCTCCTGCGGGCCCTTGCGCCCTATCCGATCGTCAAGGACGTTCGCGTCACCGCGCACCCTCCGCATGCGCTCGACGTCAATGTGATCGAGCAGGACCCGGTGGGGGCGGTGCTCCTCGGCGGCCGTTCGGTGCCGGTCGCGCCCGACGGGACGCTCCTGCGTGAGCTGCCCGCCACCTCGGACCTCGCTCGCATATCGGCGGGCGGCACCGCCGGCCCCCGCGTGACCGACCCGCGGGCGCGGCGGGCCGTGGCTCTGCTGGCCGCGGCACCTACGGTATTGCGCTCGCGTGTCGCCGCCGTGCGGGTCAGTCGCGCTCACGGGCTGGTCGCCGTGCTCAGGCACGGGCCTGCTCTCTACTTTGGCGGGCTCGACCGCCTGGCCGCCAAGTGGATGGCGGCGTCCACGGTGCTGGCCGACCGGGGTTCGGCCGGCGCACGCTACGTGGATTTGCGCATACCCGAGCGCCCGGCCGCCGGAGGCCTTCCGCCCGCGACGCCGGGCGGAGGAACGCCCACCGCCGGCACGACTCCTACGACTCGTACGTCACCCGCTGCGCCGGTCCCGGCCCCGCCTCAGACCAGCCCGGGCCCGCCGGCAAGCCCGACCGGATCAGCCACACCATGACCCTCAACCTTCACTCAAGGCTAGGCCTAGTCTCGGGACGAACTGGAGGGTTTGCCGTTCTGCAACGGATCTTGCCGTAGGTAGGGTCGGTTGACTTTCCGCCCGAAAGGCCCGTAACGTGCGACAATCCTCCCAGCGGGCCTCTCAGCCCAAACTCTCAACATTTACTGAAGGGTCGGACGGATAAACCTCATGGATAGCGGCAGCTACCTCGCAGTCATCAAGGTCGTCGGCGTCGGCGGCGGCGGAACCAACGCCGTGAACCGCATGGTCGACGCGGGCCTGCGCGGCGTCGAGTTCATCGCGGCGAACACCGATTCGCAGGCGCTCGACATGTGCGACGCCGACATCAAGCTGAACATCGGTCACGAGTTGACCAAGGGCCTCGGCGCCGGGGCCAACCCCGACGTCGGTCAGGGTGCTGCGGCCGAGTCGCGCGACGACATCAAGGAGGCGCTCAAGGGCGCCGACATGGTCTTCGTCACGGCGGGCGAGGGTGGCGGCACTGGCACCGGAGCGGCCCCCGTCATCGCCGACATCGCCAAGAACGAGATCGGCGCGCTGACGGTCGGCGTCGTGACTCGCCCCTTCACCTTCGAGGGCGCCCAGCGCGGCCGACAGGCCTCCGAGGGCATCCAGAAGCTCCGCGACCACGTCGACACGCTCATCGTCATCCCGAACGAGAAGCTCCTGGCGATCGTCGAGCGGCGCACCACGATTCTCGAGGCTTTCCGCGAGGCCGACAACGTCCTGCGCCAGGGCGTGCAGGGCATCACCGACCTGATCACTATCCCCGGCCTCATCAACCTCGACTTCGCCGACGTGCGCACGATCATGAGCGACGCCGGCACGGCCCTCATGGGCATCGGCACGGCCGGCGGTGAGAATCGCGCCGTCGAGGCCGCCAAGATGGCGATCTCCTCGCCACTGCTCGAGGAGTCAGTTGAGGGCGCGACCGGAATCCTGCTGAACATGACGGGCGGCCGCGACCTCGGGCTCTTCGAGGTCAACGAGGCGGCTGAGATCGTCGCCAGCGCCGCCGACTCGAACTCGAACATCATCTTCGGCGCCGTCATCGACGACGCCATGGAGGAGGACGTGCGGGTCACGGTGATCGCCACGGGCTTCGACCACGGGCACAGCGGATCGATGCCGTCGGGCTCGCGCCGGGCGCGGCCGAGCAGCGAGCCGAGGAGCACGACGCGCGACCGCGACGTGACGCTGGACGATTCACAGCGCTCCTCACTCGAGATCAGCGATGACGAGATCGATATCCCGTCGTTCTTGCGCGACAAGGACTAGCGCGCTCTCAAGGCCCCGTCCGGGCGGCGTCGCCTGGGCCGGGTCACCCGCTCCCCGGGTGACCCGGGAGTTCCCAGGCAACCCCGTCCCGGACGTGGCTTCGCCAGCGCCGCGCCCTCCTTCCGTGCAGCATTCGCGGGGCCGTGGACCCCTAGATGCTGCATTAGGGGCTCGTCGAAGCACCCGAAGAGCCGCGGTGGCCCCGACCGCACATTTCTGTCCACGGGAAACGCGGATATCCATGCGTGGACATAAACCGTCGCGGAGCGCATGCTTCTGTCCACAAAGGCTCAGCCGCGACAGCTGTGGACAGAAACCGTCGGTCTGGCCCGGTCCTTCAAAGAGCTGAAGGACCGGGCGGCTGAGCCCGACCGCTGAGGCGAACCGAGATCAGACCAACGGAGCCGCAGGCGCCGCCAGCGCCCCGAGCGCCCGCGCCGCCACGTCGTGGCCGGCTTCGCCCGCGCGCCAGGCCGCCGTGCCCGTGCGCACGCCGATCTTTTCTTCCTGCAGCTCGGTGGAGACTTCGCCGGCGAGTCGCCGTGCGCCCTCCTCGTCGACGAGCGGCAGCACCAGCGTGATTCGCCGGCCCGAGTAACGGCACGCAGTGCCGCCCGCGCGGGTGGCGGCCCGCTCGGCCGTCTGCCCGACTTGGCGGAGCATCTCGTCGCCCATGCCGAACCCGTCGCGCCGGTTGACCTCGTCCAGGTCGGCGATCTCGATGGCGAGGACAGCGAAAGCCTTGTCCTGCAGCGCGGCGCGCTGGGCTTCGGACTCGACGTGCTCGTAGAAGTAGCGGTGGGAGTAGAGAAGCGTGAGCGAGTCGGTCATCGCCAGTGAGGTCGAGCCCAGGACCGCCCCGTCGCGGTTCGCGCGGGTCTCGAGCTCGGGATCGTCGAAGGCCGCGGCCAGTGGCCCCTCGCCTGCGCCTGGCGGCCGCGAGCGGACCTCTTCGCAAAAGAGGCCGACGATCTGGGGGTCGAACTGGCTGCCGGCGCAGCGCTGGATCTCCGCACAGGCGTCCTCGGCAGAGATCTGGGCGCGGTAGGGGCGGGGAGCGATCATCGCGCTGAACGCGTCGGCCACAGCGATGATGCGCGCGGCCAGCGGGATCTCCTCCCCGCTCATGCCCGATGGATAACCCGTGCCGTCGTAGCGCTCGTGATGGTGCAGCACGCCCGGCACCACCTTGCGCAGAGCCGGCACCTGCTGCACGAGGCGAGACCCGATGCGCGGGTGGAGCTTCACGACCCCGAACTCCTCGGGGGTGAGCCGGCCCGGCTTGAGCAAGATGCGCTCGGAGATGCCGATCTTGCCGATGTCGTGCAGGAGCGAGCCGAAGAGCAGGTCCTCGCGCTCGCTCGAGGAGATCCCCAGGCGGTCGGCCACGGCGACCACGTAGCCCGCAACCTCGTCGGAGTGGTTGCGCAAGGCTGCGTCCTTGGCGCCGATTGCCTCGGTGAGCACGCGAACGGTGCCCAGGTAGCTCGAGCGCAGCTCGCCGTGCAGGCGGTGGTTGTCGAGCACGGCGCCGGCATGATCACCGAGCGAGAGCAGGACGTCGTCGTCGAGCTCTTCGAAACCGCCGTCGCGGTTGGCGGCGACCACCGCGCCGCTGAACTCGTCGCGGATGTAGATCGGGATGGCGACGAGGTTCTCGATCTCGCGGTCCGCCGGGTGCCGGTCGCCCTCTTTCTCGTCGCGCGGGGTGTCCTCGCGAACGGTCTCGTTCTCCTTGAGAACCTCCGAGCCGAAGCGGCGCACCAGCGCAGACTCCGCCGGATCGGCGTCGAACCCCTCCGACGCCACGACTTCGAGTCCGTGAACTCCGAGCTCGGTCCCCCCGTCGTCCGGAGTCTTGTCGTGCCCGGCGCGTGTGAGCAGCAGCCCCTTCTTCGCGTCGAGAAGAGTCATCGAGAGCTTCAGGACGAGCTGGCGGACATCTGAGTAGTCGCCCATCGCGCCGTGCTCGTGCTGGAGATCCATCACCTTGTGGCGCAGCTGCTTGTTCCAGTCGCGCTCCATCTCACGCAGACGTTTGGCCTCCTCGGCGCGGGCACGTTGGCGCTCGGCCTCCTGGCCGCTCTCCTCGGCTTTGCGCTGGAGCTCGGCGGCGCGCTCGCGCTCGCTTTCCGCCTCGGACCGGGCCTGCTCCTGCTCGGACCGGGCCTCGTCGCGCTCGGATTTGACCTGGTCGCGCTCGCCCTCGACCTCTTTGCGCTCGGCGCGATGGCGGTCAGCGGCGCTGCGTCCCTCGCGGCCGGAGAGAAGCCAGCCGGCCAGCGAGGCCAGGCCCGCGAGAAGCGCACCGAGAAGCCACGGCCAGGCCACGTGGTGCTCCTCGATCGTCGCGGGCCCGCGAAGCTCGACGAAGCGAGTCATCTCCGACCCGCCAAAGGCGAGAACGAGCAGGTAGCCGAGGCACCCGACCAAGATCAGCGCGCACAGCGCCATGAGGAGCTTCCGCGTGCCGTCCGTGGGCCTGGGTGGCTTCATGCCACGACCGATCCTACCCCGACGGCGGGCTCTGGAACATGGGTGGCCGGGTGATTGCAGGCGGGCTGGAGACGCCCAGAACGGGCGGGACCCGCTGGTAGGGTGATTCGCCTCGTGCCCGCCGCCGAGACGACCCTTCGCCGCACGGCGCTCTTCGACTCCCACCGCGCGGCCGGAGCCCGTCTCGTGCCCTTCGCCGGGTGGGAGATGCCGGTGCAATACGAGGGCGTGCGCGAGGAGCATCTCGCAGTGCGCCGCGGAGCCGGAGTCTTCGATGTATCCCACATGGGGCAGATCGAGACGCGCGGCCCCGGCGCGGAGGCATTCCTCCAGCACGTGCTCTCCAATGACGTCAGCCGGATCGCCGTGGGGGGCGCTCAGTACAGCGTGTTGTGCCGCCCGGATGGCGGAGTTCTAGACGACCTGTTCACGTACCGCTTAGACGGCGATCGGTACCTCACGGTCACGAACGCCTCCAACCACGAGCGCGACTTCGCCTGGTTCGAGGAGCACGCGGCGGAGTTCGACGCGGAGATCGTCGATCGCCACGCCGATTTCGCCATGCTGGCCGTCCAGGGCCCGCGGGCGAGGGCTCTCCTCGAAGGTCTCGCCTCGGAGGCCCTTCCCGGGCGGTTCAAGGCGGCGCAGATCACCCTCGCGGGCGCTCGTCTGCTCGCGTGCGGCACGGGCTACACGGGCGAGGACGGGCTGGAACTGCTGCTCGCGCCGGCCGACGCGCCGGCACTCTGGGATGCCCTGCTCGCCGGAGGAGCGGTGCCCGTAGGTCTCGCGGCGCGCGACACGCTGCGCCTGGAGGCGTGCTTTCACCTCTACGGCAACGACCTGAGCGAGGAGCGCGGCCCCATCGAGGCGGGGCTGGGCTGGTGCTGCGCCGAGGACACCGGCTTCATCGGATCGGACGCCGTGCGCGCCGCTCGAAACGAGGGGCCCGCCGAGAAGCTGATGCCCTTCGCGATCCCCGGTCCGGGCATCGCCCGCGCCGGTAACCCGGTCTTGGGTGGAGGAGCCGTCACCAGCGGCACTCTCTCCCCGTGTCTGGAGCTCGGCATCGGTCTCGCCTACCTGCCCGCCGCCCGGGCAAACCCCGGCGAGCGCTTCGAGATCGACGTGCGCGGCCGCGTCCGCGACGCCGAGGTGCGCACCAAGCCGCTTTATCCCCCGAAGGAGACCTGAGAAGCCGATGGCCGACGCCTCATATCCCGAAGAGCTGCTCTACCACGCCGAACACGACTGGGCGCGGATCGAGGGTGACGTGGCGACGTTCGGAATCACCTGGTATGCCCAGGACACACTCGGGGAGGTGGTCTTCTTCGAGCCGCCGGCCGTAGGCACGACCGTGAGCAAGGACGATCCGTACACCGAGGTCGAGTCCGTCAAGGCGGTCTCCGACGTGATCGCTCCGCTCTCCGGTGAGGTGATCGAGGTCAACGAGGCGCTCGGATCGAGCCCCGAGACGCTCAACGACGATCCCTACGGCGAGGGGTGGATGGTCAAGGTGCGGCTCTCCGATGAGGGTGAGAAAGGCTCATTGATGGACGCGGCCGCCTACCAGGCGACGCTCGCTTGAGCACCTACACCTCAGTCACCGACTCCGACCGGGCGGCGATGCTCGAGGCGATCGGCGTGAAGTCGGTGGACGAGCTCTTCTCGCCGATCCCCGAGGCGCTGCGGATGACCGAGCCGCTGGGCATCCCGTCCGGGCTCTCCGAGCACGAGGTCTACGAGCACCTGCGCGCTCTGGCCGCCCGCAACGTCTCCGCCGAGGACGAGGTCTCCTTCGTGGGCGCAGGGATGTACGACCACTACGTGCCGGCGCTGGTCGACCACATCACGACGCGCTCCGAGTTCCTCACTCCTTACACGCCCTACCAGCCGGAGATCTCCCAGGGGAACCTTCAGGCGATGTTCGAGTACCAGACCGCCATCAGCGAGCTGACCGCGTTGCCGGTGTCGAACGCCAGCGTCTACGACGGCCCGAGCGCCGTGGCCAGTGCCGGCTACCTGGCGAAGCTGGCGAACGGCAAGAAGCGCCTGGTCATCTCGCGCGGGGTGCACCCGCACTCGCGTGAGACGCTCGCCACCTACGCGCACGGCTTCGGTGCCGAGGTGATCGAGGTCGGACTGAGCGATGGCGTGACCGATCTCGGCGAGTGGACGGCGGCGATCGACGACGAGACGAGCGCGGTCTTCTTCCAGCAGCCGAACTTCCTCGGCGCGGTCGAGGACGTCGAGGCGCTTGCGGCCGCGGCGAAGGACTCGCCGGCGCTCGTGGTTGGCTCCTACGATCCGCTGCCCCTCGGCTTGCTGAAGCCCCCGGGCGAGTGCGGTGTCGACCTCGCGGTCGGCGAGGGTCAGACCCTTGGCAACCGCCTGGACTTCGGCGGCCCTTCGTTCGGCTTCTTCGCCGCGACTGAGGCCTACCTGCGCCGGATGCCTGGGCGCATCGCGGGGGAGACTCGCGATGTCGATGGGCGCCGTGGCTTCGTCCTCACCCTCCAGACCCGCGAGCAGCACATCCGCCGCGAGAAGGCTACGTCGAACATCTGCACGTCGCAGGCGCTGAACGCGCTGGCCGGCGTGATCTACCTCTCGTGGCTCGGGAAGCAGGGGATCGTCGAGCTCGGCGAGCTGCTCGTGCAGCGCACGGCCTACGCGCGGGAGAAGCTGGGCGCGCTCGATGGGGTCGAGCTGCTGCACTCTCAGCCGGTGGTCCGGGAGTTCGCCGTGCGCCTCGACGCGCCGGTCGAGCGAGTGATCGAGCGCTGCGCCGAGCAGGGCATCAACCCCGGCTACGCGCTCGGACGCGACTTGCCTGAGCACGCCGACGGGCTGCTGGTCGCCCTCACCGAGCGGCGCTCGCGAGAGGACATCGACCGTCTGGCCGACGTGCTCGGCGCTGCCGTGGCGGCCGAGTCCCCCTCTCGCGAGCCCGTGGGAGCAGGCGCGTGACGCTCTCGGCCACCGACCTGCAACGCGACCCCGGGCTCGAGACGGACGCGCCCGAAGGGAAGCCTGCGCCCGAGGGCCAGATGCCGATGCAGCGCGACGAGGTGCTCACCACCTTCGAGAAGTCCCAGCCCGGCCGGCGAGCGTTCGTGGCGCCGACGCTCGGCGTGCCGGAGCAGCCGCTCGACGATCTGCTGCCCTCCCGCTTCCGCCGCGCCGAACCGCCGGCGCTGCCCGAGATGTCCGAGCCGGAGATCAACCGTCACTTCAACCGCATCTCCAAGCGCAACTTCGATCTCGACACGGGCTTCTACCCGCTCGGCTCGTGCACGATGAAGCACAACCCGAAGCTGCACGAGCGCCTGGCGGGGCTGCCGGGGTACGCCCGCATGCATCCCGCTCAAGCCCCGCAGCGCGCCCAGGGCGCGCTCGAGCTGATGTGGAACCTGCAGACGGCGCTCGGCGAGGTCGCCGGGCTGCCGCACGTCTCTCTGCAACCGAGCGCCGGCTCACACGGCGAGCTCGCCGGGGTGCTGCTCACCCGGGCCTACCACGAGGACCGCGGCGAGAAGCGGCATAAGGTCCTCACGCCCGACACCGCCCACGGGACCAACCCCGCGACCGTGACGATGGCCGGCTACGAGGTGGTCAAGGTCGGCACGGCGCCCGACGGCGGGGTCGACATCGACGACCTGCGCGTCAAGGCCGACGAAGACGTCGCCTGCCTCATGCTCACCAACCCCAACACGCTCGGCTTGTTCGACCAGAACATCGAGGAGATCGCGCGGATCGTGCACGAGGTGGGGGCCACGCTCTACTACGACGGAGCCAACCTCAACGCCGTCATGGGCATCTCGCGCCCCGGCGACATGGGTTTCGACATCGTGCACTTCAACCTGCACAAGTCCTTCACCCAGCCCCACGGGGGAGGGGGACCGGGCTCGGGTCCGATCGCCGTTTCCGATCGCATGGAGCCCTACCTGCCGCGGCCAGTGCTGGTGCGTTCTGACGAGGGCGTGTTCGACCTCGACGAGGACCGGCCCAAGTCAATCGGTCGCCTGCGCGGGTGGCAGGGCAACTTCGGCACGTTCGTGCGCTCCTACGCCTACATCTGCTCGCTTGGAGCGGAGGGGCTGAAGGAGGCGTCGGAGATCGCCGTGCTGAACGCCAACTACCTATTGGCCCGTTTGAAGGAGAAGGGCGTGGCCGAGCATCTGCCGGTCGCCTACGACCGGCTGTGCATGCACGAGTTCGTCCTCTCCGGCGGCCCGATGAAGCGCGAGCTGGGGATAAAGACCCTCGATCTCGCCAAGCGCCTGCTCGACTACGGCGTGCACCCGCCGACGGTGTACTTCCCGCTGCTGGTCGACGAGGCACTGCTCGTCGAGCCGACGGAGACCGAGACCAAGGAGACGCTCGACGACTTCGCCGACACGATCGCGGCGATCCTGCGAGAGGCAGCCGAGGATCCTGAGCTCGCGCGCAACGCGCCTTATTCGACGCCGGTACGCAGGCTTGATGAGGCGGGTGCGGCCAAGCGGCCGGTCATTCGGCAGGCGTTGTAGGCGGGTTGAAGCGAACGGCCTCTGGGAAGGGGTGTCGACCGAACCGGCGGTTTCTGTCCACAGGTGGAATAGGGCGCGGCTCGTGGACAGAAATCGCCGGGTGTCGCGATCTAGCGCATCAGCCCTAGCTTCGTCCCCCGCAAGATCCGCGAGCCCGGCAGCCTGATGTAGCGGCCGCCCGCCCGGCGTTCGCGGGCCGCGACCAGGCGTTCGAGCAGCACCGCCTGGGCCAGGCCGACGAGAAAGCACCCCGCCGAGGCCCGCAGGCCCGTGTCCCAGCTCTCGAGCAGCCCAAGGGGGACGGTCAGCACCGCGACGATCAGCGGCAGCTGCCAGAGCGGCGTCGGCTCGCCCTCGCCGGCATCCGACGGTTCCGCCTTACGTGCGGCGGACGTCGCCCGGCGCACGGACAGCGGCCCCAGGACCGCCAGCAGCAGGACGACCGCCGCGAGCTGCAGCACCGTGCTCGTCACGTGCCGGCTCTCGCCGTCCGTGAGCACTGCGATCGCCACGCTCGCTGCCAGGCCACACCCTGCCAGCACGCTTCCTTCGAGCCGCAGTCGTTCCCGGTAGGTCCACGGTTCTTTGCGCATGCGGCTCAGGGATAGCGGTTCTGGCCTGCCGCCTGAGTAGCCTGCGCTCGCTCGTGACCCGCATCTTCTCCGGCATCCAGCCCACCGGGCGCAAGCACCTGGGCAACTACATCGGGGCGATCACCCAGTACGTCGAGGGGCAGAACCGGGCGGAGGGGATCTACTGCATAGTCGATCTGCACGCGACGACCGTCTCCTATGAGCCCGTGGAACTGCGGGAGCGGCTGTACGACACGGCGGCGATCCTGCTCGCCGCCGGCCTCGACCCGGAGAAGTGCACCTTCTTCCGCCAGGGTGACGTGCCGGAGCACACCGAGCTCTGCTGGCTGCTCTGCTCGGTGACCGCGCTCGGCGAGCTCAACCGCATGCACCAGTTCCGCGACAAGTCGCAGGCCCAGCGCGATCTGGTCTCCGCCGGACTCCTTTTCTACCCGGTGCTGATGGCCGCCGACGTGCTCGCCTACCGCGCCGATGAGGTGCCGGTGGGGGAAGACCAGCGGGAGCACGTCGAGCTGATGCGCAACGTGGCTGAGCGATTCAACGCCCGCTTCGGCGACACGCTGGTGGTGCCCGAACACCGCATCCCGGCGGTCGGCGCGCGGATCATGGATCTCCAGCAGCCCGAGAAGAAGATGTCGACGACGGGCGGCACCGCCCAGGGCACGGTGTACGTGCTAGACGAGCCCAAAGCCATCGTGAAGAAGTTCAAGAGCGCCGTCACCGACTCGGGCAGCGAGGTGCAGCGCGGTCCGGACAAGCCGGGAATATCGAACCTGATCGACGTGCTCGCCGCTGTTCGGGGCATAACGCCGGCCGAAGTCGAAAAGGCTTTCGGCGATTCCGGCTACGGCGACTTCAAGACCGCGGTCGCCGAAGAGGTCGTCGTCTACCTCGAGCCTGTCCGCACGCGTTACGCCGAGCTGCGCGGCGACGAGGCCGAGCTCGAGCGGATCCTCGCGGCGGGGGCCGAGAAGGCACAGGTGATCGCCGCGGACACGCTGGCCGACGTGCGGGCGGCCATGGGCGTCGGGCCTCCCCGCTAGCGTTCGCCTCCGATGCGCGCGGCCGACCTCGATCTCGACCTCGACGTCTTCGCGGGGCCCTTCGACCTCCTCCTGACCCTGATCCTGCGAGAGGAGATCGACTTGATGGAAGTCGAGCTGGCCGAGATCGTGCTGGCCTACATCGATCACCTCGAGGCAAGGGGCGAGCTCGACCTCGAAGTGGCGACGGAGTTCCTCGTGCTGATCGCCGCATTGCTCGAGCTGAAGTCGCGCCTCATGCTGCCCGGCGCCGAGATGGACGAGGGTCTCGACCTCGAGCCGGGCGAGGCCGCCGAGGAGCTGCTCGCCCGTCTGCTCGAGAGCCATCGCTACCGCGGGGCAGCCACCCACCTCACCGAGGCCCTGGCCGCTCAGGGCGGCTTCCGGTTCCGCTCGGCGCCGCTGCCGCCCGCCCTGCGCCGCGCGCCCTTGCAGGAAGCGCCCGCGGGCGCCTACGACGCGGCCCTGCTCGGTCGTGCTCTCGGTGGCCGTCTGCGCGTGCCCGCCCCGCTCGACCTGCGCCACCTCGGGACGCCGAAGGTGAGCGTCGCCGAGCGCCTGGCGCACCTGCGCGACCTGCTGCGCCGGGGCTCCTTCTCCTTCGACGACGCGGTCGCGCGGGCCGACCGTGTCACCGTCGCGGTCACGCTCTTCGCCCTGCTCGAGCTCTACAAGCAGGGCGAGGCCACCTGGACGCAGGACGAGCCGTTTGCGCCGATTCAGGTCTCGGCGCGCGCCGAGCGTCCCGCTGCCGCGGAGGTCGTGGCGTGAACCCTCTCGAGCGGCTGCTCGAGTCCCTCCTCTTTCTCTCGGCGGAGCCGGTCAGCCTCGAGGCTCTGGCCGACGCGATCGAGGCGCCACTGCACGAGACGGCCACCGCGCTCGAGCGCCTGCGCGAGGGCTACGAGTTCGACCGGCGCGGACTCATCCTGCGCGAGATCGCCGGCGGCTGGTCGCGTTCGAGCCACCCCGACGCCGAAGCCGCGGCTCGGCGTCTCCTCGCGCGCCCGCGCACCCCGCCGCTCGCGCCGGCGCAGGCCGAGACCCTGGCCATCGTCGCCTACCTCCAGCCCGTATCGCGCCCGGAGATCGCGCGCATCCGCGGCGTCGGCGCCGAGTCCGCCGCTGCCACGCTGCTCGAGCGCGGGCTGATCGAGGAGGCGGGCCGCTCGCGCTTTGGCGCCGTGCTCTATCGCACCTCGGAGCTGTTCCTGCGCCTGTTCGGTCTCGGCGCTCTCGATCAGCTGCCCGATCCGGCGGCGTGGGACCCGAGCCCGGAGGTCGAGGCGACCCTGCGTGACCGGCTGCTGCGCGCCGGCGAGGCGAGGGCCGAAGCTCCCGCCGCTCAGCCCGCCTGAGCTACGACGCCTAGCTGTAGTTCCTAGGAGCGTTGGTCCGTAGTCATCCGGTGCCCCTTGAAGGCTGGTTGGTGTCGAAGCCACCAGTCTCAAGGAGGACACCGGATGAAGTTGCACGCTAACGCGAGGACCTGTCCGAAGAGCAG
>JBBPXY010000023.1:0-16430 GCA_038200435.1 Solirubrobacterales bacterium
AGATCGCCTCGGACACCGTCAGCCCGAAGCCCTCACGGGTCGACTTCTGGATGACGACGTCGGCCTGGGACTGGAACGCGTTGACCTCGATCGCGCCGACGTTGTTGAAGTTGTTGAGGATGTGGATGTCGGGGTCACCGGCGGCGTGGGCGACCGTGCGGTTGAAGTAGTCCCAGCCCTCGGGGTCGTCGGAGGCCATCGACCCGACGAGCGCGAGCTGCACCTCAGGGCGCTTCTCCTTCACGATGCGGTAGGCGTCGATCACGCCCAGCGGGTCCTTCCACGGATCGAAGCGCGACACTTGGCAGAGCAGCGGCCGGTCGACGTCGATGCCGAACTGCTGGCAGACGTAAGTGGCGTCGTCGGGCGAGAAGGCCATGTTCTTCGGCGTGAGCGGGTCGATCGCCGGCGGGATGAGGTTGACGGTGCCCTCGAGGCCCGCGGGGGCGTACTGCGCCATGTGGAAGAGCGTCGCCGGGTACTTCGAGATGTGGGGCAGCAGGCGCTCGATCGTCGCCGGGTTCGGAGTGGAGAGATCGATGTGGCAGCGCCACACCCACGAGCGTGCCTTCTCCGGCACGAGCCCGAACATCGCGGCAGGCTGCGGATCGTGGACGATGATGACGTCCCACCCTTCGACCAGCTCGCGGGCGTTCATCTCGTTGTAGCGGTACCAGGTGTCCCACTGCTCTTCGGTGAGGTCATCGGGAGCGCCCTGAAGAGCGTTGTGCATGAGCTTGGTCGCGTTGTAGAACTCCTCGCGGCCGTAGATCACGTGCCACTCCGCGTCGAGGCCGACGTCGCGCATCAGCGGCACGAGCGTGTAGAGGATCTCCGAGACGCCGCCTCCGAAGGCGGTGGCCGAGACGTGCAGGATTCGGCGGCCCTTCAGCACCTCCATCCTTTCCCGGATGTCGGCGACGAGCTCGCGTCCCACGATGTGGGTGTAATCGCTGAGGTTCTTGGTGCCGACGAGGACGGGCTGGAGCATGGGCGCGGACCATAGCCGCGGCTCCGGCCAGCGCGCCTTAGAACAGGTTCTTAGCGCCTCTGAGCGATCAGCCGGGAGATGCCCGCATCGACCTCGCTCACGAGCTGGGCGTGTAGGCCAGGATTGCCGGCCGAGATCGAGCTCATCTGGAAGGCGTGGCCCGAGCCGAGCACCGGCCGGCCGGCCAGGGGCCTGCCCCAGCCGTCGCTCACCACCCCGCCCGCCTCCTCGACCAGCAGCGTCGGCGCCGCCAGGTCATACGGCGAGTTGTTGAGGATCGCTCCACCTCCGATGCGCTCGAACTCCTCGCGCAGGCCCGGGACCTCGTCGACCATGCGCGAGCCGCATTCAACCACGGCATCGAGCTGCCCGGTGACGATGCGCGTCATGCCGAAGCACTGGGAGCCGAGCTCGAAGGTGCCGCCGCCGACTGAGGAGGCATCGATGAGGTCGCCCAGGAGCTCAACGGTCGGCCGTGCGGGCCGCCCGCGGAACCCGTAGGCCCAGAACATGCGGCTGAGCCGATCGTTGGGGCTGGGCCGGACGGGGGCGTCGGTCTGCACCCCGCCTCCGCGGGTGGCTAAGAACGCGGCGCCGGTCTTGATCTCGGCTACGCACGCGACGTCCACGTCGGCCATGGTCGGTTCGCCGTCGCCGAAACGGGCCAGGGCAACGGCGACACACGCGGATTCGAGGCCCGCGAGCGCGGGCCGTGTTCCGTCGATCGGATCGACGATCAGCACGTACTCCGGATCGTTGCCGGCCGGCGGCAGCGTCAGGCCGCGGTCTTCCGAGTAGCGCGCCAGAGTGGGCGCTCGCCGCTCCACCCACTCCTCGAGCGCCGCCTCGGCGTCGGCGTCGATGGCAAAGGTCACGTCACCGCCCGCGGCGAGCGCGCCTGCGTCGTGCTCCCGCCCCGCGTAGGAGCCCAGAGCCGGAAGCACGCGCTCCCGCACGGCGAGCGTGAGCTCGAGGACGAGCTCACGCACGCCGCGTGACCCGGCCGCCGCTAGCGCTTCGGGGCGGTACTCGGACGGGTGCCGAGCTTCATCTTGACCTCGCGCTTCTTGCCATCGCGGTAGATCTCGAGCGTGGCCTCATCGCCGGGGCGCTTGGCCGCGACGAGGGTGCTGAGGTCCTCCTCGCGACGCAGGTCGTGCCCGTCGAACTTCGTGATGATGTCGCCGCCGGTGGCGTACGCGGTGACCTGGAAGCGCTCGCGCCCGTGCCCGCCCTTCAGGCCGGCGCGCTCCGCCGGCCCGCCGGGCGTGAGCGTCTGCAGCCAGGCGCCGTGGGTCACAGGGAGCTTGAAGTGCGTCGCGAGCTGCGGGTAGATCGGAGTGGATGAGACCCCGAGGTAGGCGTAGGTTGCCTTGCCGCTCGAGCGCAGCTGCTCCAGCGAGCGCTTGACCCCGTCGATGGGGACGGAGAACCCGACACCCTCGCCGCCGCCGCCGGTGGACTGGATCTGCGAGTTGATGCCGATGACGCGACCCTGGGCGTCAACGAGCGGACCGCCCGAGTTGCCGTGGTTGATCGCGGCGTCGGTCTGGATGGCGCCCGAGATGGAGAAGTTCGTGAGGGAGTCGATCGAGCGGTTGATCGCCGAGATAACGCCGACCGAGAGCGACCCGCCCTCTCCGAACGGGCTGCCGATCGCCGCCACGGGGGAGCCGACCACCAAGCCGGTGCTCGACCCGAGCGGTAGCGCCTTGAGGTTCAAGTCCTTCGGGTCGATCTTGATAAGGCCGACGTCCTCGTTGGGGTCGGCTCCGACGATCTTCGCGGGCACTTGGTTTCCGTCGCCGAACTTGACGTAGACCTCCTTCGCCCGCTGGGTGCTCGACCCCTTGCCGTTGGTGATGACGTGGGCGTTCGTGGCGATCTCGCCACTCTCGGAGATCACGAAGCCCGAGCCGAGGCCCTCCTGAGCGCCTCCGCCTCCGCCTCCACCTCCACCGCCGAGAAGGTCGCCGAGGCCACTGCCGGGAAAGATCGAGACCACGGTGACGACGCTGCGCGCGTCGCGGTCGTAGATCGCCCCCGGTTCGAAGCCCGGACGCTCCGAGGCGATCTGCTGGACCGTCTCGACCGGCGCCGCACCCGGCTTGGACGTCGCGGCGCCCTTGTCGCCGCTCGGCGACGAGCCACAACCGGCGAGCGCCAGGGACACGAGGGTGAGCGGGGCGATGCGGCGAGTGAGGGCGGTCATACCGGGAGCTCCAGGGTGAAGGTGGTGGACCCGGGCCGGGACTCGACCCCGAGCTTGCCGCGCATGCGCTCGGCCAGTTCGGACGCGATGGCCAGGCCGAGGCCCGAGCCCTGCGCGTCGTTGGACGTGTAGAAGGGTTCGAAGATCTGCGCCATGGCGCGGCGGTCGATGCCGGCTCCGCGATCACGTACCGCGAGCCGTACCACGCCGTTTTCCTGCGCGGCGGTAACGACCAGGTCGGTGCCGGGCGGCGTGTGGGTGAGGGCGTTGTCGATGAGGATGCGCATGATCTGGGCTACGCGTACAGGATCGCAAAGAACTTCCATCTGCCTGCTGGTTAGCCGGAGCTGGAGGTGGGAGTCGTGCGTGACCAGGGCCGGCTCGAACTCGGCGGTCACCTCCCGGGTCAGCTGGCCGACGTCGACGGGCTCGGGCCTCAGGTCCAGCGATCCGGCCTCGAGCTTCGAGAGGTCGAGCAGGTTCACGGCGAGCTTGCGCAGCCTGTCGACCTGCTCGCGCACCTGGCCCGTGAAGCGCCGCCGGGTGTCCTCGTCGAGCTCCTCGTCCTCGAGCAGCTCGAGGAAGCCTCCGAGCGAGAAGATCGGGGTGCGCAGCTCGTGCGAGGCGGTGGCTATGAACTGCTTGCGCGCGGTGTCGAGCTCGGCGAGCTGGCTCTGCATCGCGTTGAAGGCGGCCGCGAGCTGACCGAGCTCGTCGCCCGAGTCGACCGGGACCGGCGGGGGGAAGTCGCCGGCGGCGACGCGCTGCGCGGCCTGCTCGAGGCGTTTGATGCGGCGCGAGAGCCGCCGCGCCACTCCGTAGCCGGCCAACAGGGCCAGCAGCAGGGCCAGCGCGCCCGCCACGAGGATCTGGCGCCGCACGACGCCGACGTTGCGTTGGACGTCCGAGAGCGGCGCGGAGTAGACGGCAACGGCGACGACGCGCCCCTCGCGGTCGCGCAGCGGCAGGGCCGCCTCGCCGATCCGTCCACGCTCGCTGGGCTCGGTGCCCGTGACCACGGTCCCGGCGCGCGCGGCGCGCGAAGCGACCCCGAGAGTGAATCGGCGGCGGTTACCGGCGGCGCTCGAATCGGTTTCGACACCCAGCTGCGGCACTCCGGCGGCCAGCGAGACGCGCACGAGCGTCACGCGCGAGGACGACGCATCGGCGGCCATGCGCACGCGCTGCGCCACCTCGGTCGCGGGGACGCTCGAACCGATCGTGCGGGCGATGGGTCCCGAGTAGGTGGCCGCCGCTGTGCGCAACCCGCTCAGCTTCTCCTCCTGGAGCCGCGACTGGAGCTGGGGCACGAGGTAGAGGTAGACCGCTGCGATCGCGGCGAGTGCGACGGCGCCGAAGAGCAGCGTCAGGCGGTTGCGCAGCGAGCGCCCGGCCCGCCCGGCGAGGCGCCTCGTCACCGAGGCCACGCGCTAGCTTCCGTCGTCGCGGAAGTTGTAGCCCACGCCGCGTACCGTGAAGATGTACTCGGGCTCCTTCGCGTCGCGCTCGATCTTCTCGCGGATGTGGCGGATGTGGACGTCGATCGTGCGCGGGTCGCGATAAGCGGAGTCGCCCCATATGCGCATCAGCAGCATGTCGCGCGTGAAGACCCGTCCCGGGCTGTTGATGAGCGCGCACAGGATCTCGAACTCGACGAACGTGGTCGTCACGGACTCGCCTCGCACCCACACCTGGCGCTTGGCGGGATCCATGCGCAGGTCGCGCACGGTGGTCTCACCGGTGGTGCCGTCCTCCACCTCGGCCTTGCTCATCTCCGCCCGGCGCAGCGCAGCCTTCACGCGCGAGGAGAACTCCCGCATCGAGAACGGCTTGGTGATGTAGTCGTCGGCCCCGATCTCAAGGCCGAGCACCTTGTCGATCTCGTCGGTGCGCGCCGTGAGCATGATGATCGGCACCGAGGAGTGCGCACGCAGCCGCTTGCACACCTCGAGACCGTCGAGCTTGGGCATCGTCAGGTCGAGCACGACCAGGTCGCAATCCTGCTCGTCGAACCGCGCGAGCGCCTGCTCGCCGTCGGTGGCCTGCACTACGTCGTAGCCGTCCTTGCGCAGGGGATATGACAACAGAGTCTGGATCGCCTGCTCGTCGTCGACGAGCAGGATGCGCGGCGGTCGGTCGGCCATCTCCCTCTCCATACAGGTTACGCCCCATGACGGGTCCGGTGCGCGAGTACCCTCACGCGCGATGCTCGATCCGCGGATCTACCGCGCCGGCTTCGTCCCCCTGCTGTTCGCGTTGGTCGTGGTCGCCTTCTCCCTGCGCGAGGAGCCGAAGCCCATCGGCTCCTCCCTGTCGGCGCAGGCCTTCGACGGCGCTTCTGCCTCCGCGACGCTGCGCTCGCTCCAGGCCGACCCCGCCCTGCGTGACCGCCCCCCGGCCGGCCCGGGTGACGACGCGCTCGCAGGCCGTGTGCGGGCGGCGTTGCGCTCGCGGCGGTTCCGCGTCTCGACCCGGCGCCTGAAGGCCGAGACCGCCGTGGGGACGCGCACCCTCACCGCGGTGGTCGGCTCGCGCACGGGCTTCTCCAACCGCCGCATCGTCGTGATCGCTCATCGCGATGCCGTGCGGGGCCCTGCAGGCGGACGCCTCTCGGCGACCGCGGCACTGCTCGAGCTCGCTCGCGTGCTCGGGGGCCGCACGCTGGGCCGCAACCTCGACCTCGTCTCGCTCTCGGGCTCGGATGGCGGTGCGGGCGCCGAGGCCTACGCCCGCTCCCTGCGCGGGCCGGTCGAGGCGGTGATCGTGATGGGTGACCCGGGAGGGGGCGGGACGGAACGCCCTTGGGTCGTCCCGTTCTCGTCCGGTTCAGAGTTCGCTCCCTTGCGCCTGCGCGCCACGGTCGAGACCGCGGTGCGCGCCGAGACAGGCGAGTCTCCCGGCGGGATCTCGCCCGTGCGGCAATGGTTTCGCCTCGCGTTCCCCCTCACCCTCGGCGCCCAAGGCCCGTTCCTGGCGCGCGGGATTCCCGCCGTGCAGGTCGGCCCTGGCGGCGAACGCGGGGGCGGCCCCGAGCAGGCGGTGAGAGCGCCCCGCCTCGAGTCGTTCGGCCGCGCCGTGCTGCGCACGGTGACCGCGCTCGACGGAGGCCCCACAGTCGGTCGCCCGGCGCGGTACGTCGTCCTTGCCCACAAAGTGCTCCCCGAGTGGGCGGTGCGGCTGCTCGTGGGCGCCCTGATCCTGCCCGTCCTGCTGGCCGGGATCGACGGCTTCGCGCGTGTGCGCCGGCGGCGAGAACCGGTGGGCATGTGGATGCGGTGGGTGTTGGCCGGGACGCTTCCGTTCGTCATCGCCCTGCTCGGCCTCTACGCGCTGCGAGCGGTGGGGCTGCTCGCAGCGGCCCCACCGGAGCCGGTGGCGGCAGCGGTGATCCCGACGGGCTCCGCCGCCTGGCTCGTGACCGGGGCTCTCGCGGCCATTGTCGCCCTGGGCTGGCTCGGCCTGCGCCCTCTCGCGCTGCGGGGGCTGACCGTGAAGGGCGACCCCTCCTCGCCGGGAGCCGCGAGTGCGCTGATTCTGGTCCTGTGCGCGATTGCCGTCGTGGCGTGGGGGCTCAATCCGTACGCTGCCGCGCTGCTGGTACCTGCGCTGCATCTCTGGTCGCTCGCGGTCGCGCCGGAGCCTCGCCTGCGCACTGTTGTCCGGGCAGTCCTGGTCCTTCTCGGCCTGCTGCCGCCGCTGGCGCTCGCCATCTCCTACGGCGCGCAGTTCGGGCTGAATCCGCTCCAGGAGATCTGGTCAGGGACGCTGCTCGTGGCCGGCGGAGGAGTTCCGGTTCTCGCCGCGCTCGCCTGGTGCGCGGTGCTCGGCGCCGCGGGAGGCGTCGCTGCCTCCGTCGTGCGCGGAGCGCGGGGACGCGAATCGGGGGCGGAGTCCGTCACGGTGCGAGGCCCCGGCTCCTACGCCGGTCCCGGATCGCTTGGGGGCACCGAATCCGCGCTGCGCCGCTAGGAGCCTGAGCGCGTCCTCGCGCTTCACCCCGCTGCCATACTGGCGCCATGCGGGGGTTTCTGCGCGACCTTGGATTTGTCTTCGTCGTCGCGGGCTGTGTGTTCCTGCTCGATGCCGGCCTGACGGTGGTCTGGCAGGACCCGTTCTCCGCACTGCTGGCCAGGCTGAACCAGGACGACCTAAATGGTGGCCTCAACAAGCTGCAGGCCGGCCTCCTCACGCCCGTGCAGGACAAGGCGTTGCGCAGCGAAGGATCCGCCGAGCGCCGCGTCCGCTTCCTTGCGCGCGCCCAGCATCGCGGCGTACGCGACGGGCAGGCGATCGGCCGCATCCGCATCCCCCGTATCGACGCCAAGTACGCGGTGGTGGAGGGCACGAACACGGCCGACTTGCGCAAGGGCCCCGGCCACTATCCCTCGACGACGGTGCCGGGGTTGCCGGGGACCGTGGCGATCGCGGGGCACCGCACCACCTACCTGGCGCCCTTCCGCGACGTGAACAAGCTGAAGCGAGGCGATCCGGTGGTGCTCGACATGCCCTACGCCCGCTTCACCTACGCGGTGCAGCAGGTCAAGATCGTCTCACCGGACGACGTAGGCGTCACTCGGTCGGTCGGCTACGACCGCCTCGTCCTCACCGCCTGCCACCCGCTCTACAGCGCGGCTCAGCGCATCGTCATCTTCGCGCGGCTGCGACGCACCGAGCCGAAGGGGCTGGCACTGCGGTCGTAGGGCCCGGTTATGACTGCAGCTCGGAGCCTGGCTGTACATCGGTCTAGGAAGGGAAAAAGGACGTCGCTCCTTCCTTGATCTGGAAACCGCGGCAACGTAGATGTCGTGGCTCCACGGCCAAGATGGGGTCGCCACCCCAGGCCCGGACGTCCACGCCGTGGAGCGCTTTCTCAACCCTGGGCGTTCTTCACCCGATCCTCACCTCGCAATGGACTGCACATCAGCCGCCGAGGAGAGCCAGGAGATGGGAAAAGTAGTCGACATACGTACGCTCGAGGTCAAGCGCCAGATCCGGCGCCATGAGTACGCGGTCGACGCCGGTGCGGTCGCCGAGGCGATCGTCCGGCGCCTCACCGCTCGCCGGGCCGCGGCGGGTGCCGCGGGCCCGATCGCGCCCGGCCGCCCCGTGGTTCCGACGAGCCTGCCGACCTCGTCTCCTAGCCGCTCCTAGATCGGGTGCTCGAAGCCCCGTAGGGCTCGAGCGTCCGACGCCGCGCCGAAGCCGGCCCCCGGGCTGCCGGCGCGGACCTCGCCCACCCAGGTGAGACCGGCCGCCCCCGCGGCGGCTTCCGCTTCCCCTCGCCGGCGGGGTGGGACGCAGACGCAGAGCTCGTAGTCCTCCCCTCCGCCCAACGCCAGAGCGGTTGCTTCGACGCCGAGCTGGGCCGCCACCCCGGCCACCCCCGCCTCGAGAGGAAGGTGCGATGGATCGATCTCGAGCTGGGCACCGCTTCGCCGCCCGACGTGCGCTGCATCTTCCGCGAGCCCGTCGGACAAGTCGATCATCGCCGTGGCTCCTGCCGCGGCGAGACCGAGGCCTTCGCGCAGGCGCGGCTCGGGCCGCAGATGCCGGCGGACAAGCTCGGCCGGTCCGGTGGCCCGCCCGTCGAGTACCGCCAGCCCGGCGGCGGATCCTCCGAGCGATCCGGTGACCCCGACCAGGTCGCCCGGCTGCGCCCCGTCGCGCCCGACGAGCGCCTCCTGCTCGTCAGCCCAACCGACGACGGTCACGCTCAGGCTCAGCGCCGGTCCCGACGCGATGTCGCCCCCCGCGATCGTGACGCCGGTGCGCTCCGCCAGGGTCTCGGCGGCGTCGAACAGCTCGAGCAGCGCCGGCTCACCGAGGCCGCGCGGAACGACGAGTGCCATGTAGGCCTCGCCGGCCTCGGCGCCCATCGCGGCCAGGTCTGAGAGCGCCCCCGCGAGCGCGCGGTGGCCGGCGTCGGCCGGCGAGGCGCCCTCGCCCAGACGGAAGTGGGTGCCGTCGATCATCGTGTCGACGGAGACGATCGCCCACGGCCGGGCTCTGACGACAGCCGCGTCATCGCCGATCCAGCGCACCACGCGTTGCGAGCGAACGCCGAGGGTCGTCTGCAGAGCGTCGATCAGGGAGAGCTCGCCCACGCGACGAGCCCGACGGCTACCGGTGGCGGTAGACGATGCGCGCGCGGTCGAGGTCGTAGGGAGAGAGCTCACAGCGCACCCGGTCGCCCGGCAGGATCCGGATCCGAAACCGGCGCATCTTCCCGGCGACGTGCCCGAGCACGACGTGATCGTTGTCGAGCTTCACGCGGAACATCGCGTTGGGCAGGGCCTCGACGACCTCACCCTCGAATTCGACTTTCTCGTCCTTGGCCACGCGCAGCAACCTACCAATGCCCCGCAGAGGGGTGGGAGCGGCGAGCTACTTGCCGTTGCCCTTCGCGCCGCCGCCGCCGTGAGTGGCAGGGGGCTTGGGCGGAGTCGGGGGTGTCGGCGACGTGGGCGCAGGCACCTTCGGCGCCGCCTGGGGCGGGGTGGCGTAGTACTTGGGGTTGTAACGCGGCGTGGGGACGATGCTGCCGGAGCCATACCCGCCGCCAGAGCCCCGGCTGCCGGAGCGCCCCGAGGTGCGGCGAGAGCCCGTCGAGGCGTAGCGCCCGAAGAACGGCGAGGACTGGAAGGAGCCGCCCGTCTGGGAGAAGTCCTGGCAGAAGGACCCGTGGGCCATGTTCATGTAGTCGTGCCAGATCTGCGCGGGGAAGGTGCCGCCCGCGACCTCGATGCCGTGGACGCTGGTCATCGGGATGGGCGGGTTGGGATAGCCGACCCAGACCGCCGAGGAGAGGTGTGGCTCGAAGCCGACGAACCACGCGTCCTTGTAGTCGGAGGTGGTGCCGGTCTTGCCCGCGGCGGGGCATCCGTAGGAGGCCGCCGTACCCGTGCCGGACTGGACGTTCTTGGTCAGGATGTCGGTGGCCTTCGCGGTGACCGCCGAGTCGAAGGCCTTCACCCGGCGTGGCTTGCCCAGGTTGTCGACCTCACCGCTCGGGTGATCGACTCGCGTAATCGCGATGGGCTTGTTGCGAAATCCCCCTGAAGCGATGGTCGCGTATGCACTGGCCATCTCGAGCGGGGAGACTCCAACGCCGAGGCCGCCGAGCCCCTCGGCGGGCAGCGCCTCGAGCTTCGAGGTGATGCCCATGTCGTACGCGGTCTGGCGCACGGCCTCGGGCGTCACGTCTGCGTCGAGTTGCGCGTAGACCGTGTTGTCGGACTTGAGCGTCGCCTGTACGAGGTTTATCGAGCCGTTGTAGGACTTCGCATAGGTCTCGACCTTGTAGGTCGGGTAGCCCTTGAGCCAGCCCGGCTCGAGCGGGCGCGAGGTGTACGACGTCGATTCGGGGTCGATGCCCTTGCGCAGAGCGGCCATGAGCACCATCACCTTGAACGTCGAACCGGGCTGGCGGTGGGCCTGCGTGGCGTAGTTGAAGCGCGTCTTGCCGTAGGTGGCCGACGAGGCCATGGCCCGGATGTAGCCGTTGCGCGGGTCGATCGAGACGATCGCCGAAGAGGGGTCACCGACCTGGTTCAGCTGCCCGGCGATCGCCTGGCGCGCCTCCTTCTGCAGCTTTAGATCGATCGTCGTGTGGATCCTGAAGCCGCCCGCCCGCACGGTGTTGACGCCGTAGCGGCGGTTGAGCTCGTCCTTGACGTAATCGAAGAAGTACTGCTCGCGCCGGGCGGTGAAGTACCGGTTGAGCTTGACGCCAAGCGGTGATTCGGCCGCGCGCCCCGCGCGCTCGGGGGAAAGCACCCGAGCCTTGACCATCGCGTTCAGCACCTCGTTGCGGCGGTTGAGCGCAGCCGACTTGTCGAGGAATGGGTTGTACTGGGACGGTGCCTGGGGGAGGCCCGCCAGCAACGCCGCCTGCGGCAGCGTGAGCTTCTGGACGGGCTTGTCGAAGAGCGTGCGAGACGCGGCCTGCGCGCCGACCGTCGTCTGCCCGCCGACCGTCGCGTAGGGGACGTTGTTCAGGTAGGCGCTCAGGATCTGATCCTTGTTGTGCTTCTTCTCGAACTGCTCGGCCAGCTTGGCTTCCTTGATCTTGCGAGAGAGCGTCTTCTCGTTGCGCTGCTTGGGGATGTAGAGGTTGCGCATGAGCTGCATCGTGAGGGTGGAGCCGCCCTGCACGGCCTTGCCCTTGCTCGTGATGTTCGCCACGCCCGCGCGCACGATGCCCTGGTAGTCGACGCCCTTGTGCCTGTAGAAGCGGCGGTCCTCGATCGCGACCGTCGCCTGCTTGAGCACGCGCGGCAGCTCGGAGTCCTTCACGGGCTCGCGGAGGATGTCGGACTGTATGAAGCCGAGGCGCGATCCGTCGGCTGCGTAGACCACCGAGTTGGTGCCCTCGTCCTGAGGCTTGAGCGTGCTGATGTCGGGAGCCGACTCCGCCACGGCGACGACCCATCCGACGACCGCGAGGGCCACGAGCAGACCGGTGGCTCCCACCACCAGGAACGAGACCATGAACCCGCGGCGCACGGGGTGGCCGCGGTGGCTCTTGCGGCGCTTCTGTCGCTCTCGGCGGCTCATAGGGAGGGGTTCCGGCGGGGTCCACGCGGGCGGCGAACGCCAGCGAGATCTTCTGTGAAGGGTAGCCCCGAGAGGGTTCGGGCTCGGCGGTTGCCCTCCTCCAGCGACCTGACAGCATCGAAGGATGCGCGCCGTGCTCCTCGACGCCTTCGGCACCCTCGTTCGCCTCGACTCGCCCGAGGTGGCGTTGCGGGGCGAGCTTGGGCGCCGGGTCGGACTCGATGTGAGCGAAGAGGAGGCCGCCGTCGCGTTGCGCGCCGAGATCGCCTACTACCGCGCCTATCACGACGAGGGCCGTGACCCAGCGAGCCTCGCGGGCCTGCGCCGGCGCTGCGCCGAGGTGCTGCGGGCGAACCTGCCCGGAGCCGCGGATGCGCCGCTCGGCGAGGTGACCGCCGCTCTGTTGGGGGCGTTGCAATTTGTGGCCTTCGCCGAGGTTCCGGACGCGCTGCGAGCGCTGCGAACCGGCGGCGCCCGCCTGGTCGTGGTCAGTAACTGGGACGTGTCGCTGGGCGCCGCGCTCGATGCCGCGGGCCTCACACCGCTCCTCGACGGCGTCGTCTCCTCGGCGGAAGTGGGCGCGCGCAAGCCGGCCACCGCGATCTTCGGGCGCGCGCTCGAGGTGGCCGGCGCGTCCCCCGCGGAAGCGGTACACGTCGGCGACTCGGCCGAGTACGACGTGGCGGGCGCTCGCGCGGCGGGTATCGAGCCGGTGCTGGTGGTGCGCGACGGGGCGCCAGCTCCGCCCGGCGTGCTCACGGTGCGCGGTCTCGACGGGCTCGCAGCCGCCCTACCCTTCGACTCGTGAGCAGCCCCCCTCCCCCTCACCCTGCGCGGCCCCCGATTCCGCTTCCGCCGCCTCCGCTCCCGCCGTCCGTCAGCGGCGGGGTGGCGGTCGTTTCAGGCGCACCGCCGCCGTGGCCGCCGTGGAGTGCGGCCGCCGCGCTCTTCACCGCGGTGGGCGGGACCCTGCTCGTGGGCATCATCGTGGCGGTCGCCGCCGTGGCGGCGGGCGCCAAGTCCGGCAATCTGCCTTCGTGGGTCGGGATCGTCTCCTCCTACGGCGGCGACGTCGTGCTGATCGCGTGCGCGCTCGGGTTCGCGGGCCTGCGCGGGCGCATTCATCGCTCCCAGCTCGGGCTACGAGCCCCACAGGCCGTGCTGCCTGCCCTCGGGCTCATGGTGGCGGCCGGGGCCGCCGTCTTCGTCTTCGGGCTCGTGTGGCAGCACCTCGTGCACCTCGAGCGGCAGGAGGACCTGACGAAGAAGCTCGGCGTGGATGACGGTACGGGTGCGCTCGTCGCCATCGCCGTTCTCGTCTGCGTCGCGGCGCCGATCGCGGAGGAGACGTTCTTTCGCGGGTTCTTCTTCGGCGCGGTTCGTAACTGGCGCGGGGTCTGGCCGGCGGCCATCATCACCGGCCTGGTTTTCGGAGCCGTGCACGTCGGCTCCTACTCAGTCGCCTACCTACCGCCGCTCGCGTTCCTCGGGTTCGCCCTCTGCCTCGTTCGCTGGCGCACCGGCTCGCTCTACCCGTGCATCGCCCTGCACGCGATGAACAATGGGCTCGCCTTTGCGGTCCTGCGTCACTGGACGTGGTGGCAGGTGATCCTGACGATGCTCGGCGCGCTGCTCGCTGTCGGCGTCGTGGTGCTGGGCGCGGTGAAAATTTCCCAGCGACACCGAGCCCCGTCGCATACGATGACGGCATGAAGCGCTACCCCGCCACCCTCGCCCTCACCGTTCTCCTCCTGCTTGCGTTGCCAGCGCTGGCCTCCGCGATCACGCTGACCGGCACCGGAACCCCCAAGCCCAAGCCCCCGCATAAGCAGGCCGGCGCCCGTATGTACCTCTCGCTCGAGCACGCGATCAAGGCGGGCCACAACCGCCTGGCGCTCACCGGGCGCGCGGTCACGGTCAAGGGCGTCCTCTCGCCCTACGTGAAAGGGCAGAAGGTGGTGGTGAAGATCAGCCTGGGGGGGCGGCGCATCGCGACCAAGACGCTGAACGTCGCGCGGTCGCGCTCGGGCCGCCTCGGCAAGTTCTCGCTCAAGGTGAGCAGCGGAACGGGCGGCCATCTCGGCGTAAGGGTCGTGCACGGGAAGACGCGCGACCAGCGGCGGGCAGAGGGGTCGGCTCAGATCCTCGTCTACCGGCCTCTGCTGCGCCTGGGTTCGAGCAATCTCCTTGTCGCCGTCATGCAGCGCCAGCTCGCGGGCGAGGGCTACCCCACACCCAAGAACGGGTCGTTCGGGGGCACCACCGCGCGCGCCGTGCTTGCGTTCAACAAGAACAACGGGTTCGCCCGCAACTCCACCGCCGACCGGCGCGTGATCGGCATGCTCCTGGCCGAGCGGGGCGGGTTCCACGTGCGCTACCCCGGGCACGGGCGCCACGTCGAGGCCGACCTCTCCAAGCAGGTGCTCGCGGAGATCGACGGCGGCCACGTGCATGCCGTCTACGTGACGTCGTCGGGCAAGCCCTCGACGCCGACCGTACTCGGCTCCTTCCGCTTCTACCGCAAGCAGCCGGGCACCAACTCGCACGAGATGGTCGATTCGACCTACTTCATCGGCGGCTACGCGATCCACGGCTACAAGAGCGTCCCCACCTACGCGGCGAGCCACGGATGCCTGCGCATCCCGATCGCCGACGCGCGCACCGTCTACAACTGGACGCGTATCGGCGACCGCATCGACGTCTACCCGTAGAACCGCGGGTGGCGGGGGGTAGGGCTGAGGCCCAGCATCGCTGTGACTCGCTGAATGAGTCGCGGGCCGACGGCGAGCGGTGGATCGTCTCGGGGGACGATGATGCCGGCTAGCAGGTAGTCCGGATGGCCGCTCCGGGCCTCCGCTCGCTCGGGGAGCTTCACGCGACCAGCGAGGCGGGAGCCCGCCCGGCGCAGGGAGACGATCCGCGGCCGAGCAACGTTCTCGCCGTGCCTCCGTACGGCGCCGGTGCGTAGCTCCGACGCGTCGTGTCCTTTTCTGTCCACGGGCGACGGCGTCGGCCGGGTGTGGACAGGAAGGGCCATATAGCGACCTTTTCAGTCCACGGACTCGCCCGCGTGGCCGCTGTGGACAGAAAGGGACAGTCGCTCGCGAAAAACTCTCTCCCTCCCAAGACCCGTCTGGCAGCAACGCCTACGGCAAGGCGCGCGCGTAGCGCGAGAGCACTCCGAGTCCGAGCCCGTAGAGGAGCAGGCCGATGACCGTCGGGAGCGTGCGGTTGACCCACGGCTCCTTCGAGGAGGTGAGGCCCGAAAAAGGCTCGATCAACGTCCGCGCCGCCCCGTCGATGAACTTCCTCGGCTGGTGCTGCTTGCCGGGCTGAGGCAGCTCGCCCGGCTGGGAAGGCTGCGCCTGGGCGAGTGCCTGTTGCTGGCGTCGCGAGGCGCCGCCCAACTGATCGACGGCGAACAAGCCGAATGACAGCAGCAGCAGCACCGTGCAGACGATCGCGACGGCGCGCACGACTCGCTCGACCATGTCTCTAAGGTACGCCCCGCCGTGGCCGACCTCCTCCTTTCGTCTGCCTGGACGGGCGCTCCGTGAGCGACGCCCGCGACCGCCTTCTCGCCGAGTTGCGCGCTCACGCGCTCGTCCTCGGCGAAGTGGTCCTCACCAGCGGCGCCACCGCGCAGTACCTCGTCGACGCCAAGCGGGCGATCCTCCGGCCGGCGGGTTTCGCGGCCTTGGGCGAGCTCGTCGCCGAGCAGGTGCGCGACCTCGGCGTGACTGCCGTCGGTGGCATGACGATGGGCGCCGACCCCATCGCGTGCGCGGCACTCGCGGGTGGCGCCGACGTCAAGGCGTTCTTCGTGCGTAAGGAGACCAAGCAGCACGGCCTGGCGCGTCGCATCGAAGGCCCGCCCCTCGAGCCGGGCGAGCGCTGCCTGCTCGTGGAGGACGTCGTCACCACCGGGGGCTCGACCGTCCGCGCGATCGAGGCCGTGCGCGAAGAGGGCCACGAGGTCTGCGGGATCGTCGCGATCTGCGACCGCCTGGCCGGAGGCGCTGCGAACCTCGAGTCGGCCGCGCCGGGCGTGCCCTACCGCGCGCTGACGACTATCGACGACGTCTACCCGGAGCGGCCCGACCGCTGATCCCGGGTGCTCAGTTCGGCCCGGGCCATGCGGATCGCCGCGAGCTCCGTCACGTCAGCCACGGCGCATCAGGCGCCCGACCGCGGCCATCAACTCCGTCGCCTGCTCAGCCGGTTCGTCGGGTCCGGGCCCGTCGCCGAGCAGGCAGTGGCGAGCGTGGTCGTCGAGCAGGTTGAGGGCGACTTTGTCGAGTGCGGCTTGGATCGCTGAGATCTGGGTGAGGACGTCGATGCAGTAGCGGTCTTCGTCGACCATCCGCTCGATTCCGCGGACCTGCCCTTCGATGCGGCGCAGGCGCTTGGAGAGCTGGTCCTTTGTGGCGGAGTAGCCGGGAGACCGCGGATCCATTGTGGCGACTATACCAAGGGGGGGTATGGTACGGTAGGTTCGATGACCCAGAGGCAGCCCTCATGAGTGGTGTCCTGCACGTCCTGTGGATGGGCTTGAAGGATGCGTTCTTGATGGCGTGGCAGGTGTGGTGGGCGCTGGTGCTGGGTTTTGGTATCTCGGCGGTTGTGCAGGCGTGGGTGCCGAGGGAGCGGATCGAGTCGGCGCTGAGTGGA
>JBBPXY010000024.1:0-40721 GCA_038200435.1 Solirubrobacterales bacterium
CCGACCCGGTCACGAACGACATGGTCATCGCGATCCTCCGCGACGAGGAGGGCCACCGCCGCCTCTTCGAGGGCTACCTGCGCGAGTACGAAGTGGAAGGGCTCGCCTGATGCAGACGCGCACGCTCGGAAGCGACGGGCTCGAGGTCTCGGCTCTCGGGCTCGGCTGCATGGGCATGTCGGAGTTCTACGGCTCGGCCGACGAGGGCGAGGCGATCGCGACGATCCACCGCGCGCTCGAGCTCGGCGTGTCGTTCCTCGACACCTCCGACATGTACGGGCCACACACCAACGAGCAGCTCGTGGGCAAGGCGATCGCCGACCGCCGCGACCAGGTGGTGCTCGCCACGAAGTTCGGCATCCAGCGCGGAGCGGACCCCTCGCAGCGGAGCATCAACGGCCGCCCCGAGTACGTGCGCGAGGCGTGTGAGGCATCGCTGCGCCGCCTCGGCGTCGATCACATCGACCTCTACTACCAGCACCGGGTCGACAAGACCGTCGCCATCGAGGAGACGGTCGGCGCTATGGCCGAGCTGGTGCAGGAGGGCAAGGTGCGCCATCTCGGGCTCTCCGAGGCGGCGCCCGCGACGATCCGTCGCGCGCAGGCGGTGCACCCGATTGCCGCTTTGCAGACGGAGTACTCGCTATGGAGCCGCGACCCCGAGGACGAGATTCTCCCGACGGTGCGCGAGCTGGGCATCGGGTTCGTGCCCTACAGCCCGCTCGGCCGCGGCTTTCTTACCGGGCAGATCAAGTCGATCGACGATCTCGACGAGGGCGACTTCCGCCGCCATTCGCCGCGGTTCGCGCTCGAGAACTTCGACAAGAACCTCGAGCTGGTCGACCGCGTGAAGGAGATCGCCTCCGAGAACGACGTGACGCCCGGCCAGCTCGCGCTCGCGTGGGTGCTCGCCCAGGGAGAGGACATCGCGCCGATCCCCGGCACCAAGCGCCGCTCCTATCTCCAGGAGAACGTGGCGGCGGCCGAGATCGAGCTGAGCGAGGAGGACCTGCGCCGCCTCGACGAAGCGGCGCCGAAGGGTTCGGCGGCCGGCGAGCGTTACCCCGATATGTCGAGCGTCAACGGGTAGGAGAAGCGGCTCAGACCTCGTCAGTCGCGCAGTAGCATTGCGGGCGTGGAGATAACGCCTGACGGAACCTCAGTGCCCGTCACGGTCGATCTCCCGGTCGACGAGCACGAGCTGCTGCGCGCCTACCACGAGGACGGCGACCGCGAGGCGCGCCGCGTGCTGATCGAGCGCATGATGCCGCTCGTGCGCACGCTCGCGCGGCGCTACGCCAACCGCGGCGAGGCGCTCGACGATCTCGTGCAGGTCGGTGCTGTCGGACTGATCAAGGCGGTCGACCGCTTCGATCTCTCGAGAGAGCTGCGCTTCTCGACCTTCGCGGTGCCGACGATCCTCGGCGAGATCAAGCGCCACTTCCGCGACCGGGCGTGGGCCGTGCGCGTGTCGCGCGGGGTGCAGGAGCTGAACGCGAAGGTCACGCGCGAGGCCGACCGGCTCTCGATCGAGCTCGGCCGTTCGCCGACCATCGAGGAGATCGCCCGCGCCACCGACTCCACGCAGGAGCTCGTGCTCGAGGCCATGCAGGGCGCGCAGGCCTACTCGACGGTGCCGCTCGACGAGCCGATCGGCGACGACGGCGAGCCGGTGGCCAAGCTCGGTCGGCTCGACGGCAACTTCGACCTGGCCGAGGAGCGCATCGAGCTCACACGCGGCCTCCAGGTGCTCGACGAGCGCGAGCGCCAGATCGTCGCGCTGCGCTTCTTCTCGGGCCTCACGCAGCGCGAGATCGCCGAGCAGGTCGGCATCTCGCAGATGCACGTCTCGCGGCTGTTGCGCCGTTCGCTCGAGCGCATGAGCGAGCACCTCGGGCGTGGCCCGGCCGCCGCGGCCTAGACGGTGCCCCCCGCCGCCATCCTCGACATCGACGGCACGCTCGTCGACACGAACTACCAGCACGCACTGGCGTGGTGGCAGGCGATGCAGCAGCACGAGGTCGACGTGCCCGTCTGGCGTCTGCACCGCGCGATCGGCATGGGCGGTGACCAGCTGATCGCCTCCGTGGCGGGCGACGAGGTGGAGGAGCAGAAGGGCGACGACATCCGCGCGGCCGAGAAGCCCCTGTTCATGGCGCAGATCGCCGAGGTGCGCCTGCTCCCCGGCGCGGACGAGTTGATCCGGGTGCTCAAAGAGCGCGGCCACGCGGTGGTGCTCTCGAGCTCGGCCAAGAGCGACGAGGTCGATCACTACCTGGGCATGCTCGAGTCGAGCGACCAAGTCGATGACCACACGATGTCCGACGACGTCGAGGCGACCAAGCCCGAGCCGGACGTCGTCGAGGCGGCGATGGAGAAGGCCGGCACCCGCGACGCGGTGATGATCGGCGACTCCGTGTTCGACTGCGAGGCCGCGAAACGGGCGGGCATCCCTTCGATCGGCCTGCTCACCGGCGGTTTCGGGCGAGCGGAGCTGCTCGAGGCCGGTGCGTCGGCGGTGTTCGATTCGATCGCCGACCTGATCGAGAACATCAGCAAGACGCCGCTCAGCGCTTGAACTGGGCCGAGCGACGGGTATAACCGCCTCATGGCCCGCTCCATCTGGTCCGGCGCGATCTCCTTCGGGTTGGTCAACGTGCCCGTCAAGCTCTACAGCGCCGTCTCGGCGAAGACCGTGCGCTTTCACCAGCTTCACTCCGAGGACGGCGCGCGCATCAAGCAGAAGCGCGTGTGCTCGGCCGACGGCGAGGAGGTTGGCTACGAGCACATCGTCAAGGGCTACGAGATCGGCCCTGACCGCTACGTGATCATCACGCCCGACGAGCTCGAGGCCCTCGATCCCAAGGCCACGCGGGCGATCGACATCGAGGACTTCGTTGACCTCGTCGACATCGACCCGATCTACTTCGACCACTCCTACTACCTCGCTCCCGGCACCGGCGCAGGCAAGAGCTACCGCCTGCTGATGGACGCGATGGAGCAGTCGGGCAAGGTCGCGATCGCCAAGATCGTGCTGCGCACCAAGCAGCAGCTATGCGCGATCCGCCCGGCCGGGGGAGTGCTGACCCTCTCGACGATGAACTACGGCGACGAGGTGGTGGCACCCGACTCGATCGACGAGCTCGAAGCCGCGGCCGAGGCCGACGCCTCGGATCGCGAGCTGAAGATGGCCCAGCAGCTGATCGACTCACTGGCCGGCGAGTGGGACCCTTCGAAGTACACCGACGAGTACCGTGAGCGCGTGCTCGAGTTGATCGAGCGTAAGGCCGCAGGTGAGGAGATCGCCGTGCAGCCGGCCGCTGAGGAGCCCGCCGCCGTGCCCGACCTGATGGCCGCGCTCGAAGCGAGCCTCGCCGCCGTGAAGGCCGGCGACTCGGACTCCCCCGCCACAGCCGCGGCTGCGAAGAAGAAGAAGCCGGCGGCCGCCAAGAAGAAGGCGCCTTCGAACGGCTCTGGCGCTGCGAAGCCGAAGTCCAAGGCGAAGACCAAGTCCTGAGAGTCCTCGTCGGCGCGTAGCCGCGCTCCGTGAGGGACATACTTCGGCCCGTGCCTCGCCTCCGCCGCGCCGATACCTCAGGGCCCGGGATCCTGCGCCGCCGCCGCGGCCGCGGCTTCGAGTACCTCGACGCCGATGGCGGGCGGGTCACCGACGCGGAGATCCTCGAGCGCATCCGTGATCTCGCCATACCGCCGGCCTGGCAGGAGGTGTGGATCTGCGCGCTGCCCTACGGCCACATCCAGGCGACCGGCACCGACGACGCGGGCCGGCGCCAGTACCGCTACCACGACCTCTGGCGCCAGCGCCGCGACGCCCAGAAGTTCGAGGACATGATCGCCTTCGCCCGCGCCCTGCCCGCGATGCGCCGCCGCGTCGACGCCGACCTCGCCCGTCCCGATCTCGACCGTGAGCGCGCGCTGGCCTGCGCCGCGCGCCTGCTCGACATCGGTTTCTTCCGCATCGGATCGGAGGACTACGCGGAGAAGAACGAGACGTTTGGCCTGGCCACCATCCGCCGCGACCACGTCACGTTGAAGGACGGCGTCATCACCTTCGACTACACGGCGAAGTCAGGGAAGCAGAGGGTGCAGTCCGTGGCTGACCCCGAGGTGTTCGAGATCGTCGCCCAGCTCAAGCGGCGCCGCGGCGGCCACCCGGAGCTGCTCGCCTACCGCGACGGGCGCGCCTGGCGCGACGTCAAGTCGGGCGACGTGAACGAGTACATCAAGGAGATCACCGGGGGCGACTTCAGCGCCAAGACCTTCCGGACGTGGAGCGCCACCGTGCTGGCCGCCGTCGCTCTGGCGTCCAACGGGCGCGAGGCGCGGACTAAGACCGCGCGCAAGCGAGCCATCTCGGCGGCCGTCAAGGAGGTCTCGCGCTACCTCGGGAACACCCCGGCGGTGTGTCGCGCCTCCTACGTCGACCCGCGCGTGATCGACCGCTACGAGTCGGGCCTGACGATCGCCGAGCGCCTGGCCGAGATCGCCGACCCCGACGAGGACGAAGGCCCGGTGAGCGACCTCGACGTCGATCGCCGCGTGGAGAAGGCGGTGCTCGATCTCATCGCCGACGACGAGGACTCGCCGGTGGTGGAGGCGATGCCCGCCGCGGCGTAGGAGGGCGGGCGCACGCTCAGCGCGCGACGACGATGGTGCGCCGCACGGTGGTGCTGCGGTGCTCGTCGTCGAAGACGGTGAGCGTGACGCGGTAGCGGCCGCCGCGCCGGTAGACGTGCGTGGGAGCCGAGCGCCCGCTGCCCCGGTGGTCGCCGAAGTTCCAGTGGTAGACCTTGACGCGGCCGTCGGGGTCACGCGAGCGGCGGCCGTCGAAGCGCACGGTGTGACGTGCGCGCGGGTGAGCGGTCACCACGCGGAGCGACACGAGCGGCGCGCGGTTGACGATCGTTGCGATGTGCGAGGTGGTCGCGGTCTCGCCCGCGTCGTCGGTGACGGTCAGCGTGACGCGGTAGTGGCCGTCGCGGCCGTAGACGTGACGGGGGTGGGCGCTCGTGCTCGTCTGCCTGCCACCGAAGTTCCACTTGTAGGAGACGACATGGCCGTCGGAGTCGCTCGAGCTGCGCCCGTCGAAAGAGACCGAGGTCTTGGTCAGGGTCCGGCTCGGCGAGAAGGTGAAGCGGGCGACCGGGGCGGCGTCGCGGGTGTTCAGCGCGAAGTTGCGTGTGAACCACTGGGGAAGTGTCGGGTCGACGTTCAGCCGCCCGGAGAGCTGGCTCGAGCCCCACACGAGCAGCGAGTTCGCCGGGTCGGGCGTGGCGGCGGCGTAGTCGCCCCAGCGACAGAGCGGGGCGCTCATGGGGTCGCAGCTCGTGGCGTCTCTCAGCGACTGGTCGCTGACTCCGAGGGTCAGGGCCGGCCCGAGGAAGCCCGCGGCCTGTGGCCCGCTGCGTGAGCGGGCGAAGAGGGAGGGCAGCCGGCTCGACCCGCTCAAGTTGTAGTCGAGCGCGGCGTGAGAGCCATCGCTCGCGGGCGAGATCGCGCCGTTGAAAGCGAAGCTCGACGAGTCAGAGACGGATCCGTGCTGGCGGACCTGTCCGGAGGCGGGCAACAGCTCGTACCAGCGCACGACTGCCCGGCCACCGGGCCCGTCGATAGTGTGCTGCGTCCAAATCGCCTGCACGCCGCCCGCGCGCGGATCAGCGTGGCCCACGGCCTGGGTAAAGCGAGCGTCGAGCGTGTCGAGCCGGTTGACGGTGCCGGGCTGCGGGGCGTTGCCAGGCACCTTGTACTCCGGCACCGTGAAGCGCGTTGCCGTCGCGGAGATGTTCCCCGCGGAGTCGAACCGGCGAGCCGAGAGGACGGTCCGGCCCGCGCCGTCGAAGGGCGAGTCGGCGGTGACCACGTAGCCCGTCCCCGAGCGGTCGAAGATGTTCACCGGCACGGGGGTGAACGCCGTCTCCCCGGAAGCCGTCTTGAGCGGGGCGGCGGGCTTGCCGGGCGTGGCGGGCGTGCCGCGCGTCTTGGAGAGCGACCCCTGGAAGGCGTTCTCGGCCGGGCATGTGGTGATGGTCCCGGTCGCGGGCTTGGGAACGGTGAGGATGTCGCCCGTCACGAACCCGGACTGCTCGTTGCCGGCAATGGCGTTGTTCTGGTTGAAGAGGTTGGTGCCGAACGCGAGGTGCGTGTCGTTGTGGCCCAGCTTCGGGTAGTCCGCGAAGAACTGCCCGCGTGTGCCGCCGAACTTCGTATCGATGTTGATGCGGAAATGGCACCAGCCCGTCGCGAGTTTCGTCGGGTCGGCCGTCTTCGACCACCCGAAGGCGAGGAAGTTGTCGCCGTTGGGGTTCGTCACGGGCGTCGACGGTCCGATGTCGTCGAGCAGGTAGAACCACCGGTTCGCGGACGGGTCCCAGATGACCTGAGGATCGAAGATGTTGTCGTTGGCATGCCCGATAAAAGTGTCGAGGCCCATGCCGTTCACCTGTCCGAGGTTGCTGCGCCCGAACACGCCGATCGTCGCGTTGACCATCTCCACGTAGTGGCTCGGGCCGATGGCCCCCGTCGAGTCCGAGGGCGTGGCTTCGTTTGTGTTCGGGTCGCCCAGCCCGCGTTGGTTCAGGCCGCCGAGAACAGTGGCGGCACGTGGCGTCGCGCTCGACCGCGCCTGCGCGCCCGGGTTGTGAGCGGCGTATTCGCGGGCTGCGGCGGCCTTGGCCGCGCGCAGCTTCGCTGCGTCAAGGGGCAGTGGCGCGTGGCTCTCGAAGGCCATCGCCGCGGCCGGAAATACGAGCAGACACAGCGCGACGAGGGTGAAGAGACGTCGCGCGCTGAGCATCCGGTCGACGGTAGCCGCTCGAAGGGCCTAGGCGCGTCGGTTCGCCACGGAGCGCGTGCTTTCCCCGCGCACCGCGGCGCAACCAGTCGCTGGTACGTTGGCGCTGTGCCGCGCGCCCTCGTCGGCCTGATGTTCTTCCCCCGCGGGGGCTCGTCGCACGTCGTGCGCGCGCTCGCCACGGCCCTACCGGCCAAGGGATGGGACGTGACCATCCTCTCAGGCCACCGCGAAGGGCACGGTGACGCTCACCGCTTCTTTGCTGGGCTAGACGTACGCCCCGTGGACTTCACGCGCGCCCTGGCGGCACCCGACCCCATGCGGGCCGATCCGCCCATGCATCCCTCATACGAGGACCGGCCCGGCGCGCCCGACCGCATCTTCGCCTCGCTGGACGACGAGCTCTACGAGCACCAGGTCGCCGCTTGGTGCGAGGCGCTCGCCGGCGCCGCCGACGCCGACGTCCTGTACCTCCATCACCTGACGCCTATGAACGAAGCCGCGGCGCGCGTGGCACCCGACGTCCCCGTCGTGAGCCACCTCCACGGGACCGAGTTGCTGATGCTCGAGGAGATCGACAAGGGCGCGCCGCCGGAGTGGACCGAGGCGAGCGCCTGGGCCGAGCGCCTGCGCCGCTGGGCCGGCCGGAGCCGCGCGATCATCACCCAGTCGGAGAGCCAGGTGCAGCGGGCGGCCGACGCGCTCGGCATCGACCCCGAGCGCTGCACGGTCGTCGCGAATGGCTTCGATCCCGAGCGGTTCGATGTGTTTGAGGTCGACCGCCGCGCGCTCTGGCAGCGGCATCTTGTCGACGATCCTCAGGGGTGGGCGCCCGGGGGTGAGCCGGGCAGCGTCGCCTACTCCGCCGAGCAGGTGGAGCGCATCACGGAGGAGCCGGTGCTCCTCTACGTCGGGCGCTTCACTGCCGTAAAGCGGATCGGGCTGCTGATCCGGGCCTTCGCGCGCGCGCAGGAAGCGAGCGGCAGCCTTGCGGCTCTCGTTCTGCTCGGCGGGCATCCCGGAGAATGGGAAGGGGAGCACCCGCTGGAAGCGATCGAAGCTTCCGGGGCACACGATGTCTTCATGGCCGGCTGGCACGATCACCAGGCACTGCCCGACTTCCTGAACGCCTCCGACGTGATCGTCCTGCCCTCGGTGCGCGAGCAGTTCGGCCAGGTGCTGGTCGAGGGCATGGCCTGCGGCCTGCCGGCGATTGCGGTGAACCGTCACGGGCCGGCGGAGATCGTCGAGGACGGGCGAACGGGCTGGCTCGTCGAGCCCGACGACGAAGGAGGCCTGGCGGCCGCGCTCGCCGAGGCGATCAAAGATGGTCCAGAGCGCCGCGAGCGGGGAGAGGCAGCGCGCGAGGTGGCTCGTGCCCGCTACGCCTGGCCGAGCCTTGCCGGGCGAGTGAGCGATGCACTCGAGAGAGCCGTAATAGAAACCCAACACTAGGCCGCTCGCTGGTAGCATTTCGCCGGCTTCCAGTGCTGGCCCCACCCCTCAGAGCTCCTTTCTCATGCATCGTTCCCACGCCCCTGGGGCCACCGGCCTCTACGACCCCGCACACGAGCACGACGCGTGCGGCGTCGCGTTCGTCGCTCGGCTGCACGGCGAGGCCGAGCACGGCGTAGTCGATCGGGCGCTCTACGCGCTCGAGAACCTGGAGCACCGCGGCGCCGCCGCGGCCGACGGAGTCACCGGAGACGGGGCCGGGATCCTCCTGCAGATCCCCGACGTGTTCTTCCAGGCCGTGACCGAGTGCGACCTGCCCGCGCAGGGCCGTTACGCCGTGGCCAGTTGCTTCCTTCCGCGCGCCGACGATGAGCGCCGTGCCGAGCTCGAGGCTCTCCTCGAAGAGACGGTGCGGGCCGAGGGCCAGCGCGTGCTCGGGTGGCGCGACGTGCCCGTCGACGAGGGCCACGCAGGCGAGATCGCGCTCGCCGCCGCTCCCGTCAGCCGGCAGCTGTTCGTCGCCGCGGCCGACGACATCGCCGACACCCTGGCCTTCGAGCGCAAGCTCTACGTCATCCGGCGGCTGGCCGAGAAGGCGGCCGGGGCCGATCTGGCGATCGTCTCCTTCTCCTCGCGCACGGTCGTCTACAAGGGCATGCTCACGGCACCCCAGCTCTCGGGCTACTACCCGGATCTTCAGGACGAGCGCCTGGCCACGCGCCTGGCGCTCGTGCACTCGCGGTTCTCGACCAACACGTTCCCGAGCTGGCCGCTGGCCCATCCCTACCGGATGATCGCCCACAACGGCGAGATCAACACGCTGCGCGGCAACGTCAACTGGATGCGCGCGCGCGAGTCGCGGCTGGCCTCGGAGGTCTTCGGCGAGGAGGACCTGCGCAAGCTGATGCCGGTTGTCAACGAGGGCGGATCGGATTCGGCCACGTTCGACAACGTGCTCGAGCTGCTCGCGCTGAGCGGCCGTTCGCTGCCACACGCGGTGATGATGATGGTGCCCGAGGCCTACCGCGAGCGCGACGACCTGCCCGAGGAGGTCCGCGGGTTCTACGACTTCCACTCGTGTCTGATGGAGCCCTGGGACGGGCCGGCCGCGGTGGTCTTCACCGACGGGCGCTACGTCGGCGCGACGCTCGACCGCAACGGCCTGCGCCCCGGCCGCTGGGCGGTCACCGCCGATGGCTACGTCGTCCTGGCGTCGGAGACCGGCGTGCTCACCGCCTCGCCCGATCAGATCGTGCGCAAGGGCCGCCTGCAGCCGGGCAAGCTCTTCCTGGTCGACCTCGAAGAGGGCCGGATCGTCGAGGACTCCGAGATCAAGCGCACGGTCGCCACGCAGAAGCCCTACGCGGCCTGGCACCGCGAGCACGTCGTCCACCTCGACGACCTCCCTGACCGGTCCCCGCGCGTGCCGCGCCGCGAGCCGCTGCGCGCCCGTCAGCTCGCCTTCGGCTACACACAGGAGGATCGGCGGCTGGTGATCGCGCCCATGGCCGCCGACGGCCAGGAGCCGACGGCCTCGATGGGCAACGACGCCGCGCTGGCCGTGCTCTCCGACCGCCAGCCCCCGATCTTCGCCTACTTCAAGCAGCTCTTCGCGCAGGTCACGAACCCGCCGATCGATTCCATCCGCGAGTCGGTGGTGATGAGTCTCGCCACCGGCGTCGGCGCCGAGCGCAACCTGCTCGCCGAGACGCCGGAGCACGCCCATCAGCTGAAGATGACCCAGCCGATCCTGCGCAACCACGAGCTCGAGAAGATCCGCCAGGTCGATCACGCGCAGTTCAAGGCGCACACGATCGACATCACGTGGCCCGTGGCCGATGCCGGCGGTATGGCGGGCGCGGTGGAGCGCGTCTGCCAGGAGGCCGAGGATCAGGTCGGCGGCGGCACGAGCATCCTCATCCTGTCGGACCGGCGCACCGACGCCAAGCGCGCCCCGATCCCCTCGTTGCTGGCGGTCGCCGCCGTGCATCACCATCTCGTGCGCGCGGGCACACGCCTGAGCGCCGGGCTCATCGTCGAGACGGGAGAGCCCCGCGAGATCCACCACATGGCGACGCTGATCGGGTACGGGGCGGCGGCGATCAACCCCTACCTGATGTTCGAGTCGCTCGACGAGATCGTCAAGCGCCGGCTGATCCCCGCCGACGTTCCTGTCGAGGAGGCCGAGCGCCGCATCGTGAAGGCGATCGGCAAGGGCCTGCTCAAGACGATCTCGAAGATGGGCATATCGACGATCCAGTCCTACTGCGGAGCGCAGATCTTCGAGGCGGTGGGCCTCGAGTCCGACCTGATCGAGCGCCACTTCACGGGCACCGCGTCGCGCATCGGCGGCGTCGGCATGGACGTGCTCGCCCGCGAGGCGATCGAGCGCCACGGCCGCGCCTACCCGCGCTACGAGCGCGACCTGCTGCCGGTCGGCGGCGTGCTGCAGTGGCGCCGCGACGGGGAGCTCCACATCTGGAACCCCGACACGATCTCGCTCCTCCAGCACGCGGTGCGGTCAGAGAACGGCAACGCGGGCCAGACCTACGACGAGTACGCGGCCAAGGTCAACGACGAATCCACGCGCAAGGCGGCGCTGCGCGGCCTGCTCAAGCTGCGCGAGCAGCCGGGTGCCGCGATCCCGCTGGAGGAGGTCGAGCCTGCCGAGGCCATCGTGAAGCGCTTCTCCACCGGCGCGATGAGCCTCGGCTCGATCTCTCCCGAATCCCACGAGGCGCTGGCCATCGCCATGAACCGCATCGGCGGGCGCTCGAACACGGGGGAGGGCGGCGAGGACCCGCGCCGCTTCGTGCCCGACGCCAACGGAGACCTACGCCGCTCCTCCATCAAGCAGGTCGCCTCGGGACGCTTCGGTGTGACCGCTCACTACCTCGTCAATGCCGACCAGATCCAGATCAAGATGGCCCAAGGGGCGAAGCCCGGCGAGGGCGGGCAGCTGCCTGGCCACAAGGTCGATCCCTACATCGCGAAGCTGCGTAACGCGACCCCGGGCGTCGGGCTGATCTCGCCGCCGCCTCACCACGACATCTACTCGATCGAGGATCTCAAGCAGCTGATCTACGACCTGCGCTGCGCCAACCCGATCGCGCAGGTCTCGGTGAAGCTCGTCTCCGAGGTGGGCGTGGGCACCGTCGCGGCGGGCGTGGCCAAGGCCAACGCCGACCACATCGTCATCGCCGGCCACGACGGCGGCACGGGCGCCTCGCCGCAGAGCTCAATCCAGTCGGCCGGCGTGCCGTGGGAGATCGGTCTGGCCGAGACCCAGCAGACGCTGCTGCTCAACGACCTGCGCTCGCGGGTGATCGTGCAGGTCGACGGGCAGATGAAGACGGGGCGCGACGTGGTGGTCGCCGCGCTGCTCGGCGCCGACGAGTTCGGCTTCTCCACCGCCCCGCTCATCGCGATGGGCTGCATCATGATGCGGGTCTGCCACCTCAACACCTGCCCGGTCGGGATCGCCACGCAGGATCCCGAGCTGCGCAGCCGGTTCCACGGCACACCAGAGCACGTCGTCAAGTACCTGTTCTTCGTCGCCGAGGAGGCGCGCGCGCTGATGGCCCGCCTCGGGGTGCGCAAGCTCGACGACCTGATCGGCCGGGCCGACCTGCTCGAGGCCGACGACGCGATCGATCATTGGAAGGCCGGCGGAGTCGATCTCACCGAGATCCTCAACTTCCCCGAGCTGCCTCCCGAGACTCCGCGTCACCGCGTACGGGGCCCCGAACCCGTGCTCGACGGCGCGCTCGACTGGGACATGATCGCCGAGGCCCGGGCGGCCATCGACGGCGGCGAGTGCGTGCGGCTCGAGCGCCGCGTGCGCAACGTCAACCGCACGGTGGGCGGCCTGCTCTCGAGTGAGATAGCTCGCTTGCACGGCGCGGAGGGGCTGCCGGAAGGAACGATCGAGGTTGCTCTCCAGGGCTCGGCCGGGCAGAGCTTCGGCGCCTGGCTGACCGCCGGTGTGACCTTCGGCCTCCAGGGCGAGACCAACGACTACACCGGCAAGGGCCTGTCCGGTGGCATCATCGCCGTGCGACCGCCCGAGTCGGCCGGCTTCCGCGCGGAGGAGAACGTCATCGTCGGCAACACGGTCCTCTACGGCGCCACGAGCGGGCGGGCGTTCTTCCGCGGCCTCGCCGGCGAGCGGTTCGCGGTGCGCAACTCGGGTGCCTCCGCCGTGGTCGAGGGCGTGGGCGATCACGGCTGCGAGTACATGACCGGCGGCCGGGTCGTCGTGCTCGGCTCCACCGGGCGCAACTTCGCCGCCGGCATGAGCGGCGGCGTCGCCTACGTGCTCGACGAGGAGCGCGCGTTCGCCGGGCGCTGCAACACCGAGCTGGTCGATCTCGACCCGCTCGACGAGGCTGACACGATCGAGCTCCACGCCCTCGTGCAGGAGCACGCGCGCCGCACGGGCTCGCCGGTGGCGCGGCGGTTGCTCGCCGGATGGGACGCGGCGCTCGGGCGCTTCGTCAAGGTCATGCCGCGCGACTACAAGCGCGCGCTGGCCGAGCGAGCGGCCGCGGAGGAGCAGCACGCCACCGAGGCCTCGGGCTCCGCCCGCCAGCACCCGACCCCCGCTTAGGGCACTTATGGGAGAGCTCGGAGCGTTTCTCAAGGTCCACCGGATCGGGTTCGACAAGCGCGACCCGGGCGAGCGCGTGGGCGACTACGAGCAGTACTTCCGCCTGCAGCCCGAGGAGGAGCTCCAGCGCCAGGGCGCGCGTTGCATGGACTGCGGCGTGCCGTTCTGCCACGAGGGCTGCCCGCTCGGCAACCTCATCCCGGACTGGAACGACCTCGTCTACCACGGGCTGTGGCGGGAGGCGATCGATTCGCTCCATTCCACGAACAACTTCCCCGAGTTCACCGGCACGATCTGCCCGGCGCCGTGTGAATCGGCCTGCGTCCTGGCCATCGAGTCGGTGTCCGACGCGGTGACCATCGAGCAGATCGAGCTTTCGATCATCGAGCGGGCCTGGGCCGAGGGCTGGGTGCTCCCCAAGCCGCCGCCGATGCGCAGCGGGCGCAGCGTCGCAGTGGTGGGATCCGGGCCGGCCGGCATGGCCGTGGCGGCCGAGCTGAACAAGACCGGCCACACGGTCACGGTGCTCGAGCGCGACGAGGGCCCCGGCGGCCTGCTTCGTTTCGGCGTGCCCGACGCCAAGCTCCCCAAGCGCGTGATCGACCGCCGGGTCGCGCTGCTCGAGGAGGAGGGGATCGAGTTCCGCTACGGCGTCGACGTGGGTCGCGAGACCAGTGCCGCGGCCCTACGCGCCGATCACGACGCGGTCGTCATCGCAACCGGCTCGCGCGTGCACCGCGACCTCGAGGTCGAAGGACGTGACCTCGAGGGCGTGCACTTCGCGATGGAGTACCTCTACCAGCGCAACCGCTGGGTCGCCCAGCACGAGGGTCGCCCGTCCGTCGCGCCCCCGCCCGGCGGGGTCATCTCGGCCGCGGGCAAGCACGTCGTGGTGATCGGCGGCGGCGACACCGGCATGGACTGCATCTCCAACGCGCACCGCGAGCACGCCACCGAGGTGACGATGCTCGACGTCTACCAGGAGCTTCCGATGAGCGGGCGCGACGAGCGCACGCCCTGGCCGTTGCCACCCAAGCGCACGTCGAGCACCTACGCGCTCGAGGAGGGTGGCGAGCGCCGTTGGGGCACCGAGGTGACGGGCTTCTCCGGCACGGGCGGCCGCGTCACCGGCGTGCTCGCCCGCCGCGTCGAGGGCACCTCTTCGCGCGACCTGCACCCCGTTCCCGGCAGCGAGTTCGAGATCGAAGCCGGCCTCGTCCTCCTCGCGATCGGCTTCCTTCACCCCGAGCACGAGGGAGCGCTCGAGGAGCTCGAGGTCGAGCTCGACCGCCGCGGCAACGTGAAGGCGCCCGTGTTCCGCAGCTCGCAGGACGGAGTCTTCGCCTGCGGAGATGCCCGCATCGGCCAGTCGCTGGTGGTGACGGCCATCGCCGAGGGCCGCAAGTGCGCGCGCATCGTCAACCGCTACCTGGGCGGCAGCCCGATGGATGGCGACCGGGAGCTCATCCCGGCTCTACCGGTCGCGGCCAACACCGGTGAGCACTCGCTGCGCGCCGAGGCCCTGGCCGCCGGCACCGTCCGCCCGGGCGACGAGTTCTCCACGGGCCCGGGCGCGCGCGAGCCGGCCTGAGGGCAGTCGAACGCTTGACCCGACCCCGGCGCGGGTAACCGTCAGCCTATGAGCCTCATCGCCTACCTCATCATCATCGCGGCCTCCGGTCTGCTCGTCGGCGCGCTGGCGCGGCTAGCGCTGCCCGGCCCCGATCCCATGTCGCTCGGTCAGACGATGTTGCTCGGCATCGCCGGCAGCCTGATCGCCGGGCTGATCGCGCTCGTGCTGTTCCATCGTGGGGCGGCCGGCATCGTTCTGTCCGTGCTGTGCTCGAGCGTGATCCTGTTCTTCATCCGCCGGTCCCGCGGCGGTGGGCTTACGCGTCCGGGCGGGCCGGGCGGCGGCTCCCGCCCGCGGCACCGCTGAGCTCGCGTCGCGACACGCGGACCGCCCTCGGAGCCTTCGCTTCCGGGGTCGTGATCGTCACCGCGCGCGACGCGACTCTCAGCGACTGGGGGATCACCGCGACCGCATTCACGGTCGTCTCCGACGCGCCACCCATGGTGGCCGTCTGCCTCGACACGGACGCGGGGTCCACCCAGGCGCTGGTGCACTCCGAGCGCTTCGCCGTCTCCGTCCTGCGCCCCGAGCACGAGGATCTGGCCGACCGCTTCGCCTCCGGGCGCCCGGACAAGTTCATCCTCGGCGGCTTCGAAGCCTTGCCATCGGGTCTCCGCGCGGTCAGCGACGCGCTGGCCGTCATCGAGTGCCGCACGGCCGAGTCTCACCCCACGGGCGATCACACGATCCTTCTCGGCGAGGTAGAAACGACGAGCGCCGCCTCGGGGGCGGCGCTCGTCTACTTCAGGAGGGGCTTCGCGGCGCTCGAGCCGCCCGCCCCGTGAACTTCGTTACTGGATGACGGTCCGATAGGTCAGCTGCCGCAGGCAGGTGGCCAGCGTCGACCCGTTCGGTCGGTAGAACGTCTCGCGCTGCTCGAACTGCCCGTTCGCCCGGTGACGCGTCACGAAGCGGCCCTTGAACACCGCGCGGATCGTGTTCTTGTAGCCGGACTTGCCGTTGAACGTGGTCGAGTTGGTGGCTTTGACGACCTCGCGGTAGGACCCGTCCGAGTGAATGCGCGTGCCCAGGGTCCGGTCGAACGTCGTGCCGCCGCGCGAGGTGAACCTGTGCGGATTGCACGAGGCGGAGCGGAAGGCGACCGACCAGTGCAGGCGCTCGCCGCCGGAAAGTACTCGCATCGACACCTTGCCGCCGTCGGAGAGCGCGCCGCGGTAGGTTCCGTTGGCGACGGGCGTCGCGGCAATCGCCGAGGCGGCGCACGTCAGAAGCGTGATCGCACTGAGTAGAGCGGCGGCGCGGCGGGCAGGCGAGCTGAGTCGTGAAGTCATGTGTTGGGTCCCCTCCGTAGGGTGTTGTCTCTCGAATGAAGCTCACCGGAGAGTAGAGGAGACGGCCCGCCCCGTAAAGCGATGCAAGGCTTGAAGTTGACACCTGCGTCATCTTTACCTAGGGTGCCAAGCACCGCCAGCAGAGGAGCCCCGACCGCATGACCCAGCTACCCACCGCCTGCATCATCGGAGCCGGCTCGTCCGGTATCGCCGCGGCCAAGGCCCTGCACGAGCGCGGGATCCCGTTCGACTGCATTGAGAAGAGCGACCGGGTGGGCGGCAACTGGGTCTTCGGCAACAAGAACGAGATGTCGGCGGCGTACAGGTCGCTGCATATCAACACCTCTCGCGAGCGGATGGAGTACTCGGACTTCCCGATGCCGAAGTCCTACCCCGACTTCCCGCACCACTCGCACATCGCGGAGTACTTCGACGCCTACGTCGACCACTTCGGCTTCCGCGACAAGATCATGTTCGATACCGGCGTCGAGCACGCCGGGCGCGAGGCCGACGGCACTTGGACGGTCAAGCTCGACACGGGGGAGACCCGACACTACGACGCGCTGCTGGTCGCCAACGGGCATCACTGGAACCCGCGCTGGCCCGAGCCCGCCTACCCGGGCGCGGAGGACTTCCAGGGTGAGCAGATGCACGCCCACCACTACGTCGACAACGAGCCGTTCCGCGGTAAGGACGTGGTGGTACTCGGCATTGGCAACTCGGCGATGGACATCGCCACGGAGTCGAGCTTCGTCGCGGGCAGCACCTACCTCGCCTCACGTCGCGGCGCCTACATCCTTCCCAAGTACCTGTTCGGCCGCCCGCTCGATCAGATCGGCGTCAACAAGCACACGGGCAAGGTGCCGTTCGCCTGGCGACGGACCATCCTCGAGACGATGTACAAGGTCGGGGTCGGCAAGGTGGAGGACTACGGCCTGCCCAAGCCCGACCACCGCATCGGCGAGGCCCATCCGACGATCTCCGCTGACTTCCTCAACCGCATCGCCCACGGCGAGATGGAGTGGAGGCCGAACATCGCCGCGCTCGAGGGCGATTCGGTGCGCTTTGAGGACGGCAGCGTCGTGCGGGCCGACATCGTCGTCTACTGCACGGGCTACAAGGTGACCTTCCCGTTCTTCGACGAGGGCCTCATCTCGGCGCCGGAGAACGACCTGCCGCTCTACCGGCGGGTGTTCCACCCCGAGATCGACAACGTGTTCTTCGTCGGGCTGCTGCAGCCGCTCGGCGCGATAATGCCCCTCGCCGAAGGGCAGGGCCAGTGGATCGCCGCCTACCTCCGCGGCGAGTACGCGCTGCCCGCCGCGGCGGCGTTGCGCGCCGACATGGAGAAGGAGCGCGCCGACATGTTCAAGCGCTACGTCGCCTCCAAGCGCCACACGATGCAGGTGGACTTCGACAACTACCTGTACGACCTGGGCAAGGAGCTCGACAAGGGCGCCCAGCGCGCTCGCGCCGGCGGCTTCAAGCTGCCGGTCACCCCGCGGGTCGCGGCCGGGGAGCCCGTCTCCGCGTGAGCGCCGTCGGCGCGCCGGCGGGGCGGAGGGAGCGGACAAAAGCGCAGAACCGGGCGGCGATCCTCGCCGCCGGGCGTGAGGTGTTCGCCGAGCTGGGCTACGACGCGGCCAGCGTGCGCGACGTCATCCGCCGCACCGACCTTGCGTCGGGCACCTTCTACAACTACTTCCCCGACAAGGAGTCGGTGTTCCAGGCACTGCTCGACGACTCGACGCGCGAGCTGCGCCGGCGCGTGCAGCGCGCCCGGCACGAGGCCGCGACGCTCGAGGCGTTCGTGGGAGACGCCTTCCTGGCGTTCTTCTCGTTCCTCGCCGAAGACCGGACGATGCTTGCCTTCATGCGCCGCAACGCCGGCACGATCCACGCGCTGTTCGACGACCCGATCTTCGGCGCGGGGGTCGACGAGCTGCTCGAGGACCTGCGCGCGGCGATCCGCTCCGGCGACATTCCGGAGCACGACGCGGAGTACATGGCCGCGGCGATGGCGGGCGCCGGATTCGAGCTCGGCATGCGTATGGTCGCGCGCGATCCAGTCGACGCCGCGGCTGCCGCGGCCTTCGCCACGAACCTCTTCCTGGGAGGCATCTCCCGCTTTGCCTGAGTTCTGCCGCCACAACCGCTTCGTCCAGAACTGCCCGATCTGCTCGGGCCAGACGCCGGGGGCGGGCCCGGCTGCCACACCGCGGCGCGGCGCGGCGACGGCTCCGAAGGCCGCCAAACCAGCTTCGCGGCGCGCGATGCGCGTCAGCCACGAGACGCGTTCCGCCGACGACGGCTTCTCGAGCGCGCTCGTGCCTGGGGTCCGCTCGTCAGCGTCCGCCGAGCGTCTGGCCGACGAGATTGCCTGGGCGGCGGGGCGGCTGCTCGCGCTCGGCGCTTCTCCACCCGGCTTGTACGCCGAGGTCGCCGGCGATGGCGACATCGAGGAAGGGATCTGGCTGGCGTTCTTGATCGCTTACCTGGGACCGCTCGAGGAAGAGGATGCTTTCTCGGGTGTTGCCGCCGCACGCGTGAGTTGGGTCTCGGGCGAGGCGGCTGTATTAGAAGGAGCGGCTCTGGGGCCGCGCACCTCGCACGACCTTGCGCGCGGCGCGCGCACGCTCGAGGCCTACCGGGCGTGGGCGGCCCGCGGCGGCTCCCAAGCGGCCGGTCTGGGCGGTGAGGGAGGGTGGTCGCCGGAGCGCCGGTTTGCGCGCGCCTACGAGAGGCTGTCTGTGCCCGGGCTCACGCGCGATGCGCGGTTCGACTTCCTCGTGACCCTGGGGCGCCTCGGTGTGCTCGAGATGCAGGCGGGCGACCTCGCTCTGGGCGGGGACGACGCGGTGACCGTGGCCGCCAAGCGCGTGTTCGGCATCGGCGACAAGCTGCTGCTGGAGCGTCGCGCGGTGGCGCTGGCCGAGGCGTGCGAGGTGCCGCTGGCCGCTTTGGATGCGGCCCTCTGGAACTGGGGGCACGGAGGCGAACGGGCGACGCTGGGTGTTCGGGGGCTGGAGGTTCCGGGCGACTTGGGCTCGAACGTGCGCTCCGCCCTGGGGATCTAGCAAGACGGCCAGGGTCCGATTGCGGCGGCTTGGCTCGTTTGGGGCGTCGGGTTCACGGATGTGGTGCTCGAAGTGACCCAGTCGGCCGAGACGCAGCCAACGCCCACCGCTTAAGTCGCCCTTCCCGAGACCAGAAGCACAGTCCGGCCGGAGCCGGGAGCGCTCGTCCTTCCTCGCTTTCCCCGCAAATTGCGCCAATTTGCCGCGGCGCCGGGGGCGAGTCGTCCTCTCCATCGCACTAGAAGGACACACAACGGTGCGTTGCATGGGTGACGTCGATGGGGAGCGCGGTGACGCAGGTCGAACAGCAGGCAGCGGAAGCCTTCGTGGTCGAGGTGGTGCGCGAGCACGCCGCTTCTCTGCTGGCCCTGGCGCGGCGCTACTCCTACTGCGCCGACGACGCCGCGGACGCCTACCAGCGCGGGCTCGAGATCTTCCTGCGGCGTGCGGACGACGTTGAGCGCGCAACCGCGGTCTCGTGGCTGCGGACGGTGATCAAGCACGAGGCCTTGGCGGTCCGCGCGGGCAGGAGCGAGAACGTCACGGCCCGGGAGTTCGACCTCGACCGCCAGGAGGCGACCCGCCTGCCCACCGCCGACGAGCAGATCGCCCGCTTCGACCGGGCCAGCCGGGCGGCTGAGGCCCTTCAGCGGCTCAAGCCGCAAGAGGTCACCGCGCTACTGCTCAAAGCCGAGGGGCATTCCTACCGGGAGATCTCGGAGCAGACCGGTTGGACGTACACGAAGGTCAATCGCTGTATCACCGAGGGGCGTCGGCGGTTCATCGAGCGATACGCGCATATCGAGTCCGGGGCGGAGTGCGAGCGCTGGCAGCCGTCGCTCTCGGCGATGGCCGACGGCGAGGCGTCGGCCCGGCAGGTGCTCGAGCTGCGGCCGCACCTGAGGAGCTGCCCCGGGTGCCGGGCGGCACTGCGCGAGCATCATGGCGCCGCCCGCCGTGTCGCCGCGCTCATGCCAGTCGTCCTGGTACTGGCCGGCAGCGCTTCGGCGCACCGCCCGGGCGGGCTGATGATGCGCGCCTATGAGGCGCTCACCGGCGGCGTTCACGAACGGCTATCGGCATCGGCGCTGAAGTTGCAGACGGCGGCGGAGGCCGCGACCTCCGGCAAGCTGGCGGCTGTTGCGGCGTCGACCGCCGCGCTGGCCGGCGGGGGCGGAGTGATCCTTCACGATGAGCTGGCGAGCCCGCATCGTGTGGCGCCCATCCCGGCCGCCCGTCAGACCGCCCACGTCAGCCGGACCAAGCACCACCGGAGGGCGCTTGCCGCCGATACCGCGCCGGCGGTGACGCCGGCGCCCGCGACGCCGACGACGCCGAGCAGCAGCGACAACGGCTCAAGCAGCGCACCGGCCAAGCCGACTGCTCCGCCCGTCGCTCCCGCACCCACCGCACCCGCGGCGCAGACGCCCGCACCGACACAGCAGGAGTTCGCGCCCGAGCAGTCCGCCGCGGCGCCTTCGAGCTCCGCTCCGAGCTCGGCTCGGTCGGCTCCCCGGCCGGCCCGCGCTGCGGCTCCCGCCCGTTCGAGTAGCGGCAGCTCGTCGGGCGAGTTCACGCCCTGACCTCATCGCGGAGACGGCCCCTAGCCTCCTCCGCGTCTTGCCGTCCACCCCGGCTCGTACATTGCGTTTCACCGCAACCGTCCCCTGGAGGACTGCGAGCCGCGATGTCCGCCCTCTGCTTCATAGAGCCTCAGAACGCCATCCGAGTCATGGCCGAGTCCGTGGGCCGCGAGGCGCGCCGCCAGCTGCTCGGCGAGGTCGTCCGTGCCTGGGTCGACGAGATACCTGACGTCGATCTCGTATCCCACTACGCCAAGGCGGTCGCCGACCTCGACGACGAGGATCTCTCGATGCTCGCGGCCTGGCATGCCTCGCTCGAGGTCGGCCACCCGATCGCGAACACCGAGTTCTTGGTCAACGTCTTTCCGTCGCTCGGTGAGAACCGGCGCGAGGCACTCAAGATCGCCGCGGGGTTCCGCGGGGAGGAGGCCTTCGAGGCCGGAGTAGGGGAGGAGCAGGCGTTGGAGGCAGTGCTTCCGTGCCTGTCACCCGAGCGCTGTGCCGAGCTCGCACGCGAATGCCTCGACCTCTACTGCTGGGACCGGCTCGGCAGCAACAACTAAAGCGGGAGCGGCGAAGAGCCGCAACCTCCGCCGCCTACGACAGGTCGGGCGAGCCCGAGGTGATCAGCCGGCGCACAGCTGCGCGCGCCGACCAGAGCATCTCGACGGTGCGCAGAGCACTCGGTAGCGACTCGGGGTCGGCTCCGCGCGCGTGCTCCACGCGGTCGACAGCATCGTCCCAGGCGGACTCACACACCGCCATCACTTCGTCAAGAGCGCGCAGGCGCTCGCGCTGAACTTCGCTCGCGCGGCGGGCCAGGACGTCGGCGACGTCGAGATCGCCGTCGTGCGCCGCGCGACCGGCCGCGGCGAGCAGTCCGCTGACCGCAGTCTCGAGTGCTGCCGCGGCACACCGCATCTCGACGATGAACTCGGCGGGAGCTTCGCCGATCATCACGCTGGCGATGTCCTCCACATCACAAAGACCGACGGATTCGTAGCGCCCCGAGAGGTCGAACCGGTGATGAGCCCAACTGGCCGACTCGCGGCTGACAAGGAAGTCGAAGACGTCCGCGGAGCCGTCGAGGCCGTCGTGGGTGACCGTGCAGAGTGTCTCCATCTGTGCTTCTGGTACCCCGCAGCGGGCCGTCCTATGCATCCGAACCGGTCTACTCGGTGGTAATCGCACCTCCGGCCAGTATCTGCTCGACCTCTCTCTTGGCCTGCTCGTTGGAATGGAACCAGACGGCGGGCATACCGAGTTCGCGCGCGGCCGTGCAGTTGATCTCGATGTCGTCGAGCAAGAGGGCAGCCTCGGGCGCGACGCCGAGGCGCTCGAGTGTCAGCTCGTAGATCTCCCGCTCCGGCTTGCGCATCCCGACGAAGGCCGAGTCGATCACGGCTTCGAAGAGCTCGTCGACGGGGATCATCGCGCGCCAGCGCGGCTCCCATTCGCGGACGTTGTTGGTGAGGATCGCCGAGCGCAGCCCGCGCGCTCGCAGGTCGCGTACGAAGTCCAGCAGCTCGTGGTTCGTCTCCAAGTGGGTGAAGTAGGACTCGGCGAAGGCGTGCATGGCCACCGGGCGCCCGAGCTCGGCTTCGAGGCCCGTTTCGAGCTTGGCCAGGAAGTCGCGTTCGCTGAGATGGCCCTTCTCGAGCTCGAAGAGCGGGTGCGCGCCGTCGTGTTCTGCCGCGGCGGCCATCGCACGGCCGAGAGACTCGAGCGGAACGCCCGAGGAATCCTGAAAGGCGGCGAAGGAGCCCAGGAGCGGCGAGGTGATCACGCCGCCGAAGTCGCAGACGAGCACCTCGATCTCGCCGGCGGCGGCCGGGGTGTCGCTCACTGGCGCCGCCACACGTCGTAGCGCCCGACTCCCTCGCGGCCCTCCATGCGCCACGAGAAGAAGGAGGCGTCGAGCCTGAGGCGCCCGAGCTCGAGGGACGTGCCGCCCAGCGCCTCACCGGCCGCGCGACGGGCAAAGCCGTCCTCCTCGGCGGGCCACAACTCGAGCCCAGCCCGGCGCTGGCGCCCTTCCCCGTCGTACAAGGTCGAGAGCCGCGGCTCGCCGACCGGCACGACAACCGACGGCTCACCCTCCGCGCCCGGGCCGAGGATGAACGCGCTCATCCGTTCGGCCTCATGCCCCTTCGCCTTCCTCAGGCGCGAGGCGAACAACATCACCGCGGCGTCGGGGGCGAGCCACGCGGAGACGGAGCGGGAGAGCTCCATGCTGTCCCAGTCTGTAACCCCCCACTGCCGTCCTCGCTGACCGAGCCCCTCGACCGTGAACTCCTCCTCGCCGCACCGCACGGTGCCGCCGACGGCGCACAGCTGCTCATAGCCCTCCAGGGCGCCCGCATCAGCGCCGGGCTCGACGGGCGGGCAGAGGGCGGTGAAGGAGAGGTCGAAGCTGCCGTCCTCCGCGTCCAGGGCGGCGCGCCATCGCGCCAACGGCTCGATGGTCTCGGTCACCGCGCCACCCGCGGAGAGGCGACGCCAGTCGGGGTCGTGCTCCTCCTCGCCGCCGCCAGCGCTCGCGGCAATGGCCGAGGAGCCCCGGAAGAGCAGGCCGAGGCCGCTCTTCAGCGCGGGGGCCGAATCCGTCAGCCCGAGCCGCAGGCTGCCGAAGAGGTTCTGCTCCATGTCGCCCCAGGAGAATGTGACTGCCTCTCCGAAACCAGCCGCGCCGGACGGGCGAACCTGTTCGTCGCCGGACTCGATCACGGCCGGCGACGTTCGCCCGGATCGATCTCGACCGCCGTGCCCTCGACGTCGTCCCGCACCGGGCCGGCCGCCGGCCGTGGCCGCCCCGCGCGTCCGACGACCCGGGCCAGCGTGCGGTTGGCGAAGTTGCGCACGAGCGCGCGCCGGAGGATCGCCCGTGTGGGCGGCAGGAGAAGGAGCAGGCCGATGATGTCGGTCAGGAAGCCCGGCGTGATGAGGAAGGCGCCCCCGAAGATCACGAGCGCCCCATCGAGCACCTCCTTGGCGGGCGGTCGCCCTGCGGCGAGGCCGTCGTTGAAGCGTCGCCAGGTCTGCCGGCCCTGGCTACGCACCAGCACCGTGCCGAGAACGGAGTCGGCGAGCAGCAAAGCGATGGTCGGCAGGGCGCCGATGGCCTGGCCGACTTGGATGAGCAGATACAGCTCGGCCAGCGGGACGACAATGAATATCGCGAGCAGGAGCGGCAGCACCATGGTGGACCTGCTGGGGGCGCTAGGCCGATTGGGCGACGATGCGCACACCGTCCAGGCGGTGCAGGCCGACGTGCTCGATGAGCTTCTGCACCTGCGGCTGCGGATACCGGAGGAGGAGCGCACGTCCGGCGCGACGCAGCCGGCGGGCGAGCGCGGCCAGATCGAGCATCAGCGTGGTGTCGGCGAACCCGAGATCGCTCAGGTCGACCGTCACGTCTTCCCGCGCGAGAATCGCGCGCGCCAAGGCGCCGCGCCGACGACCCTGTGTCGAGCGGTCCTCATCCCCGGTGCACTGCAGTACCCCTCGGTTTTCGTCCCAGTCGACGATGGCCCCCACGCTAGCGAAAATCAATGGCCGATACTCCACCGGTCACTGTTTCGTCACAGCTGCGGGCTAGACTCGCATCCAATGGCTGCTCCCGCTAAAGAAGAAGTGTTCGAAGCGCTCACGAACGTCATCGATCCGGAGCTCGGGCTCGACTTCGTGGAGCTCGGGTTGGTCTACGACGTCGAGATCGAGGACGCGACGGTCAACATCACCTTCACCCTCACGACGCCGGCGTGCCCCATCGGGCCGCAGGTCTCCGAGCAGATGCAGGAGTTCGTCGGGGAGCTCGAGGGTGTGGATGAGGTCGTGCCCCGAATGGTCTTCACTCCTCCGTGGTCGCCGGAGAAGATGAGCGAAGACGCGATGTTCGCGCTGGGCTTCTAGCCCGCCCACCCGCACCTCTAGAGGTAAGCGGCCGCTCTCGCCACTATTCTGGAGGGGCGATGCGGCGACTCTTATCAGCCGCCGTCGTGGCTCTCTGGCTCACGGCCGTGGCCGCCGCGCCCGCCTCCGCCGCACCGGCAACCGGGCGGCTGCTCGTGCTCGTCGCGCCGTCCTCGCCGCACGCGGTGCGGGCCGCCGCGGCGCGCGTCCTGGCCCGCGCCTCGCGGGTTCGCCCGGCCGGGCTCTCCGTGCCGGAGATCGGCCTGTTCGCCGTGCGCCCGGCCCCCGGCGTGAGTCTCGCCTGGGCGCTGCGCAGCGTACGCGGGCTCCCGGGCGTGGTATCGGCCGAGCCCGAGCTGCGGTCACGTCCGCGCTCACTGCCCAACGACCCCGCCCTGCACGAGGCGGAGCCGGCCCCGGGCGCCCAATCGGGAACCCCGCTCCAGTGGGCGCCGGCCCGAGAGATGTTCGCCGGTGCCTGGAGCATCGAACGTGGCGCTCGGGCACGCATCGGAGTGATCGACACGGGCATCGACGGCGGCCACCCGGACCTGGCCGGCAAAATCCGTGCGGCCGCCATGCCGGACGGGGACGAGAGCGACTCACCCGCCGCATCCGATCAGGAGGGCCACGGCACACACGTCGCTTCGCTGGCCTGCGCGAACACGGACAACGGCGCTGGCGTCGCGGGGGCGGGGTACGACTGCGGCCTGGTCGTCGAGAAGGTCGATTTCAGCGACGGCTCGATCGCGGCGGCCATCGTCGACGCGAGCAAGCGGCGGGTGCAGGCGCTCAACATGAGCTTCGGATCCGACGGGCGCAGGTCGGCCCCGGCTGCGACCCGTAGGGCGCTCCGCTACGCCGTGCAGCGCGGGGTGGTCCTTGTCGCCGCGGCCGCCGACGGCGGCACGAAGACGAACTCGGTGCGTGAGCAGGGCGATCCCGCCAACGTCCTTCAGCCGTCGGGCACCGGTCCGCACCTGGGATCTGGCCTGGGCCTGTCGGTCACCGCGGCCGACTTCCACGACAAGCGCGCCTACTTCGCCGGTGCCGGCACGCAGATCTCGCTCGCCGCCTACGGCTCCTACGACGCAAACCCCCCGCTGAACCCCCTCCAGAAGCCGCCGCGCGGCATCATCGGCGCGTATCCGGCCGGGCACACCTACCGCGACGGCTTCAACGTCGGCGACCTCAGCTGCGCCTGCCGCACGACGATCCACGGTCAGCCCTACGCCTATCTCGAGGGAACCTCGATGGCCGCTCCCCAGGTCGCGGGGGCCGCGGCGCTCGTGCGAGTGCTCAACCCCGATCTTGGCCCGCTGGACGTAGTCCGGTTGCTCAAGAGCACAGCGCGCCGTACGGGCGGGTGGAACGAGGATCTCGGGTGGGGGATCCTCGACGCCGGTGCCGCGCTGCGCGCCGCGCAGGAGATCGACCGGCGCAGGCCGGTTTCGCGCCTGCGCGCCGGCCCGGTACGCGGCGGCACGGTGGCGCTCCGCTGGGGCGGAGCTGACCGCTCGCCGCGAGGCGTCGTCTCGTCCGGGATCGATCACTACGACGTCTTCGTCGCGCGGGGCGGCGGCCGGCGCCGGCTTATCGCGCGCACCCGCCGGCACTCGATGCGGTGGCCGCTGCGGCGCGGCAGCCGCTACGCCTTTTTCACCGAAGCGGTCGACCGTGCGCACAACCGCGAGCGCCAGCCGCCGCGGGCCGACGCGCACGTCCGCGAGTAGTCCTACGAGGACTTCTTGGCGCGCGAGCGTGGCTTGGCCGAGCGTGTCGCGCTCGCCTTGCCGTTGGTGCTCGCCTTCGCCCGCGGCTTTGCGCGCCGCTTGGCTCGCATCTCCGCTGCCGGGCCGGTCGTGCGCGCAGTGGCCCTGCGCCGAAGGGTCGGCGCGGTCGCGGCCTTCGAGCTGCCGCTCTTCTTCGTCGCCGCGCGCTGCAGCTCGGCCAGCGACTCCTCGATGCCGGAAGCGATCGAGTCGAGGTCGGGCAGGGCGTCGTAGTCGCCCAGAAGGCCGAAGTTGACCCCGCCGTCGTAGGACATGATCGCAATGGCCATCGCGTGGTTCTTGGGCAGGAAGGCGATGGGGTAGAGGTCGAGCAGGCGCCGGCCGGAGACGTAGAGCGGGAACTGCGGCCCCGGCACGTTGGTCACGATCAGGTTGAAGAGACGCGTGGAGAAGTTCAGCCGCGATGCCTGCGCGAGGACGGTGGGGGGCGCGAGCTGCTGGACGTTGCTCAAGACCTCGGCGCCTACAGCCTGCTTGGAGTCCTTGAGGCCGTCCATGGCCTGCTTGACGAAGCGCAGGCGGGCCACCGGGTCCTTGATGTAGACCGGCAGCGGACCGCGCATAACCGCGATGCGGTTACCCATCTGGTCGTGCTGATGCTCTTGGCGGATGGAGACGGGGACGAGGGCGCGCATCTCGAGGCCTTCGGTGCGCACGCCGCGCGAACGCAGCCATTTCGCCAGCGCTCCAGAAACCACCGTGAGCACTACGTCGTTCACCGTGCCGCCGAGGGCGTTCTTGACCTGCTTGTAGTCCTCGAGCTGGCCGCGGACGACCGCGTAGCGGCGGTGCGGGCCGATCTCGACGTTCAGCGGCGTCTCCGGCGCGGGGTTGAGGCCGGCCCACACGATCTCGCCGACGCCTTCGGCGGCTTCGCGCGCGACGCCGAGCGACGAGCTGGGGCGTGACGCCGCGGTGACGGCGCGCGAGGCCATCCCGACCGAGGTCTTCACGAGGCCCTTCAGGCCCGCGGCCACAAGCTCCGCGGAAGAAGGCTCGGGCCGCGGCTGCCAGGGCTCGAGCCCCTCGACGGCCGGAGCGGGATCCGGAGATAGATCGAAGAGAACGGTGGCGAGGTCCATCCCCGCGACCCCGTCGACCAGGGCGTGGTGTGTCTTTGAGAGCAGCGCGAACCGGTTGCCCTCGAGGCCCTCGACGAGCCACAGCTCCCACAGCGGCTTGGAGCGGTCGAGCTGCTGGGAGTGGATCCGCGCGGCGAGCGCGAACAGCTGCTCTTCCGTGCCGGGGGCGGGAAGCGCCGTGTGGCGCACGTGGTACTCGAGGTTGAAGCTCGGGTCGTCGATCCACAGCGGGCGGCCGGTCTCCATCGGCGGCGTTGCCAGCTTCTGCCGGTAGCGCGGCACGAGGTGCAGGCGGCCGCGGATCCCGTCGACGAACTCCGGGTAGGACGGCGGCGGCCCCTCGCAGATGATCGCCGCGCCGACGTGCATGTGCGACGTCGCGCCCTCTTGCACGAGGAACGAGGCGTCGATGGCCGTGAGCCGGTCGAGATGTGACTGCGCCATGGCGAAAGACTAAACGTTCAGCCATCGCCGGACGAACGGCATCGAGGAAGGAGGGGGGAACCAACGACGCCGTGGTTGATCGGGAGGTTCTGTCCACGGCGCACGCTCCGACGGTTCCGTGGGCAGAACCTCCCGGTCTGCACTCGTTTCCGCTTCCTGGATCCGTCCGCGTGGCCGTCCCCATCTAACATCGGCCGCCCGCACGTTCGCGACCGTCAGAGGAGAGCAACTTTCATGGCCTGGGACTTCTCCACCGAGCCCGAATTCCAAGAGCAGCTCAACTGGATGCGCGAGTTCGTGCGCGCGGAGATCTGGCCGATGGAGACCCTCGGTCTCGAGCAGTCCCAGATCGAGCGCGCCTTCGCTCCCTTGCAGGAGCAGGTGAAGGAACGCGGCCTGTGGGCCGCGCACCTGCCGCCCGACCTCGGCGGACAGGGCTTCGGCCAGGTGAAGCTCGGCCTCATGCACGAGATCCTCGGCACCTCGATGCTCGCGCCGTTCGCCTTTGGGAACCAGGCGCCCGATTCGGGCAACTCCGAGATCCTCGCGATGGCAGGGACGCCGGAGCAGAAGGAGCGCTGGCTCGAGCCGCTTCTCGCTGGCGACCTGCACTCCGCCTTCTCGATGACCGAGCCCGAGAACGCGGGCTCCGATCCGACGACGCTCTCCACCACCGCGGTGCGCGACGGCGACGAATGGGTGATCAACGGCCACAAGTGGTTCTCGTCGAACGCGTCGATCGCCGACTTCCTGATCGTCATGGTCGTGACCGACCCCGACGCCCATCGCTATCAGCGCGCGTCGATGATCATCGTGCCCGCTGACACGCCGGGGGTCGACATCGTCCGCGACGTCTCGACGATGGAGCATCCGCAGGAGGAGTTCGGCAAGCTCGGCGGCCACGCGGAGATCTACTACCGCGACGTACGCGTGCCGGCGAGCAACCTGCTCGGCGCGCAGGGCGCCGGCTTCCTGATCGCTCAGCAGCGCCTCTACCCGGGCCGCATCCATCACTGCATGCGCTGGCTCGGGGTCTCGAAGCGCGCTTTCGACATGCTCTGCGAACGGTCCCTGGTGCGCTACGCCCACGGCTCGCTGCTATCGGAGAAGGAGACCGTGCAGAACTGGATCGCGGACTCGGCCGCGCAGATGAACGCCGCGCGGCTTATGACGTTGCACGCCGCGTGGATCATGGACACGCAGGGCGCGAGCGCCGCGCGCAAGGAGATCTCGCTGATCAAGTTCTACGGCGCGAACGTGCTTCACGACGTGGTCGATCGCGCGCTGCAGGTGCACGGCTCGCTCGGCTACTCGACCGACCTGCCGCTCGAGGCCATGTACCGGTTCGCCCGCGGCGCCCGGTTCTACGACGGCCCCGACGAGGTGCACCGCCAGTCGGTCGCGCGGCAGATCTTGCGCGGCTACGAAGCGCCGGCCGACGGCGTGCCCACCGAGCACGTGCCGACGCGCCGCGAGGACGCCAAGCGCAAGTTCGCCGACCTGCTGGAGACGGTGACGTCAAACGACTGACGGGCAGGCATCGTCTGCTCGTCTTCGCGCTTGCCGGGCAGGTGCTGCTGGGCGTTGCGCTCATCGCTCTCGCGGCCACGGACTTCCGGCTCTTCCGGAGTGACGACCGCAAGGAGCCTAAGCCGGAGCCCGCCGTCTTCGATGCCGCCCGGGCGTTCGATGCCGCCCGTGTGCTCGACGGTGCCCGCTCCCAGCTGGCCTTTGGCCCGCGGCCCGCGGGCTCGGCGGCGCTGAAGCGGCTCTCCGAGCAGCTGCGGGTGCGTCTGCCGAACGGGCGCTTCGAGCCTGTGCCGGGCGGCCTGCGCAACATCGTCGGGACGCTGCCGGGGCGTTCCCCGGCGATCCTGATCGGCGCCCACTACGACACCAAGGATCTCCCTGGGTTCGTCGGGGCCAACGACGGCGCCGTCGGCAGCGCGGCGGTGCTCGAACTCGCGCGCGTCCTCGCGCGCAAACGGCCACGCGATCCTCGCGAAGTGCGGTTGGTGCTCTTCGATGGCGAGGAGCAGCCACGGGGCACGCCGCAAGCCCAGTTCCTCCGCTTCGGGCTGCGTGGAAGCAAGGCCTACGCGCACAGTCACGCGGCGGAACTGAGCAGCATGGTCCTACTCGACTTCATCGGCAATCGGCAGCTGGTCCTCCCGCGCGAGGGAGGGTCGGATTCGGTGCTCTGGGGCAAGCTGCGCGCCGCGGCGGCAGCCGTCGCCACGCTCGATGCCTTTCCCGTCCGCGAGGTGCCGGAGATCTACGACGACCACACGCCGTTCGCGCGCGCCGGCGTTCCGGCCATCGATCTGATCGACTTCGACTACCCGTGCTTCCACCGGAGCTGCGACACGCTCGCGCAGGTCTCGGCGGCCGGCATCGGGACGGCGGGAGTGACGGTGGCCGAGCTGGTCCGCCGCCTCGAGGCCGCGCGCTGACCGGCTCCTACACTGAAGGGAGCTCATGACCGTCTGCACCACACCCGAGAAGCTCCTGCTCGCCGCCCCGCGCGGATATTGCGCGGGAGTCGATCGCGCGGTGCAGACGGTGGAGAAGGCCCTCACGCTCTACGGGGCACCCGTCTACGTGCGCAAGGAGATCGTCCACAACAAGCACGTCGTCGAGCAGCTCAAGGCCCGCGGAGCGATCTTCGTCGACGAGGAGACCGACGTGCCGGAGTCGGCGACGGTGGTGTTCTCGGCCCACGGCGTCGCGCCCTCGGTGCACGCCAACGCTGCGGCGCGTGATCTGCACACGATCGATGCCACCTGCCCACTCGTGACCAAGGTGCACGTCGAGGCCAAGAAGTTCGCCGCCGACGGCTACACGATCGTGCTCATCGGCCATGCCGGGCACGAGGAGGTCGAGGGAACGATGGGCGAGGCGCCGCAGAACATCGTCCTGGTGGAGACCGAGGCCGACGTCGACGGCCTCGAAGTCGCCGATCCCACGCGCGTGGCCTACATCTCCCAGACGACGCTGTCGGTCGACGAGACAAACGCGATCATCGTCCGGCTGCGCGAGCGCTTCCCGGCTATCACCGGGCCGCGCACCGATGACATCTGCTACGCCACCACCAACCGCCAGGCCGCGGTCAAGCAGCTCGCCCATGAGTGCGATCTGGTGCTGGTGATCGGTTCGCGCAACTCCTCCAACTCCCAGCGCCTGGTCGACGTCACGCGCGAGCTCGGCACCGACGCGCACCTCATCGACCACGAGGGCGAGGTTCGCGATGAGTGGCTCGAGGGCCGCCGCGTGGTCGGCATCACCTCGGGCGCGAGCGCGCCCGAAGAGCTCGTGCAGCGCCTCGTGGCGTTCTTCCGCGAGCGGGGCACCACCGACGTGTCCGAGCTCGAGGTGGTCCAGGAGGACGTGCGCTTCATGCTGCCGAAGGGCATCCGCCTTGCCCTCGCCGCGCGCGCCGCCGCCTGACTGCGGCACTCGCCCGCCGTGCGCACCCTCGTCGTCTCCGACCTGCACCTCGGTGCGCGCACGCAGGTCGACCTGTTGCGAGCCGCCGAGCCGCGCGCCCGGCTCATGGCCGCGCTGGCCGATATCGACCGGCTGGTGCTGCTCGGAGACATCCTCGAGCTGCGCCACGGGCCGGTGCGCGAGATCTTCGGCGCGGCGGAGCCGTTCTTCTCAGACCTGCGCGACGCGCTGCCCAGCGGTGCTGAAGTGGTGATGCTGGCCGGCAACCATGATCACGAGCTCGTCGCTCCGTGGTTGGCCCGCCGCGCGTTCGAGTCGCACCCGGCTCCCCCTCTCGATCTGGAGAACCGGGTCGATCCGGAGGCGGGCGAGCCGCTCGCGCGGCTGGTCCAATGGCTCGAGCCGCACTCGGTGCGCGTCGCCTACCCGGGGGTGTGGCTCCGTTCCGACATATACGCGACACACGGGCACTACCTCGACCGCCATGTCACGGTGCCCTCGTTCGAGCGTGTGGCGGTGGGTGTGACGAGCCGGGTCGCGCGCAACGCTCCAGGCCGCCGCGAGGCGCCCGATCGCTATGAGGCCGCTCTGGCACCGATCTACGCGCTGATCGACGCCATGGCGCAAGGCGCGCCGCCGCAGCAGGGCGCCGGGCCGCACACCGCCTCTTCCCGGATCTGGAAGGCGCTCGCCGGGGGCAGTCGCCGCCCGGCGATGCGCCGGCGCGCCCTACGCGCTGGGTTCTGGCTCATGATCGCCGGGCTGAACCGCGCGGGGGTCGGCCCCCTGCGCGCGAACGTCTCACCCCCGGAGCTGCGCCGGGCCGGCCTCCGGGCGATGGGCGAGGCGCTTACGGCGATGGGAATCGAGGCGGACCACGTCATCTTCGGCCACACGCACCGCGCCGGCCCATGGCCGAAAGACGACGCGGGGGAGTGGGCCACGCCGGGGCGCGCCCAGCTAATGAACACGGGGTCGTGGGTCTACGAGCGGCACTTCCTCACTTCGACTCCCGAGGAGAGCCCGTACTGGCCCGGCGTAGGAGTCGTCGTCGACGACGAGGGGCCGCCGCATCTGCGGCGCTTTCTTGGCGGGCTTGGGCATGCGGAGCTGTGGCCGGGGGTTGAGGTAGATCCAAGAGCCGCTCTCGCTCCCCCTCCCAGATCAGCGCGCCCTACTCGAGCCCAGGCGTAAAGCACACGGCGTGACACACGAGGCCGTCGCCGACCTCGAGCTCGAGCTCCCCGCGCGTGTGACGGTCGTGCTCGATCAGGGCGTGGCAACCCGAGTAGGAGACTTCGACTGCGCGTCCGTTGGCGCGCACCTCGCCGCGGCCTTCGAGCACGGCCCAGACGCCGCCGGCTTCGTAGGGGCCTGAGTACTCGCCGGCTTGATCCTCGGTCTGCGCGGGAAGCAGCGCGCCGGGCTCGTCCTCTCCTCGCACCGGAAGGAGGGTGGGCTCCCCCTCGATCCTGAGCAGGAGCTGGATCGCCTCCTCGGTCTCCGCGTAGGCGCCCTCGCCGTAGTGGAAGTAGTCGAGCCGGTTCTCCGGGTTCCACAGGTAGCGCGCCGGCCAGCCGGCGTTGCCGTAGAGATCCCAGGTCTCGAAGTTCTCGTCGACGACGACGGGATAGGGGACGCCGAGCCGCTCCACGGCCGCGCGCACCTCGCCAGCATCGCGCGAGAACGGCCATGCGCCGCACTGAACCCCCACCACCCGTAGCCCGCGCTCCTCGTAGCGCTCGTGCCAGCCCTTGACGTACGGAAGCGTCCGAAGGGAGTTGACGCGCGCGAAATCCCAGATCTCGACAAGCACCGGGCGCCCGCGTTGCTGATGCATCCGCAACGCGCCGGAGTTGATCCAGGGCAGTTTCGGGGCGAACGGAGGCGCCTCGATGTCATCGGATTGAGGGCGCACGGCGCGGGCAAGCTAGCAGCGGCGAGCGAGGGCGCCGAGCGGGTCGGGCGCCGCCGGATCCCACGTCGTCGAGAGGGCCGTGAGCCGTTCCGGGACGAAGCGGTCGAGCAGGTCGGCCGGCGTCACGGCCTCCCTTGCAGCCGCCAGTCCGACGCTGGCCGCCAGCGCGCTGAGGACGGCAGGCGGCCGGGCCCCAACTCCTCGAAGCGTCACCGCGCCGTGGCGCTTGGCCAGGCGAGAGCCGTCGGGCCCCAACACCAGCGGGACGTGCGCGTAGGCCGCGACGGGCAGACCGAGCGCGCGGGCGAGCACGACCTGCCGGGGAGTCGACTCGAGCAGGTCGGCTCCGCGCACCACCTCGCCGATCCCCTGCTCGGCGTCGTCGACGACCACCGCCAGGTTGTAGGCAAACGTCCCGTCCCCGCGCCGCAGGACGAAGTCATCGACGTGACCGGAGACCTCGCCGAGCAGCCGGTCGGTCACCGTTACGGCCGCGAGGTGCGAAGCGCGAAACCGCAGCGCGGGCAGGCGCCCCTCCGCCGTGCGCCCCGCCCGTTCCGCAGCACTCAGCGTTAGACAGGTACCCGGGTAAGCGCCTTCGGGCCGCGGGCCGTGCGGGGCCGAGGCCGCCTCGCGGATCTCCGCACGGGTGCAGAAGCACGGGTAGACGCGGCCCTCGGCCTCGAGGCGGTCCAACGCCCGCGCGTACAGGTGAGCGCGGGCGGACTGGTGCTCGACCGGCCCGTCCCAGTCGAGTCCCAGCGCCCGCAGATCCGCGAGCTGCCCCTCGGCGGAGCCGGGGCGCACACGCGCGGTGTCGAGATCCTCCATCCGCACGCGAAAGGCCGATCCGCTCGTGCGGGCGAACAGCCAGGCAAGCAGGGCCGTGCGAAGGTTGCCCAGGTGGAGGTCACCGGTCGGACTGGGAGCAAAGCGGCCTTCGGGCACTCGCGCATTCTCCCTGTCAAGACGCGGCAGGTACCGCCCCGAGTATGAAGAAGGTATGAAAACGGTGTGTAAGAACACCGGGCACTGATCCGCCGACGCTCGGATGCCGATAGACCGAACACGATGAACGTTCCGATGAACTACGTCGATCCGCCGGACGTGCCCGAGGGCATGACTCTCGAGGCCTACCGCCGCGGCCGCTTGCGACCTGCGCCCCGCCGCAGCCTCCTCACGCGCCTGCTTCGCCGGCCCGTCGCCGTCACGCGTCCGGCTCCCGCCCGCCCGTAGATCTCAGCCACGTGCCGCGGGTGCGGCACGCTCGAGTGCGCGCACGTCACGCGCCAGTCCGTCTGGGGTGAGATCGTCGGATCCGAACCCGAACCGCTGGCGTCCCTCGGCGTCGAGGACGACGACGGCGACCGAGTGCTCGGCCTCCGGGCGTTGAGGCGCGACTCCGAACTCGCGCCACACGGGTTGCAGCTCGGTCGCGCGCCCCAGCAGGAAGCGCATGCGGCCGTCGATCCGTTGTTTGACGAGGAACTTCTTGGCGAGGGCCGAGGTGTCGCCCTTCGGATCGACGCTCACCGCCAAGGCCGGCACGGAGTGACCCAACAGGTCCATCGCGCCGGCGATCTGCTGCGCCGTCAGCGGACAAGTGTCGCGACACGTGGTGTAGAGGAAGGTGACGATCACCGGACGGCCGCGGTACTCGCGCGGGTTCGCCGTTCGCCCGTCCTGGTCACGCAGGTGGAAGTCGGCCTGGGGGAGACCGGGAGGGCGCAGTGCTCCGGCGAACCCCGCAGGTGCCGCCGCACCGGCGCTACGCCCGTCGCGCGCGACGGCAAAGACGATCCCCACCGAACCAGCTGCGCAGAGCACCAGCACAGCGAGGAAGAGGCGCAGACGCCGGGACACCCTTCCAATGCTAGATGACTGATTCCACCATCTAGGGCTCGACCAGACCGCGCCGGATCGCGTAGCGCACGAGCTCAACGCGGTCGCGCATCCCGAGCTTGCGCAGCACGTTGCCGCGGTGAGACTCGACGGTCTTCTCGGAGAGATGGAGCACCTGGGCGATCTGAGCGTTCGTGTGAGCCTCGGCGATCAACTTGACCACCTCTTCCTCGCGCGGCGTCAGGGGCTCGCGCGGACCGGTCGACTCGTCGTTCATCCATGCGCGCACGAGCGAACGCTCGGCGGCATTGGTGAGGAACGGGTCGCCGCGATCGACGGCACGGATGGCGGCAACGAGGTCTTGGTCGGCCTCGCGCTTGAGCACGTAACCCGACGCGCCGGCCTTCAGGGCCTCGAAGAGGTAGCGCTCGTCGTCGTGCATCGAGAGCATCAGGACGTGCGTGTCGGGCAGATGCTTCTTGATCTCGCGCGCGGCCTGCAGTCCCGTCATCCGAGGCATGGCGACGTCGAGGATGCAGAGGTCGGGGCGCTCGGCGAGCGAGCGCTCGAAGGCTTCGACGCCGTCTCCGGCCTCGGCTACGACCTCGACGTCGACCTGGCGCTCGAGCAGCAGGCGGATGCCGCTGCGCACGATTCCGTGGTCGTCGGCGATCAGGACGCGCATCTCGTCTCCTCAGCTCCCGATCTTCAGTTCGATCCGGGTGCCCGAATCCTCTGAGGAGTAGATATCGAGGCGGCCTCCCGCCAGCAGGGCGCGCTCGCGCATGCCCGACAGGCCGAGACCGCCGTCTCTTCCGCCCTTGAACCCGCGACCGTCATCAGAGATGCGCAGGACGGTGCGCCCGACGAACGAGAGCTCGACCTCGACGCGCTTGGCCGCGGCGTGCTGCGCGATGTTGGAGAGGCTCTCCTGCGTGACGCGGTAAAGGGCGAGCTGCTGCTCGGGCGTGAGCCGCGGCACCGGGCCGCGGTGGTGGAAGGTCGCGCGGATCCGGGTCTGCTCGGCCCAGTCGCTCACCTGTGTCTGAAGGGCGGGAATCAGGCCATGATCGTCGAGAACCGCGGGCCGGAGCTGTCGCGCGATGCCCAGGAGCTCTTCCATGGCCTGCGTGGCCAGCCGCTTCGTCTCTCCGAGCTCACGCTTGAGCTCGGGCGGCGCCGATTGGCTTGTGGCTTCCAGGCGCAGCAGCACGGCGGTCAGCGCCTGGTTGACCTCGTCGTGCAGGTCCTGGGCGATCCGCTGGCGCTCGCGCTCCTGAGCCCGCACTGCCGCCTTGCCGGCTTCGCGGCGCTCGAGCTCGAGCCGGCCGAGCATCCGGTTGAGGGTGACGCCCAGGCGCTCGACCTCGCGTGAATCGGCCTCCTGGATCGGGACGCGACGAGCTGAGTCAGAGAGGTCCGCCCTCTCCATCGTCGTGATCATCTCGTGGAGCGGGGCAAAGCGCCGTCTAAGCAGCAGCGCGTTGCCGAGCAGAGTGGCCAGGAGGGCCAGTACAAGAACGCCGAGCTCCCGGCCCCCGGCGAAGTCGCCCACGTGCAGGTCGACCGCGATGGTCGCGACGAGCACCGTGCCGGCGATCAGCAGCAGGTTGACGGCCAGCACCTGGGCCAACAGCGAGCGCCGGCGCATCAGAAAGAGGAATGGGGTCCTGACCCGATGCGCGGGCCCGGAGGCCTGGCCGATATTAGGAGGGCAGGACGCCGCAACGTCTTTCGACAGCGCAGGAGCAGGGCTTGCGGACGGGTTCATGGGTCTAGGATGCGGGGCGTTCTCCACACGGAGGGCGCCCCGCTCTTGTTGTCGGTGTCCGGCGTCCCGGCCTTGACCGTTGTGGCCGCTTTCCCGCCCACGCTATACTTTCTGAAGTACGCCGTCGAGCATCCTCCGGAGTCGCCTATGAGCCCGTCAAGCGCCGAACTTCTCCAGCAGATCAAGACCTCGATCACCGAGGTCGACCCGGCTGAAGTTCGCGAGCAGCTGGGCAATGGGGCCGTGGTCATCGACGTGCGCGAGACCGACGAGCTCGCTTCGGGGCAGCTCCCCGGCGCCAAGCACGTGCCGCGCGGCTACCTCGAGTCACGTATCGAGGGCACCGTGCCCGACCGTTCCTCGCACCTGATCCTCTACTGCGCCTCGGGCAACCGGTCCGCCTACGCCGCGCGCACGCTCACGGATGACCTCGGTTACGAGAACGTCGAGTCGATGACCGGCGGCATCACCCTCTGGAAGGACCGCGGCTACGACGTCGACGTGCCTCGCGCGCTCACCGCCGAGCAGCGCGACCGCTACTCGCGCCACCTTCTCCTCCCGGAGGTCGGGGCGGAGGGCCAGCAGAAGCTGCTCGACGCCAAGGTGCTGCTGCTGGGCGCCGGTGGCCTCGGCTCGCCGGCGGCGTTATACCTCGCCGCCGCCGGGGTCGGAACGCTCGGGATCGTCGACAACGACACCGTCGACCTCTCCAATCTTCAGCGCCAGGTCATCCACACGACCGCCCGTGTCGGCGAGTCGAAGGTCGATTCGGCCGAGGAGACCATCCGGGCCCTGAACTCCGACGTCGACGTCGTCAAGCACCCGGTGCGCATCGACTCATCGAACATCATGGACATCCTGCCGGGCTACGACATCGTCGTCGACGGGCTCGACAACTTCCCCACGCGCTACCTGCTGAACGACGCGTCGGTGCGCCTGAAGATCCCGGTCGTCTCCGCGAGCATCCTCGGGTTCGACGGCCAGATCTCGGTGTTCAAGCCCTACGACGGGCCGTGCTATCGCTGCCTCTTCCCGACGCCGCCCCCGGCGGAGCTCGCGCCCTCGTGCGGAGCGAACGGAGTGCTCGGCGTACTGCCGGGCACCATGGGCCTGCTGCAGGCGACCGAAGTCGTGAAGCTCATCCTCGGCGAGGGCGAGCCGCTGATCGGCCGCCTGCTGCTCTACGACGCGCTGGGCACGACGTTCACCGAGCTCAAGGTGCGCCGGGATCCCGACTGCCCCATCTGCTCGCGGGCCCCGGACGAGATCTCCGACGAGGAGATGGGCGTCTTCCCCGACTACGAGTCGTTCTGCGCCGCAGCAGGCTAGTAGCATCGCGCGATGGCCATCATTCGCATACCGCCGGTGCTCCGTCCCTCCGTGGGCGGCGAGAAAGAAGTCAGCGCCGCCGGTGACTCAGTCGGCGACGTGCTGCGCTCACTTGCCGCCGCGCATCCGCAGACCGAATCACAGCTGTTCTCCGAAGGGCAGCTCAACCGCTACGTGAACGTCTACCTGAACGACGAAGACGTGCGGGTGCTCGACGGTCTGGACACCGCGGTCGGCGAGTCCGACTCGCTGGTGATCCTGCCGGCCATGGCCGGCGGCTGATCCCCTCGCGGCTTCGGCCGCGCGGTTGACGGGTCTAGGAAGGAGAGCGGATCGTTCGCGCCCTGGGGCCGAGCGCGAACGTTCATCCACCGGGCCTATGACCCCGGTCCACGAACGTTCGTGCCCAGACAGGCGAATCGCTTCCGACGCCGCCCTCCCCAGACCCGAAGCACAGCGCGGCTGAGACGACCCCCCTTAAAGCGAAAGGGCCGGTGAGCTCTCGCCCACCGACCCTCGGTCGCGTCCTGGTTCTTCAGCCGTCTACTACTTGATGAACGGCTTGACGGCCTTGAGGACCTCGTCCTTGGTCATCGTCTTGTCGAACGCGTTCGGCGCCGGGCTCATGTCGAGCAGCAGACGGATGGCGGCCGCGTGGCGCGCCTCGATCTGCACGATGGACCCGGCCGCGGCCAGGACTTCGGTCGACTTGATCATCGGAGCGGCGCCGTTGTAGGCGGACACGCCGGTGTCCTCGAAGACCTGAGCGAGCTTCAGGAAGCTCTTCTGGCCATTGATCGGGAACGACACGCCCGGCACTGCGGCCGGCTTGCCGCCCAGCTTCTTGATGGTGCCCTTCAGAGTCTCGACGTGCTGTTGCTCTTGGTCACCGAACTTGGTGGCGGCCTTCTTGGCCTCACCGGACAGGCTGAGGCTCTGAGCCTTCTTGTAGAACGCGGCCTCGAGGTACTCGAGGGTCAGCGCGAAGTTGAGGATCTCAACGTCCCCACTTCCCGACTGAGCCAGTGCCTGCGAGACGAACGGCGCGGCGGCCGTCGCTCCGTAGGCGGCAGACGCGGCGAGCGCGCCCTTCATGATGAACGATCCACGGGTGACCCCGTGAATCTCGACGCCTGCGAGCAGCTGCTCCGGCGTCGCGAGATCTATATCGGCCATGTGTCTTTGTTTCCTTTCTCGCGCGGAAGCGGGCTAGCTGACAATGAACGGCTTGACGGCTGCCAGCACCGTCGACATGTCCGCAGGCTTGGCGAAGGCGCCGTCAGGCGTCACCGACTTGCCGAGCAGCATGTTGAGGGTGGCGGCGTGCCGGGCCTCGACCGTGTGGATCGAGAGAGCGGCGGCCAGGACTTCCTTGCTCTTGATCTTGCCGGCCTGGCCGAGGTAGGCGGAGGCGCCCAGATCCTCGACCGTCTGCGCCAGCTTGAGCACCGACGAGGCGCTCTTGAGCGGGAACTTGGCCTTCGGCTTGGCGGCTGGCTTGCCACCGAGCTGCTTGGCCGTGCCCTTGAGGGCCTCGACATGCTTGGCCTCGTCCTCGCCGAACACCTTGATCGTCGAGAGGCTCTTCCCCTTGAACAGCCCGCTGGCGATGACCTTCTCGTAGAAGCCCGCCTCCAGGTACTCGAGCGTCAAGGCGTAGTTGACGATGTCAATATCGCCACCCGACTTGCTGCTCGAGCCGCTGTTCGACGACGACGGCGGGGGCGCCGACGACTGGGACGAGCTCGAAGAGCTCTTCTTGCTGCTGCCGCATGCGGCGATCAGCAGGGCAAGCGACGCGGCTGCGCCACTACCGGTCATCTTCAGGAACTTCTTGCGCGACGAGTCGTCGATTGCGAGCTCCTCGACCGCGCTGCGCTGAGGCGCCTCGGCGTCCTCAAGCCTTGGATGCGTCACGGGTATTACCTCCACGTAGGGATAGAACTAGAAGCGAGCGCCCAACTCGTCTGCTTCGACACGGACTGCTCCTACCGGCCATATTCGCACTTCTGGCCGGTTACGGATCAATCTGGGGATGTCCTGAGAGGTTCCTAACCAAACGCCTACTACCTCTATATCGCAGTCGCGGGGAAGGCCCGCCCTAGCTACACTTCCTGAAGTAATGGCTGATTCGTTCCTCGAGAACAAGCCGTGCGGCGGTCGCTACGGCGACATCGTGCAGGCGATCGGCAACACACCGCTCGTCGAGCTCAAGCGGCTTTCGCCCAAGCCGGGCGTGCGGATCTGGGCCAAGCTGGAGTCGTCCAACCCCACGGGATCGGTCAAGGATCGCGTCGCGCGGGCGATGATCGAGGACGCCGAGGAGAAGGGGCTGATCCGGCCGGGGCAGACGATCCTCGAACCCACATCCGGTAACACAGGGATCTCGCTGGCGATGATCTGCTCGCGTAAGGGCTACCCGCTCAAGGTGGTCATGCCCGACAACGTCACGCCCGAGCGCACGCAGCTGCTGCAGATGTACGGCGCCGAGATCGTCTACTCCGACGGTGCCAAGGGCTCAAACGGCGCGGTGGAGCTGGCGCTGGAACTGGCGGCCGGCGACGCCTCCTACTACATGCCCTACCAGTACTGAATCCAGGCCAATCCCGACGCTCACTCCAACGGCACGGCCCTGGTGATCCTCGAGGAGCTCGACGACATCGCTGCGTTCGTCGCCTGCCTGGGAACGGGCGGGACGCTGATGGGCAACGGCCGCCGCTTCA
>JBBPXY010000025.1:0-10245 GCA_038200435.1 Solirubrobacterales bacterium
CGCACCTACCAGACCAGCGCCGAACGCACCGCAGCGCTACGCGGCTGGCTCGATCACTACAACTACACCCGACCACACGGCTCCCTCAGCCACAAGCCACCCGGCTCACGACTGACCAACCTGCCTAGGAACAACAGCTAGACCGCCGCGGCGCGGGCAGCGAGCTGCCCGCAAGCGGCGTCGATGTCGCGCCCGCGGGTGAGGCGCACCGTGGCGGTGAGGCCGCGCTCCTCGAGCACGGCGCGGAAGGCGTCGATCGCCTGCCGGCTCGAGCCGTCGTAGATCGAACCCGTCGGGTTGTAGGGGATGAGGTTGACCTTGAAGATCTTCGGGTCGAGCACGTCTGCGAGCGCGACCGCCTGCGCGTAGCGGTCGTTCACGCCGTCGAGCATCACGTACTCGATGAAGATCTGACGGCGTTTGCGGGCGTAGAAGCGCCGGCAGGCTTCGAGCACGTCGGCGAGCGGATAGCGGTCGTTCACGGGCATGATCTCCGAGCGCAGAGCCTCGTCGGCGGCGTGCAGGGAGAGGGCGAGGCGGACCGGCATGTCGGTCTCGGCCAAGCGGTCGATGCCCGGGATCCAGCCGACCGTGGAGATCGCCGTGCGCCGGTGCGTGACGCCAACGGCGGGCAGGCGGCGGCACGCCTCGAGCACGTGATCCAGGTTCATCATCGGCTCGCCCATCCCCATGAAGACGACGTGGTCCACCTCGGCGGTGCGGCGGAAGTGGAGCGCCTGATCGAGGATCTCGCCCGCGGTCAGGTTGCGGCCGAAGCGCATGGTCCCGGTCGCACAGAAGGTGCAGGTCAGCGGGCACCCGGACTGGGACGAGAGGCAGAGCGAGCGCCGCCCGTCCCGGTAGCGCATGAGCACGGCCTCGACTGAGCGTCCGTCGCCCGTGTGGAAGAGCCCCTTCACGGTGCCGTCACTCGCGTGCGCCTCGCGGTCGAGCGCGAGCGAGGAGAACGGGACTTCTTCGGCGAGCGTCCTCCGCAGTTCAGCCGGGAGGTTGGTCATGGCGTCGTAGCCCGACGCGCCTCGGGCCGCCCACTCCCAGACCTGCTTGGCCCGGAAGCCCGGCTCGCCGCGCTCGGCGAGGGTCTTGGTGAGGAGATCGAGGTCCATGAGCCGCCTCCTATCGTGACAAGGGCATGCGATTGGCCAAGTACCTAGCCCACGCTGGCGTCGCCTCCCGCAGAGCGGCCGAGGAGCTCGTGCGCGCCGGGCGCGTGCAGGTCGCCGGCGAGGTGGTGGTCGACCCGGCGCGTGATGTCGACGATCACAGTGGGGTCACCTTCGACGGCGAGGGCGTCGGCGGCGCCGAGGACCGGGTCGTCTACGCCCTTCACAAGCCGCTCGGCGTCGTCTCTACGGCCGACGATCCGCAGGGGCGGCCGACCGTGGTCTCGCTGGTACACGAGACGCGGCGGCTGTACCCGGTCGGTCGCCTCGACGTCGACTCCTCAGGGTTGATCCTTCTCACCAACGACGGTGACCTCGCGCACCGCCTCACACACCCCTCGTTCGAGGTGCCGAAGACCTACCGGGTGACGATCGCGCGACCGGTCCCCGATCGCGCGGTCCGCGCTCTGCGCGAGGGCGTCCGCCTCGAGGACGGGACGACAGCCCCCGCCCGCGTCCGGCGGCTGGCGCCCGACCGCCTCGAGGTGACGATCCACGAAGGGCGAAACCGGCAGATCAGACGAATGCTTGAGGCCGTGGGCCACCGGGTGACCTCGCTCCAGCGGATCTCCTACGGCGCACTGGAGCTCGGCGCCATGGGCAGGGGAACAGTTCGCCGGCTCACTCCCGCCGAAGTGGCCACCCTCCGCCAGTCGTAGACTGCCGCCGCCATGAAGCTCTTCGCCCTCCGCGGCGCCATCACGGTGTCAGCCAACGACGCGGAGGAGATCCTCTCCGGCACCGACGAGCTCATGCGCGAGCTGATGAGCCGCAACGACCTGCGGCCGGACGCCATGGTTAGCTGCATCTTCACGCTCACTCAAGATCTCGACGCCGAGTTCCCCGCCGTCGCGGCACGCCGGCTGGGGCTGGGCCGCGTGCCGCTGCTCTGCACACGCGAGATACCCGTCCCGGGCGCCCTGCCAAAGGTAATCCGCGCGATGGTGCACTACTACGCGCAGGAGGATCACGAGCCGCGACATGCCTATCTGCGCGAAGCGGTTGTGCTGCGGGCGGATTTGGAGGGGGCGCAGTAGGGAGCCGCCTTCGGCGGTTCCTAGTGGACAGTGGACAGTGCCCCGGCTTCGCCGGGCTCACAGTGGACAGGGGAGTACCGGCCGCCGGGAGCCATCACCACTGTCCACTGTCGACTGTCCACTTGGGCCCGTTGCTTCAATTCGACCCTCGGATGCTCGAATTCAACGCCCGAATAAGCCGCATCCCCACCTACCCGGCCGCCGCCGGCTACTCGCTCTCGGGCGACGTGGCGATGCTCGCGAGCAACGAGAGCCCGTTTGCGCCTCTGCCCGAGGTGCTGGCTGCGGCCCAAGAGGCCCTGGCGGGTGTCAACCGCTATCCCGATCCTCACTCGACCGAGCTGCGACGGGCGCTGGCGGCCCGGTACGAGCTGCCCGCCTCGCGCGTCGCGGTGGGCAACGGGTCGTGCGACATCCTGCTCGCCGCCGGGGAGGCGCTCCTCGAGCCGGGCGCGGAGGTCATCTACGGGTGGCCGTCGTTCTCGATCTACCCGCACCTGGCGGCGGCGTCGGGCGCTCGCGCAGTCGAGGTCGCGCTCGACTCCGAGGATCGGTACGACCTCGACGCGATGGCGGCAGAGATCAACGCGGCGACCCGTCTCGTGATCGTCTGCAACCCGAACAACCCCACGAGCACGGTGGTCGGGTTCGACGCCGTCGACGCCTTCCTCGAGAAGGTGCCCAGCCACCTGCCGGTGATCCTGGACGAGGCCTACTGCGAGTTCTCGGTGGCCGACGATCCCGACGCGACCCTCGACCTGCTCTCGCGCTTTCCCAACCTCGTCCTGTTGCGCACGTTCTCAAAAGTGCATGGGCTGTGCGGTCTGCGGGTGGGCTACGCGCTGTGCGGAGCCGAGGAGTTCCGCCACGCGGTCGACCAGGTTCGCCAGCCCTTCTTCCTCAACGCCGCGGCGCAGGCGGCCGCGCGCGAGGCCCTGCGTCACGGCGATGCCGTGCTCGACCGGGTCGAGAAGACGATCGCCGCCCGGCTGGAGCTTGACGAGGAGCTGCGCGAGCTCGGATTCGAGCCGGCCGAGTCGCAGGCGAACTTCGTCTGGTTCGGGCTGGGGGAGGAGCGCGACGAGTCCCAGGTCGTTCGCGGCCTGTCCGATCGCGGGGTGCTGGTGCGAGCGGGCGCGGCGCTCGGGCGCGAGGGTTGGCTGCGGGTGACCGTGGGCACCCGCGCCGAGAACGCCCGCTTCGTGGCGGCGCTCAGCGAGCTCTTGTAGTCCACTACCCCGGGAGGTCCGCCGACCGGCCCGTATCCTCGCGCATCACGGAGTCGTGGATGCCGTAGTGGTCGTAGAGCTCCTGCTCGCTCTCGGGGGCAAGGTGGTCGCCCCTGTGGGAGGGCGCGCCGGCGACCGCGTCGGCCGGATAGCGCACCGTCACCTGCTCGCCCTCGACTTCGGCTCCGTCGAGCGGGACCGCCACGCGGCGCCCGTCGGCGACGACGACGGCCCACGCGGGGCGATCGTCGGCCGAGGACAGATAGAGCTCCGAGATCTTGCCGACCGCCGTGCCTTCAGGGTCGACAACCTGATGGCCCTGCAAGTTCGCGACCTGGTCTTCGTCGAGCATGAAGCCTCCTCCGGATGAGAGTCGAAAGGGTCGGGGTACGGCTCCTGTTATACGTGCGAGCGGCCTCGTGCGCTCACCCAACCGTCGCCGACCGTGTACAGCGTCTGCTAAAACGAACCACGAGCGTCATGCCCTTCTGCAGCCCCACCACGCAGTATTCGTATACCGGTTGCCGCGGCGCACGCTCGTTTTCCGCCTGGCGATTTATCTAGGCGCTCGGCCGGCCGTTCGACGGTCGCCGCATCCACCGAGCGCCGTATAGAGGGGATCGTCCCCGCCCGCACGAAAGAATCTCAGGCGAAGTCTCGAAAGGAACTCCTAGAAATGATGATCGTTATGAAGCAGGGCGCGACGGAGCAGGAGATCCGGCACGTCGTCGAGCGCGTCGAGAGCGTCGGAGCGCGAGCCCACCTCTCCCAGGGCGACGAGGTGACCGTGATCGGAGCCGTCGGCGACCGCGAGCACATCGCGCGTCTCGAGCTCGACGGCTCGGCCGGGGTGGAGCGCGTGGTGCCCATCCTCAAGCCCTACAAGCTCGCCTCCGCGCAGCTGCGCGAGGGCGAGCGCACGGTGCTCGACATCGGCGGGCGCAAGATCGGCGGCCCGCACTTCGGGCTGATCGCCGGCCCGTGCACGGTCGAGTCGCGTGACCAGACCCTGCAAACGGCCGAGATCGTCAAGGAGGCCGGGGGCACCCTCTTCCGTGGGGGCGCCTACAAGCCCCGGACCTCGCCCTACGCCTTCCAAGGGCTTGGCGTCGAGGGGCTACGGATGCTGGCCGAAGCCAAGGAACAGACCGGCCTGCCCATCGTCACCGAGTGCATGGATGCCCGCGACCTCGAGGACGTGCTCGAGGTGGCCGACGTCATCCAGGTCGGCGCGCGCAACATGCAGAACTACGCGCTGCTGTCGGAGATCGGGCGCTCGGGGCGGCCCGTGCTGCTCAAGCGCGGCCTGTCGGCCACGCTCGAAGAGCTGCTGATGGCCTCCGAGTACATCCTCAAGGAGGGCAACGAGGCCGTCATGCTCTGCGAGCGCGGCATCCGCACCTACGAGACGGCCTACCGGTTCACGCTCGACCTGATGGCGGTCCCGGTGCTCAAGCAGCTCTCGCATCTGCCCGTGATCGTCGATCCGAGCCACGCCGCGGGGCGCCGTGACCTGGTGACACCGCTGTCCCTCGCGGCGGCCGCGGTGGGTGCCGACGGGATCATCGTCGAGATCCATCCACAGCCCGAGGAAGCGATCTGCGACGGGCCGCAAGCGCTCGTGGCCGACGAGTTCGACTCCTATGTCGATCAGGTCGAGCGCGCGGCGGCGGTAGCCGGGAAGACGCTTTGGGCCGGGGCGCAGGCAGGCTGACTTCTAGGGAAGAGCCGCCGCGTTCTGGGGTACCCGACGCGGTAGCGCCTCCTCCGAGGCATCCGCGCTTTCCGCTGCTCGACGGAATGCGGGCCCTCGCGGCCCTGACCGTGCTGTTGCTGCACGTGACCGTGTTCTCGAGCGCCGGATCTGCGCCGGCGGTCCGCCTGTTGTCGCACCTCAACATCGGGGTGACGGTCTTCTTCCTCATCTCCGGCTTTCTCCTCTACCGCCCGTTCATCGCCCACCGCGCCGGGGGTCCGCCCGGGGCACCCGTGCGCCGCTACGCGTGGCGCCGTGTCCTGCGCATCTTCCCGGCCTACTGGTTGACGTTGACCCTGCTCACCGTGCTGCCCGGGTTCTCCGGTGTGACCGGCGGTCACTGGCTCAGCCAGTACGCCTTGCTCGACTCACTGGCGCTCGGTTCGGGCAACTGCGTGGAAGAGCTGAGCAAGTGCGGGCTCGCGCACACCTGGAGCCTGGGCGTCGAAGTCGGCTTCTACGCCCTGCTGCCGCTCTTCGCGCTGGTGGCGGAGCGCTTGGCCCGGAGGCGCTCCGGCGCGGGCTGGGTCGGGCGCGAGCTGGGGATACTCGCGCTGCTGTCACTCATCTCGATACTGCTGCACCTCCGCTCGTCGGGCAGCGGCGTGACGGGGGTCATCACCGGCACCCTTCTCGGTTACTGGTTGTGGTTCGCGGCCGGCATGGCGCTCGCCGTCGTTTCCGTGGGAGCACGACAAGGCGCAGAGGCGAGCGCGTGGATGCGTCTCGTCGTCGCGTGGCCGTGGGTGCCGTGGCTCGGCGCGCTCGCTTTGTACGTGCTGCTGAGCGCGCTCCTTCCGCCCACGCCCTTTCTCTTCAGTCACCTCGATCAAACGGTTGCTTACGTCGGCTTCGCTCTCATCGCGGCGCTGCTGATGGCGCCGGCGGTCTTCGGAGACCGGGCGGGCGGGATGCCCCGACGCATCTTGGCCCAGCCCGTGATGGCCTGGCTCGGGCTGGTCTCGTACGGGATCTTCCTCTGGCACTACGCGGTGGTCCTCCGGCTCAGCGTTCCGGGCTCGGGTCTCGGCTTCTGGCCGCTCCTGGGGGCGACGCTGGCGATCGCCGTCGCGTGCGCGACCGTCAGCTACTACGCGTTGGAGAAGCCTCTGCTGCGCTTGAAGTACCGGTCTCAGAGGGTGCGCGGGTCGAGCTACCCGTCCGGCTCGAACGGCAGTTCGAGCTGAACGCGCTCGGTTATACGGCCCTCCGGCGAGCAGAGCAAGTACGCCGCGGAGGCATCTAGGGCTCCCTCGCACTGCCATCCGTCGGTCGCGAGCATCAAAACTCCCCGGTCGATCTTCCAACTCCCGACCTCGCCGTCGAGCTCGACCGTGTCGTCCTCGGCGAAGCGCACTCGGAACTGATCTGCCGTCCCATACCAGCCATCGAAACGGGGCCGAGGCAGCCGCTCGCCGCGGATCGGAAACACCGATCGCAGCGACTTCGATGACCAACGCGACCGACCGCGAGTCATCCACCAATCCTACGCCGATCGGCCGACAGTCGTGTGTGGCGGCTGTCTTTTCTGCGCCGGAACTCGGTGCCTCAGCCGCAGCGGCCCTTCTCGGCCACGAGTCCGACGCTCCGGCGGGTGAGCCGCACCTTTGGCGAGCGTTCCATCTATGCCTTGACCGGGCACCCCGCGTACTCGCCCGCGGCTCGCCGTAGATCGCGGCGGTAAGCGCTCGAGCGGTGGCGTATGGCGGCGACTCGAACGGTGTTGCCGTCTTCGATGATCTGGTAGATGATCCGCAGGGAACCGACGCGGAGCGAGTGCAGGCCGCGCAGCCGCCCACGCAGTGGGTAACCGCTGTCCGGCTCGCGTTCGATCACAAGCAAAGCCTCTTCGCCTGCGTCGATCAGGGGCCAGGAGAGCTCGAGCAGTTCAGCCCAGGCGCGGCGTGCGAGAACTACGCGCGGCAACGCTCATCTCGCGGATCGCCGCTCGGCGAGCTCGCGCCGCACTTCGTCCAGCGGGACTGTCTCGTCTGTATCGAGTTCAGCAAGGCCTGCGTCGAGCGAGCCAAGCACGTCAGGATCGGAAAGGATCTTGGCCGTCTCCTCCAGGGCCTCGTACTCGTCGATGGGGACCAACGCAGCCGCTGGACGACCGTTTCGGGTAACCACGACGTGGTCGCGGCGATCGGCGACCTCGCTCAGCAGCTCCGCGAGATTTCTGCGCAGCTCGCGCACGGGAACTGTCCTGGCCACAGAAAAAGTGTACACATATGCGTACATGCTCTGCCGCTGGGGCAGCCGAATGGCCCGCGCGCCTCATGAATGCGGACCTGACTCGAGTGTAAGCCGCGCCCACGCACCTCAGACTGCGGTCATAGGAGATATGACCAGATGGTGGTACTTGTGATGACCACTGGGGTCCCCTGCTTGGGGACTCGCCGACGGCCGCGGGCGGGTTCGGCCGAGACACCGCGTCGCCCGAGATGGCCCCACGTTTGCGCCACTACTCTCCGCGCCATGCGCGTCGCGGTCATCGGAGTGGGCCTGATCGGCGGCTCGGTCGCTCTGGCTGCGTCCGAGCGCCTGGGGGCCGAGGTGGCCGGGTTCGACCCGGAAGTGGGGGCTTTGGCGAAGGCTGTCGAGCGGGGGGCGATCAGCCACGCGTGTCCGTCCGCCGCGGCGGCGCTCGAGGGCGCAGAGGCGGTGTTCGTGGCCGCTCCGGTAGGGGCGCTACCGGCCGTGATCGGCGAGACGCGGGCTGCCGCCGGGCCCGACTGCGTCATCACCGACGTGGGATCCACGAAGCGTGCCGTGGTGGAAGCGCATGACGATCCGCGTTTTGTCGGAGGGCATCCTTTGGCCGGGGCCGAGACGACGGGGGTGGAACACGCGCGCGCCGACCTCTTCGAGGATGCGACGTGGTACCTCACGCCCACCGCGCAGACCTCTGGCGTGCTCTACGAGCGACTGCACCGCCTCGTCCACGGGCTCGGGGCGCGGCCGGTCGCGATCGACGCCGAGACCCATGACGCGATCCTCGCCTCCGTCTCCCACCTGCCCCACGTGTTGGCCAACGTGCTGGTCGCCCAGGCCGCGCGCGCTCTCTCGGCCGAAGAGGAGGGGCGGATGCCGGCCACGGGACCGAGCTTCCGTGACGCGACGCGCGTGGCCGGCGCGAGCAGCTCGTTGTGGACCGACATCTACCTGTCGAATTCCGACGCCCTGATCGCTCAGATCGACGAGACCGTACGCCGGCTCGGTGCCGTGCGCGGGATGCTCCAAACGCAGGATGCCGGAGGGATCCGCGCCTGGAACGACGAGGCGCGCGAAGACCGCCGCCGCCTACTCGAGGCCCAGCTCGCCGGCGGCCCCGTGGTCGAGCTGCGCGTTTCGGTGCCCAACCGTCCCGGGGTCGTCGCCCAGGTCGCGCTCGAGCTCGGCCGCGCCGGCGTCAACATCACCGACATGGCTCTCTACCCGGCCCCCGACATGCGCGACGGCCGCGTCGCCCTGTGGATCGCCGGGGAGGGGCAGGCCCGGCGCGCGCGCCAGCTCGTCGAGCAGCTCGGCTTTCCGGTAACGCCGGCATGAGCACCGGTACGCGGTTCGAGCCGGCCAGGCGCGGCTTGCGCGGCGAGATCACGCCGCCGGCCGACAAGTCCATTTCCCACCGTGCCGCGCTACTCGGGGCGATGTCGCTCGAGCCGTTGCGCGTGCGCAACTACCTCGACGCCGCCGACACCAACTCGACCCTACGTGCCCTGCGCTCGCTCGGCGCCGTCGTGGATGTGCGGCCCGATGAGCTCGTGATCCGCGGCACCGGCCTGCGCAACGCCGCCGAAGTAACGGGCGCGATCGACGTCGGCAACTCCGGGACCCTCATGCGCCTGCTGCCGGGTTGGCTTGCGGCTCAGCCCGGGGGCGTCTGGCGTCTGGACGGCGACGAGTCCATCCGGGGCCGCCCAGTCGATCGCATCGCCGAGCCCCTGCGACTGATGGGCGCCCATATCGCTGCCCGCGACGAGCGCTTTCCGCCCTTCATGGTGGCGGGCGCCTCGCTGCGCGCCATCCGCTATGAGCTCCCGGTGGCCAGCGCCCAGGTGAAGTCTTGCGTTCTCCTCGCCGGGCTCACGACCGACGAGAACACTGTCGTCGTCGAGCCCGCGCCCAGCCGTGATCACACCGAGCGGCTGCTCGCCCGCGCGGGTGTTCCGGTCGGGCGCGCCCGAGGTGAAGTACGCGTCACCGGTGTCGACGAGCTCGAGCTCGACGAGGTGACTGTGCCGGGGGATCTCTCGTCGGCAGCGTTCATGATCGCCGCGGCCCTGATCGTGCCTGGCTCGCGCCTGAGGATCCGTGACGTCGGGGTCAACTGGACTCGCACCGGCTTCCTGCGCGTACTCGAGCGTATGGGCGCCTCGATCGGGGGCGAGCTTGAACCGGCGGGCACCGTGGCCGACGAAGAGCCCGTGACCGACCTCGAGGTAGAAGCGTCAAAACTCACCGGCACCCTCGTGGGCGCCGACGAGGTGCCGCTGGCGATCGACGAGCTGCCTCTCGTAGCCCTACTTGGCTGCTTCACCGAGGGCGTGACCGAGGTGCAGGGTGCCGGGGAGCTGCGCCTGAAGGAATCGGACCGGATTGCGACCGTGGTCGACGGCCTCCGCGGACTTGGGGCGGACATCGAGGCCACGTCAGATGGGTTCATCGTTCAAGGCACGAGTGGCCTCACCGGCGGACGGATCGAATCGCATGGCGACCACCGCTTGGCGATGCTTGGCGCAGTCGCCGGGCTCGCCTCGCGCGATGGCGTCGAGGTGGGCGACATGGCGGCGGCCTCGGTCTCTTATCCGTCCTTCGCCGAAGACCTAGCGCGGCTCGCGCGTTAACGCCGTGATCATCGCGATCGACGGCCCTGCAGGCGCTGGCAAGTCGAGCACGGCGAGGGCTGCCGCCGAGCGACTCGGGTTCACCTATCTCGACTCGGGGGCGCTCTACCGCTGCGTCGCCCTCGTTGCCCTCGAACGAGGGGAAGCTCCGGCGGCGGTGGCTCCGGCCCTGACGATCGGACTTGGCGA
>JBBPXY010000026.1:0-19681 GCA_038200435.1 Solirubrobacterales bacterium
CCCCCCCCCCCCGCGGGGGCCCGCCCCGGGGCCGGGCCCCCCGCGCCCCCCCCCCCGCCGGGGCCCGGGGGGGGGCGCCCCCCCCCCCCCCCGCGCCGCCCGGGCTCGCCTCTAGCATCGGCGCCGTAGTGAGCGCCCTCGCATCCGTCGAGTCCCACCCCCACGCGCGTGCCGTTCTCGGCGCCGCGCTCACGTCCGGCGCGGGCGCCTCGCACGCGTACCTGTTCCACGGGCCCGCGGGAGCGGGCAAGTCCGTCGCTGCCCGCGCCCTGGCCGCGCGGCTGCTCGCCGACGGCGCACCCGACCCCGACGGTGCCCGCGCGCGCGTGAAGAGCGGCGCCCATCCCGATCTCACCTGGGTGAGTCCCAGCGGCGCTGCCGAGATGCTCGTCTCCGACATCGACGAGCCCGTCGTCGCGGCCGCCACCCGCACGCCGTTCGAGGCTCAGCACCGCGTGTTCGTGATCGAGCGGGCGGACACCCTCAATGACGCAGCGGCCAACCGCATGCTGAAGACGCTCGAGGAGCCACCGAGCTACGCCCACCTGATCTTGCTCACCGACCGCCTCGGCGAGGTGCTGCCGACGATCGCCTCGCGCTGCCAGCTCGTGCGCTTCGAAGCGCGATCCGACGAGGAGACCGCCGCGGGGCTCGCCGGCCATGGCGTGGCGCCCGAGCCGGCCGGCGCGTGCGCCCGCTTGGCACTCGGTGATGGCGCCCGCGCCCTCGAGCTGGCGCTCGGCGACGGTCCCGCCCTGCGCGGCGCGGCCGAGAAGCTCGCTCGCGGTGCTCTGAGTGGTGATCTCGGCGAGCGGCCCTGGCTCGAGCTGCTCGCGATCAAGCGCCGGCGGGGTGAGACGACAGTCTCCGAGCTCGAGCAAGGGCTGAAGGACGACCTCGAGCTCGTGCCGCGCAAGGAGCGCCGCCGGGTGGAGAACGAGCACACCGAGCGCACCAAGCGAGCCCGCCGCCGCGTCGAGACCGCGGCCCTCGATCTCTCCCTCCAGCTCGTCGGCCTCTGGTATCGCGACCTGGCCTGCATGGCCTGGGGCGCACCCGAGATCATCGCCAACACCGACCGCCGTGGCACGCTCGATCACGACGGGGCCGCTGAGACCGACCCGCATCGCCTGCTCGAGTGTGTCGAGCACGTGGAGGAGGTCCGGCGTCACCTGGCCCTCAACGTGAGCGAGGAGCTCGCGCTCGAAGCGCTCGCCTACCGTCTCGCTCGAACCCTGGCGACCGGCGCCTAAGCTCTCCGCCGTGCACGACCCCATCTCCTACTTCCAGGCAGTGATCCTCGGCCTCGTGCAGGGTGTGGCCGAGCCGTTTCCGGTGTCCTCGCTGGGGCACGGCGTGATCCTGCCGAAGCTCGCGGGGTGGGACATCCACCAAGGCGATCAGTTCTTCTTGACGTTTCTCGTCGCCACGCACTTGGCCACCGCGCTGGTGCTGCTGGGCTTCTTCTGGCGCGACTGGGTGAGGATCACGAAGGGCTTGGGACGCTCGCTGCGCGACCGGGAGATTCGGCCCGGCGACGTCGACGCGCGCCTCGGCTGGCTGCTCGTGGTCGGCACGATTCCGGCGGGCGTGATCGGGCTGCTGCTGGAGAAGCCGCTGCGCAAGCTCTTCGCCTCCCCCGGATCCGCGGCGGCATTCCTCATCGTCAACGGCATCATGCTGCTCCTGTTCGAGCGCCTGCGCCGCCGCGCGCCTGCGCCCGGTGACCACCTCGGCGACACGGACTCGCGGCTGGCGGGTCTGAGCTGGCGCCAGGCGATCTCGGTCGGCACGGCGCAGGCCGCGGCGCTGGTCCCGGGGATCTCCCGTTCGGGGATCACGATGGGTGGCGGCCTCCTCTCCGGGCTCTCCAACGAGGATGCGGCGCGCTATGGCTTCCTGCTCGCCACGCCGATCATCCTGGCCGCGGCCGCGCTCAAGGTGCCCGAGCTCTTTGGCCACACCGGCGACGGCGTACGCGGCCAGGCGCTCGTCGGCGGGCTGTGCGCCGGGGTGACGACCTTCTTCGCCATCAAGTTCCTCCTGCGCTTCTTCGAGACGAACCGGCTCACGCCGTTCGGGATCTACTGCATCGTCGCGGGCGTGGCGTGCACGGTGATCTTCGCTCTGTAGCGTTCAGCGCATCGCCCCGCTACTCGACCAGCTGCTGTTCCCCCCGCGCCTCGTCGCCCGTATGGCCGACGACGTCCGCACCGCTGCGACCGCGGCGTCGCGGGTCGGCGACCTTGCGAGCGCCATCCGCGACCGGATCCCGTCGATGGAAGACGGGCTCTCGAGCGCCCTCGGCGTGGCGGAGTCGGTCGATCAGCGCCTCGACGCCATCGAGCACCGTCTGGCGGTCCTCGACACGATGCCCGACGACCTCGACGGGCTGCGGGTGGCGTTCCTCGGCTCCAACGAGGAGCTCGAGAAGCTGCGCAAGACCATGGCGCCGATGTCACCGAGCTCGCCGGGCTGAAAAAGACCTTCCAGGGGTCGAACGAGAAGCTCGCCGAGCTGCGCGAGACCATGAAGCCGATGGCCGGCGAGCTCGCCGGCCTGCACGAGGCCTTTGAGGGCTCCAACCGTGAGCTCGCCGGCGTGAGGGAGAACATCGCTCCTCTACGAGACGACGTCGCCGAGATGCGCGAGGTCGTCGAGCCCCTCGAAGGCGTCTCGGAGCGCGTCGGCCGCGTGGTGGACCGCCTGCCCGGCAAGGGCCACCGGGAATAGACGAGCGCTTACGCGGTCGCGGCGGGCCCGCGGCGCGGACCCGTCTGGAACCACGCGAACACGAAGGACCCGAGCGCCACAGCCAGCGCGGCGATGCCGTGCTTGGTGTGGTGACGGGACGCTTCGCTCGATCCCGATCCCGCATGGCCGGGGAAGAACGAGGGCAGCGACTTGGCCGGCTCGGCGAAGTAGAGCGCGGCGATCACGAGGAACAGAATGCCGAGGGCGATCGCGGCGAGGATGAGGGGGCGGTTGCGGGTCATGCGGCCAGAGGCTAGTGACCCGGCCTGTCAGGAACCTGAACGAGCTCGCCGAGCTCCGGCTCGCACCCGTGCAGATCGTGGGCGAGGAAGCTCGAGAACAGGCGATGGTCCGGCCCGTGGAAGTCGGAGGAGCCCGTGGTGAGCAGGCCGAGCTCGGCGCAGCGCGCGGCGAGGAGCCGGGTCTGCTCGGCGGTATGCGTCGGGTAGAACGCCTCGACGCCGCCCAGGCCGAGGGCGGCGAACTCGTCGATGGCGGCGAGGACCTCGTCCGCATCCTCGACGTCCCAGAACGGATGCGCCCACACCGCCACGCCGCCCGCCTCGCCGATCCACCCGATCGCCTCGGCCACGGTCGGATGCGTGCGCGGAAGATACGCCGGCGCGCCGGGAACGAGGTAGGTCGCGATGAAGGGGGAGACGTCGGCAACGCTCTCGCGCTCGAGGCGCTCGCGGTTGTCCGGATGGCCCACGACGGCGGCGGCGAGGTGGGGCCGGCCGATGGAGGCGCCGGCCGTGCGGCGCTGCTCGAGTGGCGCGCCGTCGAGGGCGAACCCGAGCTCGCGCAAGAGCTCGCCCATGCGCTCGGCCCGCTGCACCCGCTCGTCACGTGCGCCTCGCAAGCGCTCGAGCCAGACGTCGTCGGCGATATCTACGCCGTAGCCCAGCACGTGCAGGTCCTCGAGGCCGCCGTGGACGGAGGAAAGCTCGGCCGCCGGGACAACTCGGACCCCGAACCGCTCTCCCGCCTCGACCGCCTCCGCGACCCCGTCGACGGTGTCGTGATCGGTCAGCGCCAGCAGCTCGACGCCGGCGTCCGCGGCACGGGCAACGACGTCGGCCGGCGGGAGCGCGCCATCGGAGTGAAGTGAGTGCGACTGGAGGTCGAAGCGGAGCATCGCCCCGACCTTAGACGTCGCTCAGGGCTGGGCGGCGCGGTCCTCGGGCGCCGGCTCCGGGGTACCGTCTTCGGCCTCGCCGCCGCCGCCCGCCCACTGCGCCATTCGACGCCGTGTCTGCTCCCATCGCGGGAACGGGCTCTCGGCCGGGCCGTCGCCGAGGTCGTTGGCCCGTGCGCTTCGGACGAGCCTGAGGATCGCCTGCGTGTCGGCCTCGCGCTCGTGCTCGAGGCCGTCGATCTCCTCCTCGGCAGTCGCGACTTCTTCCATCTGGAGCTCGAGAGCGGCCGCGTAGAGCGTCAGCGCCTCGCGATGCTCGCCCAGCTGTCGCTCGGCGCTGTCACGCGCCGCGGCTATCTCGACGGCCTCGGCGGTCATCGAGACGATCGTCTCGCGCTCGTGCTCGAGCGCACTTCGGGCCGCGGCGATCTGGGCTTCGAGCGCGGCGCTGTCCTCCGCCGAGCGCTCGGCGCTCGCGACGTGGCGCGCGGTCTCTGTCTCCAACCGGGACGTGAGGTCGCTCAGCTGCGTAACGGAGCGCTCTTCCCGTTCCCGTGCCTCGGCTTGCGTGGCGGTGAACGCTGCGCTCAGCCGGGAGACCTCCCGCCGGGCCAGGTCCAAGGCTGACCTCGCTTCTTCGGCCTCGGCTCGCGATTGCTCGAGCTCTGAGCCGAGCCGGCTGATGATCGAGCCGGCACGAGTCACCTCGAGGCGCAGGCGGTTTAGATCCAGCGCAGTCTGGGCGTGGTTCGCCCGTTCGGCGTCGAGGTCGCGCTGGACGACGAGGAGCGCTTGCCGCCTCGCCTCAGAGAGGTGCGCACCCGACTCGTCCACCACTGCCGCCGCCGGCCGCGCTCGCCGGGCGCGGCGCTCCTGCGGGGCCGGGAGGTCGACGAGCGTCCCGTCTTCCAGCCTGGCGGCGAAGACCAGATGACGATCGAAGAGCTCGGACTCCGAGACGAACGCTCCGCTCCACGCTTGAGAGGAGTCTGCTTCGGGGGCCGGTCCGGGCACCCGGGCCAACTCGCGCACGCGCCGGCCGTCGTCGGCCAGCAGCGAGACCGGCCCGCCGCGCGCGCACAGCCGCAGCAGCACCGAGCGCCCGCCGGCTCGGACCGACTCGAACGAGACGAGCTCGAAAAAACCGATGTGTGAGGTCATTGATGCTTCAACGCGCACGCGAGGGTGCAACTTGCGCCTTTCGCCCAGCGGCGCTTCAGCGAACCGTCAGCGTGGCGTGCATCCCGAGGGCGTCGTGGTCGCCCAGGGAGCAGTAGAGGCGGTAGGTCCCGGCCTGCAGATCGACCGTCTTCGAGGTCCGGGCGCCCGGACCGATGATGGAGAACGAGATGGGCGCGTCGGAGGAGCCCACGCGCTCGATCTGCAGGTTGTGGGGGTCCTCTCCGAAGTCGACGGCCTCGATCACCGCTCGGCCCGCTGGAAGTGTCGGGTGCGAGAGCGACAGGGAGAACTCGCGCTCGGGCACCTGGAGATGGGAGAGCGACGGGGGAGCGGGCAGCGGCAGCGGCGAGGGGAGAACCACGGGCAGGGGTACCGGCGTCACTGCGGGTGCGGGCCGGGGTGCCACGGCAGGAGGCTTGACCGTCTGGTGGGCCGTGCCGTGGTGGCGGTGATGGCGATGCGCGCGGTGATGGTGGTGGGCCCGATGGTGATGGCGGTGAGTTCGCGCTTGGGCCACGGAACCTCCCACCACGAGCAGCGCAAGCAGCCCCACGACCAGCAGCAGCCGCGCCCTCATTTCACCAGCACCGGCCGGGCCAGCGACGAGGCGCCCGGGATGACGGCGGCTGCGTCGGTCGAGAGCCACTGCTCGAGCAGCGAGCAGTAGACGGCGCGGAAGTCGGATGTCGCGCGCAGGTTGTCCTGGGCGTCGAGGGTGCCCAGGCCGGGGAACTCGCCGATCATCGTCCCCTTCGCGCGCGTGCCGATGATGAACGAGGCGCCGCCAGCGCCGTGGTCGGTCCCGCTCGAACCGTTCTCCTGCGGGCGGCGCCCGAACTCGCTCCACACCTGGGTCAGCACCCGGTCGGCGATGCCGCGCGACTCGAGGTCGCGCTGGAAGGCGACCACGGCGTCGACGGTCGTCTTCACGTTGGTTGCGAGCGAGCTCGCCTGGTTGTTGTGCGTGTCGTATCCGCCCGGCGCGTTGGCCGTGACGCAGCGCACCGGAAGGCCCGCGCCGATCATCGCCGCGAGGCCGGCGAGCTGATGGGAGAAGTGGTTGTCGGGGTAGGCGACCGGGCTCGTGAACGAGGAGAACGGCGCGAGCTGCTTGCGCAGCAGGTGGGCGCTCGTCTGCGCGGCGCGGGCGCCCTTCAGGATTGGGTCGGGCGTGTCGAGCGCCGACAGGGCGCCGATCGCCTCGCGCATCTTGGGCACCGTGTCGTTCCACACGTTCGGCGAGTCGAAGGTGTAGTTCTCGGGCGAGTCGACGGCGGCGACCGGCACGGTCTTCGTGGCCAGCGACGGCCCGAGCGAGTCGTCGAGCGAGAGGCCCTGCAGCGGGTTGTTCGGGCTGCCGACACGGTCGAGGTAGCGGCCCATCCACCCCAGACGGTTCTGGGCGCTCAGCTCACCGACCTCCCAGTAGTGGCGCGAAGTGAAGTGCGACTGGTCGGGATGGTCGTAGCCGATGGCCGGCATCACCGAGACCTTGCCCTCACCGTGCAGGGTGGCCAGACCCTGCGCGGCGGGCGCCCACGACAGGCGCGTGTCATCCGCGAACGGCGTGGTGCCGGTCGAGGGCAGCGCCAGCGAGGGGCGCAGCGCCTGGTAGCGCGAGTCGCCGAGCGGTGCGAGGATCGAGAGCGAGTCGGCGCCACCCGGCATGAAGATCGAGACGAGGACGGGCTGCGCGGGCCCGGCGGCGGCCTCGGCCACGCCGGCCTCGATTGCCTGCGGTCCGAGTGCTTGCGCACCGTAGATCGACAACGCGACCCCGGCCGAGCGCAGCAGGAACGAGCGCCGCGAGAGTCCCGTGCCCGCCGGAAGAGGCATCCCGGGCTCGATCGCCGGCAGGCCGCGCCCGGCCGACGCGGCGGCTGTGCGGCGCAGGAACTGGGAGCGGGAGAAGTCGGAGCAGCAGTCGGCCATGGTGATCAGCTCGTCTGGAAGTCGGGGCAGGTGGCGATGAGGTGGCGCAGGGCGTTCTGGCGCTGAGCCCGGTAGGGGCTCACCTGCCAGGAGGAGATCGGGCTGGGCAGAGCGGTCGAGGCAAAGGCGACGAGCGCCTGGCGCAGTTCGGGGCTTATCGTCGGATCTCCCCAGTAGCTCAAGGCCTTCGTGACGGCCTGGTCGGGAGTCTCGAGCGGGTCATACGTCTTGGACGATCCGTCGATCGACTGCTTCTGCACCGCGCCGTAGACCAGCAGCCAGCGCCCTCGAATCGTTGAGGTGTCGAGCCAGCGGGTGTCGTCCCAGCCCGCGACGTTCGGGGGGTAGAAGAGCTGCTGCCCCGACTCGCGCGCGCTCCAGATCCAGCGGCCGGTGGAGATCCCCTGATCGGTCGCGCGCATGAGACCGGCCGCGAAGACCACCGGGGGCTTCACCATCATCGCTCCCGTGTGCAGGTCGGGGTGCATGAGGATCGCCTCGACCACGGGGCCGATCGCCAGATTGCTCGACGTGTATACGCGCTCGAGGTAGGCCTGCGTAGTGGCCGACGGCGCGGTGGGGACGAAGTAGCTCCACAGCTTCGTCACGAAGAACGAAGCGTGCAGCGGGTGCGTGACACAGAGGCGCACAGCATCGCGCCAGTCCCAGTTGCCGGCCTGGCCGAAGACGGTCTTCGAGCCCGTGTCGTGCCAGGTGGCGTCGAAGCGGAAGTTGTACTCGCCGAGCTCGGCCGACCAGTCGCGCCGCCATCCCGTGAGCGCGCGCGCAAGCTCGCGCACGTCGTTCTCGGTGTAGGCGCCCCGGTCGGCGCCGAGGGTGAAGAGCTCCATCACCTCGCGCGCGTAGTTCTCGTTGGTGCGCCGCACGCGGTTGTCGACGCCGTTGAGGAAGAGCAGCATCGCCGGGTCGGTCGTGACGGCCTCGAGCAGGTCGTGGAACGAACCAAGGCCCTTGGTGCGGAAAAGGTCGATCTGGTCGAGCATCTTCTGCTGGCTGTTCACGCCGTCGTTCGAGACGGCGAACCAGTCGTGGAAGATCAGCGCCATGCGCTCGACGAAGGACTGGTTCGAGCGAGTCATGCGGTCGAGCCAGAAGAGGTGATCGTGTCCCCACGAGTCGGCGGGCGCGAGGGCGTTGCCGTCGTTGTCGGTCGGCTCAGGGCCGGTGAGGGTCGCCGCGCCGCTGGGCCGCGTCAGCGAGAGGACCGCGTCCTTGAGGCCGAGCGAGGCGAGCTGCTCGGCCTGGCCTGGCTTGGGGCCGAAGCCGGCGCGCCAGAGAAGGCGGGCGGCCTGCCGCGCCGTGAACGGGCCTGAGTAGACGAACGTGTCCGACGGCGGGGGAGGCGTCGGGGTGGGCGGAGGCTTGGGAGGAGGGGTCGGCGCGGGTGTCGGAGCCGGTGTCGGCTTCGGCGTGGGAGCCGGGACGGGCGTGGGCGCCGGCTTGGGCGCCGGCTTGGGGACGGGCGTGGGCGCCGGCTTCGGCGCGACGTGGTGGTGCGAGTGGTGGTGGCGACGGCGGCGAACCCGGCGGCGGCGCCGCCGCGCGGTCGCGGCCTTGGGTGCATGGGCGCTCGTCGACACTTGTGTACCGTTCGGCCGCCCGGGCTATCGCGTTGAGCACAGGGGGCCAAGTCCCCCGACGAACGTCCAGTAGGGCCCCGACCGGCTAGTTCATGCTCGGGTCGAGCGGCATGCGGGCCAGCAGCGCATAGCGCCCGCCCTTGCGCTCGAGCACGGAGCCCCACAGCCCGGTGGGCTCGGAGGCGAACAGGTCCTCGGTCACCGCGGGCTCGACGATCCAGTCGTCGCGCTCGAGCTCCAATTCGAGCTGGCCCGGGCCCCAGCCCGCATGGCCGGCGAACACACGCGCGCGTCGGGTGCCGCCCGGGGGCGCGACCGTCTCCTCTCCCGCGGCCAGGAACCCTATGTCGCCGAGCACCAGCGCCGCGGCGTGGGCCGGCTCCTCGAACTCGGCGAGCACGATCACGCCCTCCGGTTGCACGGGCCCGCCGCGAAGACCGGCTCCTCGTCGTCGTCCACAAGCTCGTCGAGCTCCGGTGCGGCTTCGGTCACGGCCGTCTCCGAGGGCCGGTTGAGCACGACGCCCATCGCACCCTCTTCGGAGTGCGCCGCGATCAAGACGACGGTGCGGGCGAAGTTCGGGTCGATCAGCGTTGGCCCGGCGATCAGGAGATGGGCAGCGAGGGAGTCCATGGCGAAAGGGGGAATAGCAGAGGAGAGCGCGGAGTAGTGTCAGGTTGGCCTGTCGGGTCGGTGTAACGCCCTCGCGCGGGCGCCTGACTTAGCTGTCAATGAGCACTCTCACAGAAATGGAGCTCCCGCCCAGCGTCGGCATGCACCGTTTGCGGCGGCGGCTGCTGGCGCTCGCGGCGATCGTCGCGCTGGTGGTCATCGTCGTGATGCTCGTCCCCGGTCTGACCGACGTGCGCAAGCGCCTCGGCGAGGCCTCCCTCGGCTGGCTCGTCGTGGCCGCCGTGCTGCAGGTCCTCTCGTGCTTCTCCTACGTGGCCGTGTTCCGCGCGGCGTTCTGCTCAAGGCTGGGGTGGGGGATCTCCTACCTCATCGGGATGTCGGAGCTCGCCGCCAACTCGCTGCTGCCCGCGGGCGGGGCAGGCGGCCTGGCCCTCGGTGCGTGGGCGCTGGGCCGCGGCGGCCTGCCGCGCGAGCGGATCGCGCGGCGCACGGTCGCGTTCTTCCTCGTCACGAGCGCGGCGAACCTGGGGCTGCTCATCGTCACGGGGATCGCCTTGGCGCTGGGCCTCGTGGATGGGCGTGCGAGCCTCGCGCTCTCGCTCGGCCCGGCGCTCGTGGCGATCGCCGCCGTCGGCATCGTGCTCACGGTGCCCGGGATCGTGATGCGGCGCGCCACGGGCGCACCCCCCGGCGCCGGACGGGTGCGGCGGTTCCTCTCCGGGGCGGCGATGGCCACGGGGGAGGGAGTCACCGAGTCTGTGCGGCTGCTTCGAGCGCGCGATCCCCTGCTGCTCGGCGGCGCGATCGGCTATCTCGTCTTCGACATCGCGGTCATGTGGGCCGCGTTTCGCGCCTTCGGGCCCGCGCCCCCGCTGGCGATCCTCGTCATCGCCTATCTGGTCGGGCAGCTCGGCGGACTCGTCCCCATCCCCGGCGGCATCGGCGGCGCCGACGGCGGCCTCATCGGCGCGCTGGCGCTCTTCCACGTGCCGCTGGCGGCGGCCACCGCGGCGGTCATCCTCTACCGCGCCGTGCTACTTGTGGTGCCGGCCGTGCTGGGAGGCGTCGCGCTCATTCGGTTGCGCAAGGTGCTGAGCGAGGATCCTCCCGAGTTCCCCTGCGCTCCAGGGGCCGAGGACGTCATGCCCGTCGAGCGGCTGCCCGCGCTCGCGTAATCCTTCCGGTCGGGTGGGTGACCAACCGGAGAGCCCCTTCTTGAAAAGCCAGTGAAGTCAGGAGACACATGAGTACCCACGCCTTCGACGTAGTAGTGATCGGAGCCGGCCCGGCCGGCGAGGTGGCCGCGGGCCGGCTGGCGGAGGGCGGTCGCAACGTGGCGATCGTCGAGACGCATCTGGTCGGAGGCGAGTGCGCCTTCTACGCGTGCATGCCGTCGAAGGCGCTGCTGCGTCCGGCCGAGGCGCTGCATGAAGTTGAGCGGGTGCCCGGCGCGAGCGAGGCGGTCGACGGCTCCCTTGACGTAAGCGCGGTACTCGCTCGGCGCGACGAGATCATCCACGACCTCTCTGATGACTCGCAGATACCGTGGCTCGACAACCTCGGCATCAAGCTGTTCCGCGGGCAGGGCCGGCTCGACGGGGAGAAGCGCGTGCGCGTGGGTGACGACTTGCTCGAGGCGCGCGATGTCGTGATCGTCGCGGTCGGCAGCGGTGCGTTCGTACCGCCGATCGACGGCCTTGAGGACGCGCGGCCCTGGACCAATCGCGAGGTCACCACGAGCAAGGAGGTGCCGGCGCGGCTGGTGATCCTCGGCGGGGGCGTCGTCGGCACCGAGATGGCGCAGGCCTACTCGACGCTCGGCTCGTCGGTCGTGCTGATCGAAGGCGGCCCGCACATCCTCGCCAAGGAGGAGGCGTTCGCGGCCGAGCAGGTGACCGAGGCGTTGAAGGACCGGGGCGTCGACGTGCGCGTGGGTGTGAAGGCGAGCGCGGTTCGGCGGGCTGGCGCGAACGGCTCCGGTGAGGTCACTCTGGAGCTCGAGGACGGCAGCACCGCCGTGGGCGACGAGCTACTCGTCGCGGTCGGGCGCCGTCCGCACACCGACGATCTCGGGCTGGACACCGTCGGGCTCGAGCCCGGCAAGTACATCGAAGTCGACGAGCACCTGCGCGTGGAGAGCCAGCCCTGGCTCTACGCGATCGGCGATGCCAACGGCCGCGCTCTGCTGACGCACATGGGCAAGTACCAGGCGCGCGTCGTGGCGGAGACGATCGCGGGCCGTGAGGCGAAGGCCACGCGCGACGACGCCGGCTCCCCGCGTGTCACCTTCACCGATCCGCAGGTGGCCGCCGTCGGCTACACCCTCGCTTCGGCGGAGGAGGCGGGCCTGCGGGCACGCGCGATCGACGTCCCGAGCGCCGGCACGGCGGGCGGGTCGTTCTACGGCCGCAACGCGCCGGGCACCGCGCGCCTGGTGGTCGACCTCGACCGCGAGGTCATCGTCGGCGCGACCTTCACCGGCGCAGAGGTCGGCGAGTGGATCCAGGCGGCGTCGATTGCCGTCGCAGGCGAGGTGCCCATGGAGCGCTTGTGGGAGGCCGTGCCGCCGTTCCCGACGCGGAGCGAGATCTGGCTGAAGCTGCTGGAGGCCTACGAGAAGGAGTCACGCGACTAGCCTGCGGGCGCCGTGGCTTCGGCGTTCACCCCATTCCACCGCGGCGGCTCCGGGCCGCCGCTCGTGTGCCTGCACGGGTTCACCGACACGTGGCGCACGTGGAGCTCGTCCTACCTGAGCTCGAGCGCCACCACGACGTGCTGGCGCCGAGCGGCCCGCGCCTGGCGTGCCTAGCGACGGCTACACCTGAACAACGCCCACCGCCTCGAACGAGCTGAAGTCGCTGTCCTGAGTCCAGACCTCCGAATCGTGCACCAAAGCCGTAGCTGCGATCCACGTGTCGTGAACGCGCGGCTTGCGTCCCTTGGCGAGCTCTCCTGCCGCGAGGCGCGCGTACGAAGAAGCAACGCGTTCGTCAGCGGGTAGGCCGGAGGTGTGCTCGCGTACACGCGTAAGAGTGGCGAGGCGCTGCGCGCGAGTATCGGAGTCATGAGCCACCAGGACACCGAGTTCGAGCTCGGCCAGCGTGACGACCGAAACCGCGACTTCGTCGGGAAGCTGCCGTTGCAACTCCCGCCCTTGCTCGCCGGCGACGAAGATCGACGTATCGAGTATCGCTTTCATCTAGTCGTCACAGTCTCGCCGCGCACGGGCGCGAGGTCGGAGAGGAGCCCGCGGTCGGCGGGCGCGTCTCGTATCACGCCGGTCATCGCAGCACCGCTTATCCACAGGGGGCGACCAAGGGGCACGATCTCGGCGACGGGTCGCCGGTTGACGTTCACGCGCAGGTGCTCGCCCGCCTCCACGCGGCGTAGGAGTGCCGCAGTGCGGTTTCGCAGGTCACGTGCGGACACATCATTCATTGCGCGCAATGTAGCAGGAGTGCTACAAACTGTGCGAAGACCGCCAAGTTGCCATCGGCCATGGTCTAACGACACTGGTCGTTCACGGTTCCGGTGCAATGCCGTCTTGTCTCGCGTTGCTCCTCGGGCGAGCATCTACGCATGGACACACAGGACACCACTCTCGTACACGTGACCATCGACGGATCGCCGGACGATCCTCGGGGCGTCCCCATCTTGAGGGGTCGTCGTTCACTACGCCCCGCCCCCGCCCATGCGTCCGGAAGAGACCGCCGCGCTACCCGGCGGTCTACGGGTAACGAGCCCGGCCAGAACCCTCGTTGACCTCGCTTCCGAGATGGACCGTGATGAGCTGCGAGCGACCTTCGCGCGGGCGCGCGAGCTCGGCCTCCTTGGACATGGACGCGGTACGCCGCTCGCGAGCACGGGTCGACCGGCGTCCGTCGAACCAGATGCTCGATAGCGTCATCGCGGAGTTCTCGACCTAACGAGACGTTGAGACCGTCGGGCCGAACGGGCCGCTGGAGCGCGTCCCGAGGAGAGCCGAAGCCGCGGAACCCCCCGTTAGACTCTGCCGCTGCGCCGACGTAGCTCAGCTGGTAGAGCACTTCACTCGTAATGAAGGGGTCAGCGGTTCGAATCCGCTCGTCGGCTTCGAAAAGAGCCTGCAAAGCGGCGACTTTTCGAGACGTGCTCCGCTCCCGATAGAAAAGCGTGTCCCCAATATGTCCCGAGAATCGGCTACGGTTTGCACAAGATGGCTGCTCGAGCGACCTCAGTCCGCCCCACCGGGCACGTCTTCCGCGTCGAGCGAAAACGCGGACCGGTCTGGTACGCGAAGTACCGCGTAGGTCAGGGACGACAGGTCCAGAAGCTTCTCGGACCGGCTTGGTTGGGACGCGGTAGGCCGGCATCCGGCCACTACACGAAGCGGCTCGCCGAGGACTGGCTCCGGGAGACGCTCGACGAAGCTCGGCGCGGCACCCTGCCCGGACTGGTGCGAACTGGGGCCACCTTCGCGGACGCGGCTGCCGAGTGGCTCCGGTACGTCGAGCACGACCGGGAGCGGAAGCCTTCGACGGTGCAGGGATACAGGGCGATCGTGAACGCGATGTTGTTACCGGCGTTCGGGTCGATGGCGTTGGAGGACATCACGACGTCAACGGTCGAGCGATGGCTTGCGGGCGCCGGCCACGCGTCGAGCACGCGGCGAAAGGCTCTTGTGCTCATGCACGGCGTCTTCCAGCGTTCGCGCAAGGCGTACGGGCTCAAGTTCAACCCGGTCGCCGACGTCGAGAAGCCGCCCGTCCGCCGCAGCGGGGACATCGATGTCTTCAGTCCTGAGGAGGTCATGGCGTTGGTGCGGGCGGCGAGGTCGCGGCAAGACGCGGCGGTCTACTTGACGGCGTCGTTCACTGGTCTTAGGAGGGGTGAGCTGATCGCGCTGCGGTGGCGGGATGTTGACTTCACCGGTCAGGCGATCCGCGTGCGCGCGAGCTACGCGGGCGGCCAGCTGACCACGCCGAAGTCGGGGAAGGTGCGTTCTGTTCCGATGGCGCCCGAGGTCGCAAGCGCGCTCGCCTCGCTCGGCCAGCGCGATCTCTTCGCCGGCGACGACGATCTCGTCTTCCCGGGCGAGACCGGCGGTTACCTCGACGGCTCCGCGCTGCGTCGTCGCTACCGCGCTGCGCTTGAGGTCGCCGGTTTACGCCCGTTGCGCTTCCACGACCTCCGGCATACGTTCGGGACAAGGATGATCGGCGTTGTCGACATCGTGCGGGTGCAGGAGTGGATGGGCCACGCCGACATCCAGACCACCCGCAAGTACTTGCACTACGCACCGCGGCCCGAAGACGCTGCGCTGGTCGCGAAGGCCTTCGCGATCGCGGACCCGGTCGTCGGCGTCGCGGGCACCGAGTAGCAGCTCTTCCCCTTCCCAGATCCTGCGCGGACTGGGACCTTTGGGGGACGCCTCGCGCTGAGCGCCTCGCGCATTGGCGTGCTCTTCCCTGACATTCCCCCTGACTCTTTAACGAGTCAGGGTCTAGTTCACGTCTGCGTCAACTTCGTCGGGGTGCTCGCCCGCGTGGCCGGCTGGCGTCCAGGGTGTTCATTTACGGTGTTCATCAGGCTGTGGATCTATAAGGCGAACACCCTAGGTCCACAGGCGACGATCGCTTCGCCCTAAGCGGGGCGGGCGATCTGCGGGCTTTTGCGGCGTGCCGGGTTGGGCGTAGATCTCTTTGATACCGGCGAAAGAGACCGACACCCGCGGGGTCCTCTCGCTCCCTGAACGGGCCTGCATTCACTGGGTCTCGTAAGTGGGGTCACCGCCCCTTCGGTCCGGTGACCCCACTTCCTCGACGTACAACACATGAATGTGTTGGCCAGGTGATGGCAGGCAGGCAGCAGGAGAGCGAGAGGACCAAGACCAAGACAAGAAACGAGACAGAGGGGTGATGTGGATTTGAGAGGAGTTGATGCAGAAGAACGACGAGAAAGAAGAGCGGGCAGCAGCGGATGGAAGACGAGGAAGGCCGGCGGGGCGAGGGGAGACGGGAGGCGCGAGCGAGAGCGGCGATGCGGAGGCGGCAGAGAAGCGGGACGTCGGCGGAGCGGTCCGAGAGAGAGCAGCGAGCCCCGGGTCGGGGAGTGCTTGAGCGCGCCGTGGGGTTCGGTTGGCGTCGTGATTCGCGTTAGGAGGTATCTCCGCAGCTCACGCAAAGCGCCCGATTGGGGGAATGCCTGATGAGGTCGTTCGGCTCGATCGATCCGTTGCAGTGCGCGCAGCGTCCTTGGTACCGGGCGCGAATCCAGCGAGCCTGAGACATCTCCGGTCGCAATGCGTCGACCCGATCCAACCGAGGCGCGCGACGCGCGCCGGACGCCGGCGCATCGCGCGCGCCACCCGAAGAAGCACAAACGCGACGAGGATCCCGACGATGACGGCTGCACCGACGCCGAGCACGTAGGGCGTCACGACCGCGCCCAGGCTCGCACGGGCACAATCAACGTCGCGCGCGGCATGGCAGCTAGCGCCCCGACCGGGCTGGTGGTGAACTGCCCAGTACAAGCCGGCCAGCCCACCAAGAGCGGGGGAGCTAAGCGCGGTGGACCGCAGCGCGGCTCCGAGCAGGTCCGATCGTGGCATCTGCCGGTTATCGGCCGGCAATCCACGCGACTGCAACCAAGGCCACGATGCTGCGCTCCCGTCCGCCCGAGGCGTTGGAGCCTGTCTCGTGAGGCGTCTCATCGGCCGTATCGCTTTAAAGCAAGACACCTGGCGGGACACTGTGGTGCCCTCTCGCCCCAGAAAAGGCTTGCATTCACTGGGTCTCGATAGTGGGGTCACCGCACCTCCGGTCCGGTGACCCCACTTCCTCGACATACAACACATGAATGTGTTGCCAGTGATCGGCAGGCAGGCAGTTGAAGGACGAGAGGGAAGAGATCAGGACCGACGAGATCAGGTCAGACGAAAGACAGCCAGAAGACGAAAAGGACAGTCAAGAGGAAGGAATCTGTACGAGCGAGAACGACGGGGAAAAGGGGGCGCAAGAGGAGCGGGCAATACGCGAAGGTCGGTGAATTGGATGAGCAGCGGTGCACGGGGGCGGACGGCGACCTCAGCGAGGAGTGACGACCGGGAGATCGTTCTGCGGAGGGGCGGCCCAGTAGCGGGGCGGGCGATTCGCGGCTTTGACGCCGGAGCTGGCGAAACGGTGCGGAGCCTAAACCACTGGGAGCCATAGCACTCCGGCTCCCTCGCCAGTAGGTGCGTCATCGTCATTTGCCTACTCTGAGAGCACGAACGCGGTGATGCTGCACGCGGCTGCCGCGGCGAGTCGTGCGCAGCGCGCGGTCACATTTGGTTGGGATGCCCGTCCATGCCCGGAACCGACCGCGTTGCGCAGCTCGCCGAGGCGCTGCACGGTTGCAGCGAGGCTGCGTCCCACATCCCCGTCAGCCTTCTCGATGCCGGTTAATCCGAGCGTCTGCTTGAACAAGACCGGCAAATCCGCGTTACGCGGAGCAGTGCCGCCGGCGCGTTCGATCGCGAGCTTGCACGCCGCCTCCGCGAGGTCCTTGGCCGCGCCGACCGCCGAGGAGTAGCGCTCAGCATCGAGCGCGGAGCGCAAGCTAACTAGTGGAACCGAGAGAGCTCGGTACTGCGGCGCTGAGAGCGCCCCTTCCAGCTGCGGCGAGAACACTCCGCCGAGCGTTGCATCGGTCAGCTCTTCACGACGTTGACGGCGGACACGGTCAGCTTCCGTGCGCCCGTTGAACGTAATGCGGTAGTCGCTGACTCGCGATAGGTCGTCTTGAGACCACATCATCGGCGGCGTCAGCGGTCTCGGGTCTCCGAGCGACAGAGGTCCGTGCTCCACGTAGCCAAAGCCGACGCACTCGCCGGCCCAACGCGCCGACGACATGTCGCTCCCTACGACCAGTCCGGCTTGCTGAGCGATGCCGTAGAGCTCGTGCCCGTAAATGACATAGCCGAGGCTGCTCTTCGCGAGGTGGTTATCAAGCGCAACCAGGAAATCCAGATAGTTCGCCACCGGCACATGTTCGCGGACCAACCGGACTCCAGCCGTGGAGAACCGCGGCGGCGAGAGGAGGGCGTCAAGCCGGTCGCGGGCGGAGGTTCCGTGGTCTCATGTCGGCGGGCGGCTGGGGGAGATGGTCACTCCTCGCTGCCGAGCTTTGTGCCGGCGCGGTTCGCGGCTCCGATCGCGACGGCGGCGCAGCGCTGGAACATCTCGGGCGCGCTGCTCGCGGCGCAGCTCTACGCCGAGTCCGGCTTCAACCCGTTCGCGGTCTCCGGAGCGGGTGCGCAGGGCATCGCGCAGTTCATGCCCGGCACGGCCGGGGCCTACGGGCTGCGCAACCCATTCGACGCCGCGCGCTCGATCGACGCGCAAGCCCACCTGATGCGCGACCTGCTGCGCCAGTTCGGGGCGGTGCCGTTGGCGCTGGCGGCCTACAACGCGGGCCCGGCGCCGGTGGCGCGGTGCGGTTGTGTGCCGGCGATTCCGGAGACGCAGGGGTACGTCGCGCGGATCCTCGGGCTGCTGGGCGGGGCGGGGCAGATCGGCGGGGCGGACTCGGGCCTAGGCGTGCGGCTCGTGAGCTGAATGCGCGGGTCGCAGGCGTACCGCTTCTCGCGCGCAGCGAGTGGTTGCGCCCCGCTGCCGGGTACTTCGTCCAAGCGGCGCAAGGCTTGATAGACCGAGAGCAATTCCTCGCGTCGACCGGCGCTAAGAACTTGTGACGACTGCGACTGTCCCGTTCCTGCGTGGAGCGGGGCGCCCCTGGCCCTGAGGTACTCGTGCCGCAAGCAGAGCAGGAAAGGAGAGACTTGTCAGCTCTCCATTGGACTGAGGTAGGTGCCGCCCGTCCGGGTCTGGCGAAACAGTCATCTCGGTTACTCTTGCGCCGTGGCGAAGGGGAAGGGGCAGGGCGGATGGAAGAGGCGCGAGCACTGCATCTCCTCTCAGTTGGCACGGGCATTTCCTAGGCCATGTGGTGAAGGGTAGAGCGTGGATCCCCGGTTAGACGGCATCTTCCGGAAGCTCGACCGGGCAGACGCTCACTTGGAGAATCTTGAATCCGCTCTTGAGGGGTTCCTGGGCGGAAATCCATACCGCGTCGTCTCGCGGCAAGACCCCGATACCGGCGAGTGCGTCCTTTCCCGACAAGTGGTCAAACGGCCACCCTTGCTCGACTGGGGGGTGAGCATCGGGGAGATCGTTCACCACCTGCGATCTGCCCTGGACCATTTGACCTGGCAACTCGCGCTCATTCACCACCCCGACCGGGACCCCCCTCGCAATACGGCGTTCCCAGTCATTCACGACAACGACTCCAAGTTCGCCGACAGGGTCCGTACGACAACCACCGGCTTGAGCGCCCAAATGCGACGCGTCATCGAGGATTTGCAGCCGGCCCAACGATCGGATCGCCCTTGGGCCGACCCGCTTTGGGTTCTGCACAGACTCGCCAACGACGACAAACATCGGGTGCTTCTTCTCACCCAAGCCGTTACGGATGCGGTCGGTTACGTCGTGGACTTCCATCTCGAGGCCAAGATGGAGGCGTCTGGATTCATGTTGCTCGGCCGATTCGATGACGGTTCGGAGGTAGGTCGCCTTCCCGGCACGGCCGACTGCGAGGCGCTCGCAGCAAAGCTGAACGTCACCTACGGCATAGCGTTCGACCCAGAAGGGCCAGCGCGCGGACGGCCCGTGCTCACCCAACTCGAACTTTGCAGGGAAGCCGTTCGCAACGAAGTGATCCCGCGCTTTCTCCCATTCTTCGGCAGCTAACTGCCAAGCCGGTACTCCCCGTGAATGGATACTCGCCAATGGATGATTAGTCGCCCTGACCGGATGTCGGGCTGCGCCTGCTAGGGCCTTCGGGCGTAACAGCGAACGATCTTTCGGCTTGCGTAAGCCGGCAGTCCGCGTCTGTCCGAGGCCGCTGACGCCATTCAGACCTATCAGCTCCAACTTCTCGGTGCCGCCGTCACCGACCGTCGAGTGCGATGGTGGTGCATGGGCGCAAGCAAGGCGTCCGCTTGCTTGCGCATCCTCTGAGGCGTGGCGACTTTCGAGGAACGGATCTATGAGCTCGGTGCTGAGTCTTTGGCTGAGCAGGAGCGGCAGGTCGCTGAAGTGCGATCGCGCGGGTCGACCTTGTTGGCTGCGGGCGCGGTCATTGCGTCGTTACTCGCTAAGGGGGTTTTTGGCGGGAAGCACCCGTCGGGTGTGCTCGAAGTCGGAGTGACGGCGATCGGTCTTCTTGGGGCTGGGGGAGTGCTTGTGTTTGTGGTGCTCTTGCTTCGGCCCTACGAACTTGGCTTCAGTGTCAAGCCTGGCAGCACGTGGCCTGGTCCCCGGTGATGCGTTGACAGCTTGTTAGTGCGGTTTTGATCGGCGTGGGGAGCGCTGGAGCCGAGCCCGGAGGGCGAGGCGGAGGCGCTTCTCACGTCCGGTCGGCC
>JBBPXY010000027.1:0-13345 GCA_038200435.1 Solirubrobacterales bacterium
GAGCGCGTCGACCTGGCGCCCGGGCCGCACACGGCGGAGATGGAGCGCATCTACGGGGAGGGGCACAGCACCGTTCCCGGGCTCATGGTGGGGGACGAGCCGGTACACGGTTCGCGGGCCATCCTCGAGCGCCTCGAGCAGTTGGCCCCGGAGCCCGCTCTGTATCCGTCAGCGATCGCCGAGCAGGTGCGCGAGGCGGAGAAGTGGGGCGACGACGAACTGCAGGACCTCGGGCGGCGTCTGCCCTGGGGCGCCCTGCACTTCCGCCCCGAGGCGCTCGGCACGTTCGGCGGAGCGGGGATGCTCGACCCCGCGGGCGTGGACTTCGCGATGAACTACGTGCACTCGACCTGGGCCTACCACGGGATCACCGCGGCGCGGCTGGCCGATGACCTCAACGGCCTTCCGGCCAAGCTCGACCATGTCGACGAGCTGGCCGCGAGCAGCGTCATCGGCGGCGACGAGGCGACCGCGGCCGACCTGCAGATCGGTGCGACCATGCGCGTGCTCCTGTGCGTCGGCGATCTGCAGCCGCTGCTCGCGGGGCGCCCCGGGGAGACGATCGCCCGACGATGGTTCCCCGACTACACGGGCGAAATACCGGCCGGCGCGTTCCCGGCGGGCTGGGTACCGGCCAAGTAGGACCCGAGGCGGGCGCGCATGACCGCGACCGCGTCGGGGTTCTCGTCGATCAGCACGTAGCGGCGGCCGAGCTGCGCGCAGACGGCGCCGAGGGTGCCGGAACCGGCAAAGAAGTCGAGACACCAGCCTTCGGGTCTTGACGACGCGGCGACGAAGCGCCGGACGAGGCCCTCGGGCTTCTGGGTCGGGTAGCCGGTGCGCTCCCTGCCGTTCGTGGGCACGATCGTGTGCCACATGACGTCGGTCGGCATCTTCCCCCGAGCGGCCTTCTCGGCGGTGACGAGGCCCGGCGCCAGGTAGGGCTCGCGCTCGACGGCCTCGGCGTCGAAGTGGTGGGCACCAGGCGCCTTGACGTAGACGAGGATCGTGTCGTGCTTCGCGGGCCAGCGCGTCTTGGGCTTGGCGCCGTAGTCGTAGGCCCAGACGATCTCGTTGAGGAAGGCCTCGCGCCCGAAGATCTCGTCCAGGAGGTGGGCGCGCACGCGGTAGGCCTCGCGGGGATCAAGGTGCAGGTAGAGCGTGCCGTGGGGGGCGAGGAGGCGGTGGGCTTCTTCGATTCGTGATTCGAGGAAGGCGAGGTAGTCGTCGTGGGTGTCTTCGTAAGAGAGCGCGGTTGACGCGGTCTGGGAGCGGTAGCGGCGGCCCCCGAAGCCGGTGCGGTCGCCTTCATCGTCGCGCACGGTTCGCAGCCGCTTCGCTGTCTGGCGCGAGCCCGTGTTGAACGGGGGGTCGATGTAGATCAGGTCGAAGGTGTTGGCCGGGAGCTGCGGGAGAAGCGCGGCGTTGTCGCCTTCGAGGATGAGGTTGCGGTCGAGGGCGATCACGTGGTGGACGACGCTATCGCCGCGCCTAGACGAGCCGCGACCGCCTCGGGCTCCTGCTTCAGCTGGCGCCAGGTGATGCGCATGACGCGGTAGCCGGCGGCGGCGAGCTCGGCGTCGCGACGGCGGTCGCGCTCAAAGGCCTGTCGTGTGCCGTGCGAGGCGTAGCCGTCGACCTCGACTATGAGCTTCTGGTCGTGAAAGACCACGTCTACTTCGTGGCCTTGGATCCTGGTGTTCGTCGCCGTCGGTCGGAGCTGTGCTTTTCGCAGCAGCGTTCTAAGACGTCGTTCTGCTTCGAGGCGGGTGATGCCGGGTTCGTCGTGCTGTCTCGGGATCAGGTGGAGCACCTGTGCTTCGTTTACGGCGCGCTCGTAGGCCGCCGGATCCAGGAAGGGGTGCAGGTCTTGGAGGGTTCTTTGGGGCGTGGTGACTTTCAGGCCTTTGGTTGCCGTCACTTTCCTCGTCTGGGAGGGGAGCGAAGTGGGGTTGGAGCCCTGGGCGGGGGCGGCAGCGGCGGTCGGGGACGGTGACGTGGATGGGTCCGTCGATGCGAGCCAGGATCCGGTAGAGGGCGGCGGCGGTCCAGTGGCTGAGCGCGGCGGTGGGACCGCAGGCGAGGAGAGCGGCGAGCTCGAATGCGAGCGGGGCGGCGGCGGTGTGGCCCAGGAGATAGACGCCGCGGTGGATCCGGTGGAGGGTGCCGGCGGCCACCTTCCTCCGGACAACTGCATCGTTGAAACCAGCTGTCAGAAGCTGGCTGGTCGTGACGAGGCCCCGTTGCTCGGCGCCAGGTCGCTCAACCGACGGTTTCTGTCCACGATCCTCGTCGAACCCGGGCCGTGGAACAGAAACATTCGCTATGCGACGGTTCCTGTCCATTCGTCGGACAGGACAGCGGGTGTGGACAGAAACCGCCGGCCGGAAGCGTCTTTCGCGACGATGTCGTCGCTCTTCCTTCCTAGAGCAGGTCCCTCACTGCGTCGACGACAGCGCCCGCGTTGATCCCCAGCTCCTCCAGCACCTGCGGCCCGGGCGCCGAGGCGCCGAAACGGTCGACGGCGACCGCGCGGTCGACCCACCGTTCCCAGCCCATCGAGATGCCGGCCTCGATCGAGACCTTTGGGACTCCGGCCGGCAGCACGCTCTCGCGGTATTCGGCCGACTGTGCGGCTAAGAGCTCCCAGCTCGGCATGGCAACGACGCGCACCGCCACGCCCTCAGCGGCCAAAGTCTCCGCGGCGTCCAAAGCCACCGCGACCTCTGAGCCGGTACCGACGATCACGGCGGCGGCATCGTCGGCCTCGCGCAGGACGTAGGCGCCGCGGGCGGCGCCCTCGGCGGCGCCGAGCACTTCGCGGTCGAGAACCGGCAGGTCCTGGCGGGAGAGCACCAGCACGGCCGGTCCCTCGACGTCTTCGAGGATCATTCGCCATGCCTCCGCGGTCTCGGCCGCGTCGCTCGGCCGGATGACGGTCAGCCCCGGGATCGCTCGGAGCGCGGCGAGGTGCTCGACGGGCTGATGGGTCGGGCCGTCCTCTCCCACCCCGAGTGAGTCGTGGGAGAACACCCAAACGCAGGGCAGCTCCATGAGCGCCGAGAGCCGGATCGCCGGGCGCATGTAGTCGGCGAACTGCAGGAAGGTCGAGCCGTAGGGCTTGATGATCCCGCCGTGCAGCGCGAGGCCGTTGACGGCCGCGGCCATCGCGTGCTCGCGTACGCCCCAGTAGACGTTGCGTCCGGCGCGCGCGTGCGTGAATGAGCCTTCCGTCTTGAAGGAGGTCTTCACGTTGTCGGTGAGGTCGGCCGAGCCGCCGACCATCGTGGGGACGAAGCGCGAGATCGCCTGCATCGTCACCCCGCTGGCGGTGCGCGTGGCAAGCTTGGATCCCGGAGGCGAGTCGAACTTCGGCAACGCGTCGGCGAGGCCGGGAGACGGCCGGCCCGACCAGGCGACGTCCCACTCCGCTGCCGCGTCAGGCTCGGCGCGGCGCCAGCGGTCGAACCGGTCCTGCCATTCGCCCTGCGCCGCCCCGCCGCTCTCGCGCGCGTCGAAGCTCTCGTACACCTCGTCGGCCACGTGGAAGTGGAGGTCGGGATCGAGCCCGAGAGCGATCTTCGTCGCGCGCACCTCTTCGGGCCCGAGCGCCGATCCGTGCACGCCCGCGGTCCCGGCCTTGGAGGGCGCCGGGTACCCGATCACGGAGCGCACGCGAATGAGCGACGGGCGGGCCTCCTCCGCACACGCCTCGTCCACCGCCGCCTCGAGCGCTTCCAGGTCGTTGGCGTCCTGCACCACCGAGACATGCCAGCCGTAGGCGCGGAAGCGCGCGTCGACGTCCTCGGTATCGAACGTGAGCGCGGTGTCGCCGTCGATCGAGATGTGGTTGTCGTCGTAGAGGTAGACGAGGCGGCCGAGCCCGAGGTGGCCGGCGAGCGACGCTGCTTCGGAGGAGATGCCCTCCATGAGGTCGCCGTCGGAGCAGATGCCGTACGTGCGGTGGTCGGTCACGTCCGCGCCGTAGCGCTCGCGCAGGAAGCGCTCGGCCATCGCCATCCCCACGCCGTTCGCGAAGCCCTGCCCGAGCGGTCCGGTCGTGGTCTCGATGCCCGGCGTCACGTTGATGCGATCGCGTTCGGGATGGCCGGGAGTGCGCGAGCCCATCTGACGGAAGGCGCGCAGGTCGTCCATCGTCAGGTCGTAGCCCGAGAGATGCAGCACGCTGTAGAGCAGCATCGAGCCGTGCCCGGCCGAGAGGACGAAGCGGTCGCGGTCGGGCCACATCGGGTCGGCCGGGTTGTGCTTCATCACCTTCGAGTAGAGGAGGTAGGCCACGGGCGCCATGCCCATCGGCATCCCGGGATGGCCGCTGCGCGCGCGCTCGACCGCGTCGATCGTCAACGTGCGGATCGTGTCGATGCAGAGGCGGTCGAGGTCGATCGCCGTGAGGTCGTCGGTACGGGACATCGAGGACCGCGCAGGTTATCCCCGCCGGGCATCAGACGGTTCCCGAGGTCTTCGGACGGGTAGGTTCCACCCATGGCCGACTCCCCTCCGAAGGACTCCCCCAAGAACGCCCCTGCACCCGCCCCGAGCACGCCGAAGGGACGCGACCCCTCGACGATGATCCCTGCGCGCCGGCAGCGCACCGGGGTCGAGTCGGTGTTCGTACGGCTCGTAGCCACCGCCGGCATCATCGGAATCGGAGTGGCGCTCGGAGCGATCCTCGTCGGCCAGAAGGTCGAAGGCTGGATCGTCGGGCTCGCCGTGGCGCTCACGTGCGTGATCCTCTCGGCCGTTCTCTGGTCATCGCGTCAGGTCTAGGAGCCACCGAATGGATACAGCCCGCACACCCGAGGACCGGCTCGAGGGCCTGCCCGACTTCCCCTTTGCCGCGCACTACCGCGAGCACGACGGACTGAGGCTCGCGCACGTCGACGAGGGCGACGGCGCACCCGTCCTCTTCCTGCACGGAGAGCCGACGTGGTCGTACCTCTGGCGCAAGGTGATCCCGCCCGTGCGCGACGCCGGCTTTCGCTGCATCGCTCCCGACCACGCGGGCTTCGGGCGCTCGGACAAGCCGACCGATCTCGACTGGTACTCCTACAATCGCCACACCGAGGTGACGGGATCGATCCTCGAAGACCTCGACTTGACCGGCGTCACCGTGGTCGTGCACGACTGGGGCGGGCCGATCGGGCTCCGGCTCGCCGCCGAGCACCCGGACCGGATCGCGCGCATGGTGATCATGGACACCGGGCTCTTCACCGGCCACCAGAAGATGAGCGACGCTTGGCTCGCGTTTCACGGCTATGTGCGCAAGACCGAGGACCTGCCCGTCGGGATGCTCGTGCGCGGCGCATGCAAGAACGACCCGGGCGACGAGGTCATCGCCGCCTACGAGGCGCCCTATCCGGACGCGGCCTCGAAGGCCGGCGCGCGCGCGTTTCCGCTCATCCTGCCCCAGTCACCCGAGGCGCCCGGCGGCGCCGAGGGCCAGCGCGTGCTCGAGTCGCTCCGCGGCGACGCGCGCCCGAAGCTCGTGCTCTGGGCCGAAGACGACCCGATCCTCGACCTCGACACCGGCCACCGGTTCGCCGCGGCGCTGAACACCGAGGTGCACCACGTGATCCCGGAGGCCAGCCACTTCCTCCAGGAGGATCAGGGCCCGCTGATCGGGCGCCTGATCGCCGATTGGCTCTAGCCGGCCTCCGCCTTCTCCGGCAGCTCGGCCGGCGCGTCGGCGGCCTCGAGGCGCGGCTCGCTCTGGCGCGCGCGCTGCTCGTATCCCGCGCGGAGCTGCTTGTCGGGGTCGAGCATCACCTGGTCGCTCTTCAGTGCGCGGCCGATCGCCTCGTTCGCGCGCCGCGGCAGGATCGCCATCGTCTTCCAGATCGAGCCGAGTGACTTCGGCACGTAGACGTCGAAGCGGCCTGTCTGCAGCGCCTCGACGATGGCGGCGGCCACATCATCGGGATTGAGGGGCTTGACGCCGCGGGTCTCTCCCGTGACGCCGTCGGTCAGCTCGGTGTTGACGATCCCCGGCATGACAACCGAGAGCTGCACACCCGTGCCACGCAGCTCGGTGCGCAGCGCCTCGGTGAGCCCGACGACCGCGAACTTCGTGGCCGAGTACGTCGCGATCCCCGCGATCCCGAACTTGCCCGCCGAGGAGGCGATGTTCACGAGGTGCCCGCTGCCGCGCGCGGTGAAGCGCGCAAGCGCGAGCTTCGAGCCGATGATCACGCCGTGCAGGTTGATGTCGACCTGCCGGATCGCGGCGGCATCGTCCTCCTCCAGAAAGCGCTCCATGTGCATGACGCCCGCATTGTTGATCAGCGCGTCGAGCTTGCCCAGCGCCTTCTCGGTCTCGTCGAGGAAACGCTCGAACGATGCTCGGTCGGTCACGTCGAGCGGCAGGCCGATGTTGCCGGTGCCGAGAGCGGTCGCCTCGCGCTCGGCCAGCGCAGCGTCGATGTCGCCGAGCGAGACCTTGGCGCCCTCGCGCACGAGCGCGCGCGCCGTAGCCAGCCCGATGCCACGCGCGCCGCCGGTGATGGCCACGACCAGACCGTTGAGAGAGCGGGGTTGCGGTGCCATGGTCGTCTCCTCCTGAAGTCGTTGACCGGCCTGAGCGCCGGAGTGGAACGGTAGCGGCCGGCGGAGGAGTAGGGTCGGCACTCCGCCGGCCCCCGGTTCAAGCAGACGTAGAGGAGAGAGCATGGCCGTTTCCGTCGTCTTCTCAGAGATCCAGCGCGACACGCTGGCGAAGGTGTGCGACACCTTCGTGCCCGCCATCGAGCGCGAGGAGGACCCGGGTGGGTTCTGGGGGCGTACCGCCTCCGACCTCGCCGTGCCCGACCTCGTCGAGCAGACGCTGAGCCAGGCGCCCGAGGAGCAGCTCGAGGGCATGCGCCAGCTGCTCGACGCCCTCGGCCAGCAGGGCCTCGCCGACGCGCCGCAGGAAGTTCGCGAGCAGATCATCCACGGCGTCGAGGACTCCTCCCCCGAAGCGCTCGCCGGGATCTCCGCGCTCCGCGGCCTGACGCTGCTCCTCTTCTACGCGGTGCCCGACCCGAACACGGGGCGCAATCCGAACTGGGAGGCGCTCGGCTACCCCGGCCCGCGCTCGGTGCCGCCGGACGTGCCCAAGACGATCCGCGTGACAGAGCCCCGCGGCGAAGACCTCGTGCTCGAGGCCGACGTGTGCGTAGTGGGGTCGGGAGCCGGCGGCGGCGTCATCGCCGGCGAGCTCGCCAAGGCGGGCAAGAAGGTCGCCGTGCTCGAAGCGGGCGGTTACTTCAACGAGTCCGACTTCAACCAGCTCGAGCTTTGGGCCTACGAGAACCTCTACCGCGCGGGCGGCCTCACCCAGACCGCAGAGGGTCAGATCGTCCTGATGGCCGGCTCCAACCTCGGCGGCGGCACGACAGTCAACTGGACCAACTGCCTGCGCACGACCGATGCGGTGCGCGCCGAGTGGGCCTCAGAGTTCGGGCTCGAAGGTCTCGACGGCGGCGACTACGACTCGCACCTCGACGCCGTCATGGAGCGTATCGGCGTGACCGACAAGGCCTCGGACTACAACGGCCCGCACCTGCGCCTCGAGGAGGCCTGCCAGAAGCTCGGCTACGACTTCAGCCGCGTCGCGCGCAACACCGATCCCGACACCTACGACGCCGAAGTGGCCGGGCTGCTCGGATTCGGCGACCAGTCGGGCTCCAAGCAGGGCACGCTCAAGACCTACCTGCAGGACGCCGCCGACGCCGGAAGCGAGTTCGTCGTGCGCTGCCGCGCGGAGCGCATCCTCGTCGAGAACGGCCGGGCGGCCGGCGTCGAGGGCACCTACGCGGACCCGAACGGCGTGCAGGCCCGGGTGACGGTGCGCGCGCCCCAGGTGGTGGTGGCGTGTGGCTCACTCGACTCGCCCGCGCTGCTGCTGCGCTCAGGTCTCGGCGGCCCGGCGGTGGGCGACTACCTGCGCCTGCATCCGGCGACCGCGGTGGCCGGCATCTACGCCGATCCGCAGAAGGGCTGGTGGGGAGCGCCGCAGACGGGCCTCTCGCACCAGTTCGCCGACCTCGAGGAGGGTCACGGCTTCCTCATCGAGGGCACGCACGCCTCGCCAGGAGTCAGCGGCTCGGCCGTGCCGTGGGTGACGGGAGAGCAGCACAAGGAGACGATGGCCAAGAGCCCTTCGACCTCGTCGTTCGTCTTCCTCATCCGCGCCCGCGGGCACGGGCGGGTGACGATCGACCGTGCCGGCAACCCCGTGCATCATTACCGGATGACCGACCCACTCGACCAGAAGATCTTCCGGCGGGGCCTCGAAGAGATGGTGAAGCTCCACGACGCGGCGGGCGCGGAGGAGGTCTTTACGTTCCACCGCAAGCTCACGCAGTGGCGCCGGGGCGAGGACGTCGGCGCCTTTGCGAAGGCCGCGCACGACGGTCCGCTCGACCCCTACGAGCACATGACGTTCTCCCTGCACCAGATGGGCTCGTGCCGCATGGGCTCCGACCCGAAGACGAGCGTCGCCGGGCCGTTCGGAGAACTACACGACACGCCGGGAGTGTGGATCGGCGACGCGAGCGCATTCCCCACCGCCTCGGGGACAAACCCGATGATCACCACCATGGCGCTGGCGCACCGCACGGCGACGGCGATGCGCGCGAGCTAGCGGGCTTTAGTCGCGGTGGTGGCCGTGGCCGCGACGACCGACTCTCGGGATGCGCGGTGCGGCGTGGCGATGCTTCACGTGGATGCGCGCGGGCAGACGCAGCTTGGGCGCCGGGTGGGCGGGATGTACAGGGTGAACGGGATGGGCCTTTGCGCGATGGCGCCGGTGCGAGCGCCCAAAATCGCGGCGATCGTGGTGCTTCTTCTTGTGATGCCCGCGATGGCCGTGGTGCCCCTCAGCGGGCGCGGAAGCTGACGTCTCTGGCGCCACGGCGCCGGGAGCGTTCGCAGACCCGCTTGGGCTGCCGCCTGCTCCGGCGGGAGACGAGGCGTGCGAGGAATGACGAGAAGCTTGATGAGGCCCGTGCGCCGCGGTCCGTTGGTGCGCGGCGGTGTGGGCCGCGCTGCGGCGCGCGTGGCCGCTGGCCGCAGCAGTGCCGGAAGCGGAAGACAAAGCGGCACCGGCGGCCGCAGCGATCCCCCTCGCGCTCAAGGAGACGGTCGCCTTGCGGCCGTCAGGCGCCTGGAACCCGGAACGAGGCGAAGAGGCGTTGTGGGTCCGCACCAGCGAGCCCACCGACCCGGTATCGACCTGTTGAACAACGGCGGCCGTGCCGGCGGCGCCACTGGCGGCTACCGCGGCGCCGAGCACGACCTTCGCCGCCAGACCTTTCGACCCGATGAAGGCGATGCCCCCGCCCGCGGCAGCAACTCCCGCCGCTCCACCCCCGCCCGCGGCTCCGGCGCCGATCACGGTGGACAAGGCGCCCTGCTTCAAGCCCAGCGTCGGGATGACGGGCAGGACGATCGCCAGCGCGGCGCGCTGGTGCTTGACGTGGCCGGCGAACTCGCGGCACCCGTCGCAGCCGGCGAGGTGGCGGCGCAGCGGCCCACGGCGCAACACGCCACCGCGCGCCGTCGATAGCTCTTCGCGCACGGTCTGGCACGACATGTCGCGCGCGTCGCGACTGGCGATAAGGGAAGACCGGGCCTGGAACACGAGCGCCTTTACCTTGGCCTTGGGCACGCCGACGACCTCGGCGATCTCGTCGTGAGACAGGGCCCCGATCTCGGCGAGCACAAGCGCGGCGCGCTGCTCCTCGGGGAGCTCGCGCATGTCGCCGAGAAGCTGCTGTAAGTCGGAGCGCCGCTCCACCTCGTCCGCGAGGCCTTCGGTCGCAACTTCGAGCTCCTCGCCGGTCGGCTGCTCGCGACGCGCCCGAAGCATCGTGAGACAGCGGTTGCGAGCGATGGCGTAGAGCCACGCGCGAAGCTGGATCTCCTTGTCGGACCCGGCCAGGTCGTTGTATGCGGCGATGAAGGTGTGCTGGACGGCGTCTTCGCTCTCCCCGCGATCCGCGAGCATGTGCCGGCAGAACGAGAGCAGCGGCCGGTGGTGGCGGTCGTAAAGAGTCTCGAAGGCCGCCTGGTTGCCGGCGCGCACGAGCGCCACGAGCCGGTCGTCGGAGGCGAGACGCAGGAGCCGCTGGGAGCGCAGGCCGCTCGCCCGCGAGGCGGGGAGGGCGGCCGTTCGTGGCGCGGTAGAGGCTTCCATTGCCTGATTATCGACCCTACATCCAGATTTCGCGACGGTTCGACGGCCATGCACCCTCAAACGCGCGCGCAGACACGAAGGTTGGCAGGTTATGCTGCGCGCCCATGCGGCGGTTCTCGCACGACGGTCGGCAGCTGGCGTACTCGGTCTTCGGGTCGGGAGAGCGCACCACGATCCTCCTACCCGGATTGCTGCTGTCTCAAAGAATGCAATTTCCGCTGGCCCGTTCACTCGCGGCGCGGGGGCACCGCGTGGTCACGCTCGACCTGCTCGGGCACGGGGAGTCCGCCCGGCCCAAGGACATGACGCTCTACTCCATGAGCCAATTCGCCACCCAGGTCGTGGCGCTCATGGATCACCTCGAGCTCGAGGAAGCCGTCGTCGGGGGCACCTCGCTGGGAGCCAACGTGACGCTCGAAGTCGCATCGCTGGCCGGCGACCGGCTGCGCGGCATGATCGTCGAGATGCCGGTGCTGGACAGCGCCCTTGTCGCGTGTGCTGTTGCCTTCACGCCGATGATGCTCGCCATGACCGCGGGTGAGCCCGCAATGCGCCTCGTGCAGACCGCGGCCCGCCTGATCCCGCGGCGAATGGCACCCGACCTGTTGAACGTGGGGCTCGACACGCTGCGCCAGGACCCGGCTCCGAGCGGCGCTGTGCTCCAAGGCCTCTTCTTCGGGAGGATCGCCCCGCACCGCACCGAGCGGCGTACCCTCACCGCTCCGGCCCTCGTGATCGGTCATCCGCGTGACCCGATCCATCCCTTCTCAGACGCTGACTGCTTGGCACGGGAGCTCCCGAATGGCCGGTTGCTCGATGCCAACTCGATCCTCGAACTGCGGCTGTTCCCTGACCGCCTGACGAACGAGATCGGCGCATTTGTCGACGAGTGCTGGGCCGAGCCCGTGTCCACTGCGCGGCCTGCGGCTCGCCGCCGGCTCGCCGCCAGCTAGGGTTTCCTCCCGTGGCCAGCCGTCAGGAAGAGAAGGAGCGCCGGCGCGAGGAGCGCCTGGCCGCTGAGCGCGATGCGGAGGCCGCTGCCGCCCGCAAGAAGCGCCTGGGACTCGCGACCGCCGCCGTGCTCACCGTGGCGCTCGTCGCCGTGATCATCATCGCCATCTCGGCCTCCGGGGGCGGCGCGAAGAAGCCCAAGCCCGGCACGGGAGGGACCTCGGCGAAGCTCCCGGCGGTGCAGATCACCGACCTGGCCGCGGCGGCCAAGGCGGCGGGCTGCACGGTGCAGAGCTTCGTAGCCGGCCCGCACGATCGCGACCACGTCGCCGGGAAGGTCAAGTACAAGACCAACCCCCCGGTCTTCGGACCGCACAACCAGACGCCGGCTTCGGACGGCGACTACGTCGGCCAGGGCCCCCCCGCGGCCGAGAACCTACTCCACGCCCTGGAGCACGGCCGGGTCCTGATCCAGTACCGCCCCGGCCTGCCCAAGCCCGAGGTCAGCCAACTCGAGGCTGTCTTCAACGAGCAGGCAGGTCCGTTCACGCCCGGCCAGTACGCGTTGGTCTTCCAGAACGACACGGGCATGCCCTACGCGGTGGCGGCGACTGCCTGGACCCACATCCTCGGCTGCAAGTCGTTCAACCCGAAGGTGTTCGACGCGATACGAGCCTTCCGGACGAAGTACACGCTCAAGGGGCCGGAACTCATCAACGCGCCGGAGTAGGCCGGCGACCGCCTAGGCCGCGGGTGGGTAGCCGTGTCCCACCTCGAGCAGCACCGCGGCGGTCCGCAAGCGCCGTACGGCAACCGAGTGCCGCTCACTCTACGGGGTGGGCTAGCGCCTCATCGCCTGCTCGCCGTCCTCGCTGCGCCTGGAGCGCCGGCCCAGGAGCACCACGGCGAGCCCGACCAGAACGAGCGGCACCACGAAGACCCACCAGGGAGTGGAGGACTTGCCCTTACCCGAGCCGCTGCTCGAGCCTGCGGCGAGCGCGGGAGCTGGGATGGGATGCCCAGCGGCCGCGGCCAGCTTTGCGACGGCTCCGGCGGCACCCTGCGCGAGCGACTCGGAGACGAGGCCAGGCGCCGGCAACCCCTTCATCACGCGGTCGGCCTCGGCGCCCGCCGCCACCCATCCGTAGCCCGCGGGCATGACCGTGAGGAGCGGGCGCGGCTTGTTGAACGTGATCTCGCTCTGAAGGAACTTCGCGTACTGCTGGGGGCGGCCGAAGAGGGTGGGGACGCTGCCGAGATCGTTCTGCCCGGCGATGATGGCGACGCGAATGGGGTAGCCGGCCCGCTTGGCGTCGGCTGTCGCCTTGGTCAGGACCTTCTGATTCGCGGCCGACACCGGAGGCGAGTAGGGGTAGTAGACGTTCTGGCTGATCAGGACGTCGCTCGGCGGGTCGCCGTCAGCCCGTGCGAGGCCGGCCGGAAGCACGAGCAAGGCGAGCAGGACGAGCGCAGCGAGGCGGTTCATCGGGGCCCGACTCTAGTGGGCGCGTCAGAGGCCAGGGGGGAAGGAATAGCTTGCGTGCGGCGGGATTCGCGGGCCCACCTCGAGCACGATCACCGCGTGGCGGGAGAGCACCACCGACCGGGGGTCGGAGCGATGGGGCCTCCCGTTGACCCAGGTCGCCACCGGGCCCTTGAACGCGGCCAGGCGCGCTGGGCCGAGCGGTTGGCCCCAGAGGGAGAAGAGCTCGCCGAGCGTGGGCGGCCCGCCCTTGACGGCAGCGATCTCGACGACCCCGGTCGGCTCGAGCGTGCGGACCGGATACGAGCAGCGGCCCGAGAAAACGTACGCACCGCGGCGGTGGTACGGCGGGGCCACGCCGACGCCCGCGGGCAGGAGCACGACGTGACGGTTCACGATCAGCTCGACGTGCGCCCCAGCGCGCTTCGCGGACGCGCGCGAGCACCGCATACGTCCGACGGGGCGCGCCCGGCGAACGTCTCGGCTCAGAGGAGGGGGCCGGTACGCCGCTCCGCTACCGACTCCAACCGGGACGACGTCGGGCGGAAGAGCCGGCCCGGGGGAACCACCGCAACCGGCGATCAGGAGCACGATCCACGCCGCCGCCGCCGCACTCGCCGGCATCTTCGTCACCGTGGCGCAGGCGGGCCGCCCTCGACGAGATCCCGCCCCGTGGGCCGATCGTCCTCGTCGAGCTCGATCTGCCAGAAGTA
>JBBPXY010000028.1:0-16845 GCA_038200435.1 Solirubrobacterales bacterium
ACGAGATGCTCCGCCGGCAGCCACTCCCGCACGCTCGGCGGCATCAGATAATCCTGATCACGATCACAAGACAAGAAGTTCTGGCCCATCACCAAAGCCTCTTAAACGGTCCGGACAGACCGGGACTTACGCAACAGCCTCTATGCGACGGTTTCTGTCCATGGCCGTCGCCCAGGCGAACTTGTGGACAGAAACCGTCGGTACTCCTTCGCTCTCCTAAGACCCGACGCCGTCTACAAGCGCCGGACCACTACCGGTTCGCCTCCCGCATCGCCCGCTGCATGTCGCGCTTGGTCTCGCGCTCGCGGATGGACTGGCGCTTGTCGAAGCGGTCCTTGCCCTGCGCCAGAGCGATCTCGACCTTCGCGCGTGAGTCCTTGAAGTAGAGCCGCGTCGGGATGAGGGTGTGGCCGCGCTCCTTCGTCTTGCCTATGAGCCGCTCGATCTCGCGGCGGTGCAGCAGCAGCTTGCGGTCGCGCTCCGGGTCGTGGTTCTCGCGGCTCGCGGGCGCGTAGGGCGGTATGTGCAGGTTGTGCAGCCACACCTCGCCGTCCTGGATCGACGCGTAGGCATCCTTGATCTGTGCCTTACCCGAGCGCAGCGACTTGACCTCGGTGCCGGTGAGGACGAGCCCGCACTCGAAGCGCTCGAGCAGCTCGTACTTGAACGACGCCTGCCGGTTGGTCGCGATATCGCCGCCGCCCGGCTTCTTGCCTCCGCCCTTCTTGGCCATCAGCTGAGATCCTCGACCGGGACGAGATCGACGCGCCCGCGCGCCGTCTCCACCCGCTCCACCTTCACCTGAACGGCGTCGCCGAGGCGGATCGCAGCCCCAGTGCGCGTGCCGTGGAGGATCGTTCCCTGCTCGTTCAGCTCCCACCAGTCGCCGCGCATGCGACGCACGGGCAGGAGCCCCTCGTAGCCGCGGCCGAATGTGACGAACGCGCCCGCTCCGATCACGCCGGTCACCTCGCCCTCCCAAGTCTGATCCCAGCCGCCCTCGAACAACGCGCGCTCGAGGAGAAAGCAGAGCGCGACGTCGTCGGCGGCGCGCTCGATAGACATCGCGTTCCGTTCCCGGCCCGAGGCCCAGATAGCCGCCTCCTCCAGGCGGGAGGCCTCCGGCGCGTCCTCTCCTCCTCCGACCAACGACAAGAGGGCCCGGTGGCAGACGAGGTCGGGGTAGCGGCGGATCGGTGAGGTGAAGTGGCAGTAGCGCAGCGACTGCAACCCGGCGTGACCGAGGTTGCGCGGCCCGTAGGAGGCCTGCTTGAGCGAGCGCAGGACGAGCGAGGTGAGCGCCCGCCGGCCGCGACCGGTGCGCCTGACGTGCTTGTCGACCGACACCGAGATCTCCCCCACGAGGTCGGCCGCCTGCTGTGGGCTCATCTGCTTGGGCAACGGCGGGGTGGCGACGTCGAGCGAGGCGAGCTGCTCGACGAGCCGCCTGACCGAGTCGGGCTCCGGGCGTTCGTGGACGCGGTAGAGCGCCGGGACTCGGGCCTCGTCAAGCGCGCGCGCCACCTGCTCGTTGGCGGTGATCATCAGGTGCTCGATCAGGCGGTGGGACTCGGTCTGCTCCGTCGCGTCGACCTCGAGGACATGGCCGTCGGAGTCGAAGGTGAAGTCGGGCTCGCTGCTCTCCACGATGAGCCCACCGCGCTCGGCGCGCGCGCGGTCGAGCTCGGCGGCGACCGATCGGGCGACCTCGAGCGGCCCGGCCCAGCTCTTGCCCGCCTTCTCCTCCCTCGCGAAGATCCGATCCACGCGGTCGTAGTCGAGGCGCTCGTCGGAGCGGATAAGCGAGCGGTAGAACGCCGCGCGCTCCACGCGCGCGCCTGCGAGCTCCATCTCGACCGTGACCGCGAGCCGGTCCTCCCCCGGCACGAGCGAGCACGCGCCCCCCGAGAGCACGTGCGGCAGCATCGGCTCGACCACGCCCGGGACGTAGACACTCGTCCCGCGGCGATGGGCCTCGCGGTCGACGGGCGAGCCGGGCTTCACGAACGCCGAGACATCGGCGATGTGCACCCACACGCGGCGCCGGCCGCCGCCGAGGTCTTCGGCGGAGACGGCGTCGTCGAAGTCGCGGGCCGAGACGGGATCGATCGTGAAGGTGGTCACGTCACGCAGGTCGCGGCGAGGGTGATCGCCGCCTGTCGTCTCACGGGCCGCGCGCTCGACGGCCGGGTCGAAGCGGCGGTCGAGGCCACGGTGGAGCATCAGCGCCTCGAGGACGTCGCGCGCGACGGCGGGACGCCCGATGACCTTGCGCACCGTCGCGTGGCCCTTACCCCGTGCGCGGGCGCCACCCGCCTCGACGAGCACCAGGTCGCCAGGTCGGCCCTTGCTGCCGTTGACCGCCAGGCTGCGGCCCCGGGCGAAGAACGGCTCGGCCATCGTGAAGCGTCCGCGGCGATCGAGCACCGCGACGCTCGGGCCTCCCGAGCCGCGCTCGTCCTGGCTCACCGGGTTTCGGCGGCGAGCGTGCGCAGCGCGACCTGAAGAGCTTCGTCGGCTTTGGTCTTCAGGTTGTCGGAGGCCTTTACGTCTGGCTGCAGGCCCCGGCCCTCCTTGACCCCGCCGCCACCGAGATTGCGGCCGGTGGGCGTGAAGTACTCCCCGACGGTGATCTTGAGCGCGCCACCGTTGGACAGGTTGCGGATCTCCTGGAAGACCCCCTTGCCAAAGGTCCGCGTGCCGATCACCTTGCCGCGGTGGCGGTCCTGTATCGCGCCCGTGACGATCTCGGCTGCCGAGGCGGTGCCGCGATCGACCAGCACCACGAGGGGGCCCGTGGGGTCGGGTGTCGGTCCTTCCGCGTTGAAGACGTGCTTAGGGCGGTGGCGCCCGTCGGTCGACACGATCACGCCCTTGGGGATGAAGACGCTCGACACGAGCACACCCTCGTCGAGCAGGCCCCCCGGGTTGTGGCGCAGGTCGAACACGATGCCCTTCGCGCCCTTGGCGAGCTGGGCTTTCACCGCCTTGCCCACCTCGCCGTGCGCGCCGGAGGAGAACTGGAGGAGCTTCACGTAGCCGAGCTTGCTCCCGTGGAAGAGGATCGTCCGGGACTCGACCGGGGGTACGGTCAGCGCCGCGCGGGTGAGGCGCTTCGTCGTGCGGTGACCGCTCCGGATGTAGGTGAGCGTGACCGCCGTGCCCGCCTTCCCGCGGATGAGCCCGCTGGCCTCGGTCGACCGCCGCCCGGCCAGCGACTTGCCGTTGACCTCGACGATGATGTCGCCGGCGCGTATGCCCGCCTTCGAGGCCGGCGAGCGCGGGAAGACCTGCGCGACGCGCAGACCGCTCTTCACGCCCATGACGGACGTGCCGACGCCGGAGAACTCGCCGTTCGACTCCCGCTGGAAGGCGGCGTAGCTGCGCGGATCGAAATACTGGGAGAACTGGTCGTGCAGGCTGCCGACGAGGCCGTCGACGCTGCGGTTCACCAGTTCCTTCTGATCGACCTTGCGGTAGTAGTCGTCGTCGACGATGTTGAGCGTCTCCTGCACGAGCCGCGTCTTCGAATCGTCGACGAAGGCACTGCGCAGGAAGCCGGGCAGGAGGTTGGGATGCCCGCCGAGGAACAGCCCGATGACGAGCGCCAGGAGGATGAGAAGGATGCCCCCGACGAGGGGGCCGAGACGTACGCCGGGGCGGGATGACACAGCCTGTGAGGGTATCGGGGCGGCCCGCGCGGGCCGCGGGGTGTCAGACGCGCAGGAAGCGGCGCAGCGACAGGCCCGAGCCGAAGGCCGAGACAGCCGCGCCGGCGGCGAGGAGAATGCCGATGAGCAGGCGGAAGTCGATGGTGTGCGAGCTGGCGTAGAAGACGTAGTCGTGTGCGAGGGGATCGACCAGCGCGACCTTTCCGACCAAAAGCAGCAGCACCGCGAGCGCCGCTCCGAACGCCCCGACGAGCACCCCCTCCGCCACGAACGGCCAGCGGATGAACCAGTCGGTCGCGCCCACGAGCTTCATCACCTCGATCTCGCGGCGTCGCGCGAACAGCGAGAGCCGGATCGTGTTGGCGATCAGCAGGATCGAGGCGCCGATGAGGACAAAGCCCAGGATGGCCACGGTGATCTTCACGCCGTTGGCGATCGTGAGGATCTTGCGCGTGTCGCGCTCCTTCCCCGAGACGCTGTCGATTGCCGGATCGATGCCGTGCGGGCGGCCGTCGGCACCGGTGGTCGTGAGGGCGTTCTTCAGGAGGACCGCGTTGTCGGGCTTATCCGGAGTGACGCGGAATGTGTAGGGCAACGGGTTGCGACTGAGCAGGTCGTACAGCGCGCCGCGCTGCTTGCGCTGCTCTTTCAGAGCCTGCTGCTTGGAGACGAACTCGATCGCGCCGGCGTGTGGGGTCCGCGTGATCGCGGCGCGCACGCGGTCGAGGTCGGCGCGCTTGGCCTCCCCCTTCACGAACACGTCGACGACCACGCGACCGCGCACGTCGTTCGCCGCGCCGGTGGCCACCTGCACGATCGGGATGAACACCCCGAGCACGAGGAGGGTCACGAGCACGGTGGCCATCGCCGCGAAGCTCGGTACGGCGTTGCGGCGTAGCGAGCGCAGCGCCTCGCGCAGGATGAAGACGGGCCTCACGAGAGCTCGGGCAGCTTCGGCGGATCGTTGCGCAGGCGCGCGGCGAACTCGCGCGTCGACTCGTCGTCGGTGTAGAGGCCGGTGGCCTGGTCGCGGATGACTCGACCCCGCTGAAGCTCGATGACGCGGCGCCGCATCTTGTCGACCATGGCTTGGTCGTGGGTGGCGACGAGCACAGTAGTCCCCGCCTGGTTGATGCGGTAGAGCAGCTGCATGATCCCGATCGACGTCTCGGGATCGAGGTTGCCCGTCGGCTCGTCGGCGAGGAGGAGCGGCGGGTGGTTGAGAAAGGCGCGAGCGATCGAGACGCGCTGCTGCTCACCGCCCGAGAGCTGATCCGGGTAGTTGTGGAGCTTCGTCGAGAGCCCGGTGAGGCGGAGGATGTCGGGCACCTTCTCGCGGATCTCGCGGCGCGTCCCGCCCGTGACCTGCAGCGCGTAGGCGACGTTGTCGTACACCGTGCGGTTAGGGAGAAGCTTGAAGTCCTGGAAGATCGTCCCGATGTTGCGGCGGTAGTAGGGCACGCGCCGGCGCCCGATCCCGGAGAGATCGCGACCCGCCACGTGGATGGAGCCGGCCGTCGGCTCGAACTCCTTGATGAGCAGGCGGATGATCGTCGACTTGCCTGAGCCGGTGGAGCCGACGAGGAAGACGAACTCGCCGCGGCGCACCGAGAAGCTCGCCTCGTCGAGACCGATGTCGCGGTCGTAGTGCTTGGACACACCCTCGAACTGCACGACGTGCTCCGGTCCGCGCCTGGCGGCAACGGCGGCGCGCTTGCCTGGAGTGCTCGGCGGCGTTACCGGACTGCGGCGGAAGCGGCGGCTGGTGGTGGTGCGATCTGAGGTGGCGGCCATGGGCGCGGGACCCTAGCGGCGCGAGGGTGGTTCTCCTGCCCTCTGCACGCGATTTTGCAGGGATTATGTGCACTCGCTACCGTCTTTTCGCCATGGGGTCCACCACGTCGACGACGCTTGCTAACGGGCTTCCCGTGCACCGTGTCGCACTCGAGGGCACGCGTGCCGTAACCGCGCTCGTCGCCTTCGATGCGGGTGCGCGTAGCGAGCGCCCCGAGGAGAACGGCATGGCGCACTTCCTCGAGCACCTGGTGTTCAAGGGCGGCGAGGTCTACGACGACTACCGCAAGGTCAACTCGACCGCCGAGCGCATCGGCGCGCAGCTGAACGCCTATACGAGCCACGACCTCGTCGCCTTCCACATCACGGTACGTGCCGAGCGCGCGCTCGAGGCGATCGAGCTGCTCACCGACTTCGTCGGGCGCCCGAAGATCGACGCCGCCGAGCTCGAGCGGGAGCGCGGCGTGGTCATCCAGGAGATCGCGCGCGCCCAGGACCAGCCCTCGATGCTGGCCGAGCACCTGATCGATCGCGCGGCCTTTGGCGACCATCCTCTGGGGCGCCCGGTACTCGGCCCGGCCGAGCATCTGCGCACCTTCTCCCGTGAGGCGATCGTCGCCTTCCGCGAGCGGCGCTGGGCCGGAGCGCGCGGCGGGGCCTTTGTCGTGGGCAACCTCGATGCGTTACCCGCCAACGGAGCTTTGGACGACCTCTTCGGCCGCTTCCCACCCCTCGAGCCCGGCGAGGCCTACGAGCCGGCGACTCCGCTGGCACCGCAGACGCTCGTCGAGGAGCGCGACTCCCAGCAGTCGCACCTGCGCATGTCCTACCGCCCGCAGCTCGACGTGAGCGACCTCGCCGCCCGCGCCGCCCTCACGGTCTACGCCACGCTGCTCGGCGGGACGATGGGCTCGCGCCTCTTCGACGAGATCCGCGAGCAGCGCGGCCTGGCCTACTCGGTGGGCGCGCTCGCCCATTCCTTCGCCGACGTGCCGATCCTTCAGCTCTCCGCCGGCCTCGAGTCGGGTCGCTGCGTCGAGGCCTACGCTCGCATGCGGGAGATCGTTACCGAGCTGCGCGAGGGCGGCCCCACCGAGGACGAGGTCGAGCGTGCCCGCGCCTATGCGGCGGGCGCCCGCGTGCTGGCGTTCGAGAACACGAACGCGGTGGCGCGCTACGCCGCTCAGCAGCGGATCGTGTTCGATGAGCCGATCGAGACTGACCGCATCATCGCGGCTTTGGACGCCGTCACATACGAGGACGTGGTGGAGACCGCCCGCGGCATCGCCGACGAGCTCTCCATCGCGTGCGTCGGCCCGCACACCACGGCCGACTTCGACTAGAGGCGACGTGGCGCACACCGGCGGCGTCGCCGCGATAACCGCGGAGCGCCGAGCCGAAGCCGGAGACCACATCCGCGATCACGCGCTCGGCGAGGCCGCGCGGATAGAGAAGCTCTCGCGCATCCGGGAGTTTGTGCTCGGGGCCCAGGACGGGCTGCTCGTGCCCCTCGGGGTGGTGACCGGCATGGCGGCGGCCAGCCCGGGCCGCGCCGCGATCCTCGTGGCCGGCCTCGCGGAAGCCGTCGCGGGCTCCATCGCGATGGGCGGCGGATCGTTCCTCGCCAGCGAGGCCGAGGAGGCGCTCTATGCGGCGGAGATCCGCGACGAGGGCGAGGAGGTCGCCACGCACCCACAACGCGAGACGGCCGAGCTCGCGCTGGTGCTCGAAGAGGAGGGCCTGCCTCGGGAATCGGCCGAGCAGGTCGCGCGCGGCCTGGCCGCCAACCCCAACGTCTTCCTGCGCACGAAGGTGCAGAAGGAGCTCGGGCTCTCCCCCGACGTCGGCGGAGCGGCAGCCGGTGACGCCCTCGTGGTGGGCCTCACCTACCTCGCAGCGGCTTTCATTCCGTTGTGGCCCTACGCCGTGCTTCCGCTCGGCCTGGCGTTCTTCGTCTCGATCGCCTGCACGCTCGTCGCCCTGTTCGCCCTCGGCGTGGCGAAGGGAACCGTCGCCCGCCAGGCGCGAAGGCGCGCCGGCATTCAGGTGCTGCTGATCGGAGGCCTGAGTGCGGCCGTCGGATTTGGGATCGGCCACCTCGTCACGGCCGTCGTGCACTGACGAGGCGGCCGCGTCAGCCGAGGGCGACCATGCGCTCGATCGGGAGGCGAGCCCGATCGGCGATGTCCGCCGGCACCTTCACCTCGGGCCGGCCGTCGCGCAGGGTGTCGCGCAGCTTGGGCAGCGTGATCATCTTCATGTAGCGGCAGCTCGCGGCCTCGTTGGCCGCGATGAAGTCGACGTCGGGAGCCGCCATGCGGAGCGGATGGAGCATCCCCGTCTCGGTCGCCACGACCGCCGTGCCGCCGGTCTGCGCCTGTGCGTAGCGCAGCATCCCTCCGGTGGAGAGCATGTGCACGCCCTCGGAGTCCACGTCTCCCGCGGCGACGTACTCCATGACGCTCGTGGAGCATCCGCATTCCGGATGGATGAGGAAGTCGGCGCCGGGATGCTCCGCGCGCACGCGCGTGACGTCGGAGGGACGGATGCCGGCGTGCACGTGGCACTCGCCATCCCACACGTGCATTGGACGCCCGGTGACCTTCTCCACGTAGGCGCCCAGGAACATGTCGGGGCCGAACAGGATCTCCTGGTCGGGCCCGTGCTCGCGGTAGATGTGCTCGACCACGGCGGCGGCGTTCGCGGAGGTGACGCAGTAGTCGGTCTCGGCCTTGACCTCAGCCGAGGTGTTCACGTACATCACGACGATCGCGCCAGGATGCTTTGCCTTCCAGTCGCGCAGCTGCTCGGCGGTAATGGAATCGGCGAGGGAGCAGCCCGCGTCGAGGTCGGGAAGCAGCACCGTCTTCTCCGGGGAGAGGATCGACGCCGTCTCGGCCATGAAGTGCACCCCGCAGAAGGCGATCACCTGCTGCTCGGCAGCGGCGGCACGGCGAGAGAGCTCGAGCGAGTCGCCAACGATGTCGGCCACGTCCTGGATCTCGGGCAGCTGGTAGTTGTGGGCAAGGATGACCGCACCGCGCTCACGCGCCAGCCCGCGCACCTCCTCCTGGAGGGCCGGGATGCTCTCGAGCATCAGCGGGGCGACGGGCGGGGGTGCTTGAAGTACGGGGAGGTTCATGGCAGCGGCTCGAGTAGGAGTGAGAGGTCGAGGGCCGGGGCCGAGTGGGTCAGCGCACCGACCGATATGAAGTCTACGCCGGTGCGTGCGGCGACCCCGAGCGTCTCGGCGTTCATGCCCCCGCTGGCCTCGAGGATCGCCCGGCCCGACACGTGCTCCACCGCCGCCCGCAGCTCGTCCGGGCTCATGTTGTCGAGCAATATCTGGGGCGCTCCGGCCTCGAGTGCCTCCTCGACCTCGGCCAAGTTCCGGCACTCCACCTCAAGCGGCAGGTCCGGCGCCGCCGCCCGGGCGCGCCTCACCGCTTCCCCCACCCCGCCCGCGAGCGCGGCGTGGTTCTCCTTGATGAGAATCGCGTCGTAGAGACCGACGCGGTGGTTGACGCCGCCGCCCGCCCGCACCGCTGCTTTCTCGAGCGCACGCAGGCCCGGCGTGGTCTTGCGCGTATCGAGCAGCCGTGCTTTCGTGCCCTCGAGCTCTCCGGTCAGCACGGCGGTCAGCGTCGCCACCCCGGAGAGCCGGCCAAGCAGGTTGAGCGCAGTGCGCTCGGCCGTGAGCAGCGCCCGGGCGCTGCCGGTTACGTCGAGCACCTCGCCCCCCTCGCGCCATTCACCCTCGGCGCAGCGATGTTCGACGGTCACGTCCGGATCGAGCGCACGGAATGCCGCCTCGGCCGCGTCGAGCCCAAAGATCACCCCGGGCGCCTTCTGCACGATGCGGGCGCGAGCGCGGGCTCCGGCGTCGACCGTCGCCTCGGTGGTCACGTCGCCCGAGCCCACGTCCTCGGCCAGGGCGCGGGCCACGAGGTCGTGCAACGTGTCATCCATCCCGGCGCAGGCTAGCCGGGTAGGGTCCGGCGCGATGGAGGAGACGCTCAGGGACATCGTGGGCAACGTCGCCCTCGTCGTGGAGGCCATCGGGGCGCTGATCATCGCGGTTGGAGTCTTGAGCTCCTTCGCGGCGTACGTGGGAAGCGAGCTGCACATCCGCCCGCGCTCGTACGAGTCGTTGCGCCTGGGCCTCGGCCGGTTCCTGGCGCTTGGACTGGAGTTCCAGCTTGCCGCGGACATCCTCTCCACGGCGGTCTCCCCGTCCTGGGAGGAGATCGGCAAGCTCGGCGCGATTGCCGGCATCCGAACGGTGCTCAACTACTTCCTCGCGCAGGACCTGACGCGCGCGCAGGGCGAGGCGAGCTCGCCGGGCGACGACCACCCGGACGGCTCGGGAGGCGGCACGTCGCCGATGATGGCCGCGCTCCGCGGCCCGCGCCGCAACCAGTGAAGGAGGCCGTCGCCCTCGGGGCGCAGGTGGCGATCGGCATGGCCGCCCTGGTCGCGGTGATCGCCGTGGTGCGAGCCGCGCTGGCTCCACGCGAGACGGCAGGCGCCCTCGGCGCGGGACTCGGCCTCACCCTCGAGTTCCTGCTGGCCGCCGGCCTCCTGCGACTCGCGACTCGACCGAGCCTCGCCCATCTCGGCATGGCCGCCTTCATCATCGTGCTGCGCAAGGTGATCTCCATGGGGCTGCGGTATGCGCAGACGGCCGCGGGCTAGGGCCTACAGGACTAGGCGGGATCTGATCCAGGAAATCCCGGCCTGAAGCGGATTTCGAGGACGTAGCGATGCCGTAAGTGAAGCCCTGTAGCCCCTATAGGGGTAACAAGGCTTCACTCGCGCCTGAGCTGACGTTGTTCCTTCCCCAGATCCGAGCCCTCAGCCGCGCCGGCACCCTCACCCCGCGTTGGCCAGCAGGTACGCCCGCACGAACCCGTCGAGGTCGCCGTCCAGCACGCGTGCCGCGTCGCCCATCTCGAACGCGGTCCGGTGGTCCTTGACCATCGTGTAGGGATGCAGCACGTAGGAGCGGATCTGGGAGCCGAAGTTGACGTCCTGGGCCTCCCCGCGCTCCTTGGCGATCTCCTCGCGACGCCGCCGCTCCTCGAGCTCGACGAGCTTCGAGCGCAGCATCGCCATCGCCATCGCGCGGTTCTGGGTCTGTGAGCGCTCGTTCTGGCACTGCACGACCACTCCTGAGGGCCGGTGCGTGATACGCACGGCCGAGTCGGTCTTGTTGACGTGCTGGCCGCCGGCGCCACTCGCGCGGTAGGTGTCGACCTGTAGGTCGTCGTCGTCGATCTCCACCTCGCCGGAGTCCGCGACGACCGGGGAAACCTCGACGCCGGCGAAGCTCGTCTGTCGCCGTTTGGCCGCGTCGAAGGGCGAGAGCCGCACGAGCCGGTGCACTCCCTTCTCGGCTGAGTAGAGGCCGTAGGCGTTTTCGCCGGCGGCGCGGAAGGTCGCCGACTTGATGCCAGCCTCCTCTCCTTCGCTCGCCTCGAGCAGCTCGGTGCCGAACCCCCGCTGCTCGGCCCAGCGCATCTCCATGCGCAGCACCATCTCGGCCCAGTCCTGGGCGTCGGTGCCGCCCGCGCCCGCGTTGACGGTCACCAGGGCGTCGCCCGCGTCGTAGCGGCCGGAGAAGAGCCGCTGCTCTTCGAGCGCCGCAAGACGCACCTCGGCCGAGGCGATCTGCTCCTCGAACTCGGACGCCATCTCAGGGTCGTCGTCGGCCATCTCGGCCAGCGGAGCGAGATCCTCCACGTCGGCCTCGAGGCCGCGGTAGGTCTCGAGCTTGCGCTGGGCGCGCGAATGCTCGGAGCTCGTCTTCGCCGCGCGGTCCTGGTCGTCCCAGAAGCCGGGAGCGCCCATCTGCGCCTCAAGCGCTTCTACGCGCTCGGCCAGTCCAGGCGGGTCAAAGATAATCCGCGAGCAGCTTGAGCTGGTCGCGGATGGTGGCGAGCCGCTGGGGAGTCGGCTCGGGTGCGGCGGAAGTGCTCACTCAGTCCAGGCTACTCGACGGCGGGGCCGCCAGTGACGAGGGCCGCTCGCGCACGAGGTCGCCGGGGTTGACATCAGGCAGGTGCTCGCTCATCAGGTCGCGGGCGCGCGCCAGCGTCTCGTCCACCGCCCGGCCACCCTCCTCCTCCCGCCCGGCCGCAAGCGCGTACTCCGCGAGAACGAGGCCCTGCACGACGTTGTCGTTGATCTCGAGGGCACGCCGCTCGAGCTCCCATGTGAGCCGCCGTGCCCGCTCGAAGGCGACGCTCGCCTCGGCGGCGAAGAGGGACACGGCGCTGGCGCGCTCCTCCGGAACCATGGGCCGGCCGCGGTGCCAGCCGACCACGAGTACGGCCGCCGTGCGCCCCTCCACCAGCACGGGCTCGGCTATGCCTACGACGCGCCGGCCGCGCCTGAGCGTCGCGCGCCGCCCGCTCGCGTGCACGGTGCGCGCTTCCTCCGCGTCGCGAAGCTCCCCCGCGAGAGTGTCCGAACCCGACACCGCGACAGAGGAGAGCGGACCTCCCTTCCCCTCCTCGAGCAGCGCGACCGCGTCGGCCCGGCACGAGTCGGCGACAGCCGCGCATATGGCTTCGCGCGCGTAAGTCAGATCGGAATCGCCCGAGATGCCGTTCGCTATCTCGGCCACCGCGGCGAGGTCGGCGGCCTGCGCGCGCACCTGCAGCACGAGACGGCCGATGAGCGTGCCGGCGACCAGGATCGTCCCCGCCGTCATAAGCCATTCGACTTCGGGCACCGACGTGAGGTCGCGGGCGAGAAGGGCGCCGGCGTAGAGCGCGGCGACGAACAGGATCTCCGCGACCGCCACGCGGACGGGGAAGAAGTAGAACGCGTAGAGCGCGACCCACACGTAGAGGAGCGGGTAGGCGGAGGCGTTGTCCCCACCGAAGAAGACGCAGACCGTGATGAGCACGCTCCCCGCGGCCAGGATCCCGTAGTAGGCGCCGGTGGGCAACCGGCGGCCGAAGCGCAGCAGCACGCCGCTGACCACGAAAGCGAGCAGCGGCGCGACGAGCACACCGATCTCGTACGTGTTGCTGCGGTGGGGCAGGACGAGGGTAATGCAGACGAGCGTCGCCCCCATCCCGAACGGGAACGCGAGACCAAGGGCCATCGCGCTCCTGTTCGGTCGGTCCAACCCCACGCTAGCCGGGCTCCGCTAGGCATGCGGGGGCTAGATTACCCGCCCCTGTGAGCCCGCTAACCCTCCCTCCGCGGCTGCTGCTCCGGGCGCTCGACGACCTGCACGCGCTCGCCTTGGCGGCCGGCACGCTGCCCGAGGTCGAGCAGCGCTTGGCCGAGCGCGTGGCGGGTGCCGAGCAACGCCTCGACGAGGTGCTCGCCGCAGCTGAGCGCATCGAGTCCCTCGACGAGCGCGCGGCCGGAGCACTGGAGTCGATGGCCGCGCTCGAGGGGCGCGTGGGCGCGGTGCTCGAGGCCGCGGCGCGGATCGAGTCGGCGGCGCCGTCACTCGACCGGGTGCTCGCCTCGGTGGATGACCTGGGAGCCGCAGCCGCAACGCTGGCCGCGGCCGTGGAGCCGCTGCAGGGACTGAGCGAGCGGCTCGGCCGGATCGCCGAGCGGCTGCCGAAAGGGGCGCGGGCGCGCCCGTAGGTCCCTCCGCCGTCAGCCAGGGCCGCTGGGCGAGCCCGAGCCCGAGCCGCTGAGCCCATCGTCGCCCGAATAGTCTCGGCGGGTCAAGCCGCCGGAGTCTGCCGGCAGATCTCCCGAGCCGGGCCCGGAGGAATCCGAACCGGAGCCGGATGACTCCGATCCCGAGGTTCCAGAACCCGATCCGGAAGGTCCGGGACCGGAGGACTCGGAGCCTGACCCCTCGCCGCCCGAGGATCCGCTTCCGCTGTGCGAGCCATCCGAGCCCGAAGAGCCGCTGGGGCCCGGGCCAACGTGTGAGTCGTGGCCCCCGTCTCCGCCGGACGGCCCGTCCCCGCCGCCCGGACCACGATGGTCAGAGGCGTCCGGCCTGGCGGTGGAGTCTTCAGCGCTTCCGCGCCGTCGGGATCCATCGGCGCGACCGGCGGAGCCGTGCCGGTCGGCACTGCGGCCCCGAGCGGCTGCGCTCTGGCCGCGGCCGTGAGCGCTGTCTGTGGCGGAACCGGCGCTCGCGGACTGCGCTCCTGCTCGCTCACCGGCCCCGGGCGCGGAAGGGGACGCCGAGCTCTTCTCAGCGATCTCGCGGACCAGCGGAGCCACCGCAGCAGCTCCCGCCCGGCTCACCTGAGGATGATCCGGCGCGACGATCGTGGACGTGGCCAAGGCGCCGGCGGCCGCCACGACGACGCCTCCCTTGACCAGGACACCGGTGATCCCGGCGGCACCGCCACCGGCCAGCGCCTCGGCAACGCGATCGCTCATCGAAGACCCATGGCGCGGGGTCGCCGCCCACGCAAGCATCGGGCCTGGAGTCAGCGCCGTGCAGGCGGCGCGCACCGTGCTGCGACCACGGTGGACGAGCTGGCGCACGGCGCTCTCGCTCAATCCGAGCCCTACGGCAATCTCCTGCCGGCTGCGGCCCTCGAGCGCCGTCTGCACCAGCGCGGCGCGTTGTCGGTCGGGGAGCTTGTTGACCTCGCTCACCATCGTGCTCACGCGGATGCGGCTCTCAACCTCTTCGTGAGGGCTCTGTGATCCAACGAGCCCTTCCGGTAGTTCGACGGAGCCGGGCGCGAGCGCCGCGGACTTCCAGGTGGCGTTGCGGACGATCTGGTGCAGCCAACCGCGCACGTGCTCGACCTCGGCGCCTCCCAACAGGGAGGACCAGGCCTGCATCAGCGCCTGCTGCACCACGTCCTCGGCGCGCGGACCGGCGCCGAGCCCGCGCGCGAAGGAGAGCAGTGGCCGGTGGTAGCGCTCGACGAGAGTCGTGAACGCCTTCTCGCGCCCCTCGCGCGCGAGCTCCACGAGACGCTCGTCGCTCTGGGAGCGCAGCAGGACGTCAGAGAGCCAGGGACTCACGAGCGGCTTCCGCGCAGGAGTGTCATATGGAGGTAGATCCGGTGCGGAAGCAAAAGTCACGCACTGAATCGGAAACTTTCTAGGAAACCTTGATCACGTGCCGTGGCACTTCTTGAACTTCTTGCCAGACCCGCACCAGCACGGGTCGTTGCGGCCCACCTGCTCGTCGTCGGCGACGCGGCGCTGGGTGACAGGAGGGAGCGGATCGGGCTCCTGCCCGGCGTATCCGGCTTCCGCACCGGTGACGCCCGCGCCCGCGGCCGCCATCTCCAAAGCGCTCGGCTGATCGAAGGCTCCGCTCGAGTAGGAGAAACTGCCGCCCGCGGTGGAGGTTCCCCCCGGCTTTGCGCGCGGCGTCGTAAGGCTCTGAGGCGCCGTGCCCTGCTCACCCTCGAGCTGCACCTCGACGTTGTAGATCATGCGGGCGAAGTCGGCCCAGACCGTGTGCATCAGGTCGGTGAAGAGGTCGAACGCCTCGTTCTTGTAGGCGATCAGCGGATCGATCTGCGCGAAGCCGCGAAGGTGGATGCCCTCGCGCAGGTAGTCCATGTCGTACAGGTGCTCGCGCCAGCGCTGGTCGATGATGTCGAGCAGCAGGTAGCGCTCGAGCTCGCGCGTGATCTCGGGGGAGATCGCCTCCTCGCGTTCGTCGTAGAGCCGGCCGGCGTCCTCGATGATGAGCCGGTTCAGCTCGCCGCGATCGACCGAGTCGACGTGCAGCTCATCCGGTCCGAACCCGATGGGGAAGATCTCCTCGAGCCGCGCGAACAGGCCGTCGAGGTCCCAATCCTCGATGTAGTCGCCCGGCGTGTACTCCTCGATCAGTCGCTCGAGCACCTTCGCGATCTCCTCGCGTGCGGGCCCGCCCATGTCGCGGCCCTCGAGCACCTCGTCGCGGTAGCGGTAGATGATCTCACGCTGCTGGTTCATCACATCGTCGTATTCGAGCGTGCGCTTGCGGATGAGGAAGTTCTGCTCCTCGACCTTGCGCTGGGCCTTCTCGATCTGCTTGGAGAGCAGCCCGGCCTGGATCGGCTCCTCGTTGCCCTCCTCGTCGACCGACCCGAGACGGTCGAGGATCTTGTAGATCCGGTCGCCCGCGAACAGCCGCACGAGATCGTCCTGGGCGGAGAGGAAGAAGCGCGACTCGCCGGGGTCGCCCTGGCGGCCGGCCCGGCCGCGGAGCTGGTTGTCGATGCGCCGCGACTCGTGGCGCTCGGTGCCGACGATGAAGAGCCCGCCGGCGGCCAGCACCTGCTCGCGGCCCTCGGCGAGCTGGCGGTCGATCTCCGGCACAACGCGCAGGAGATGCTCCTCGTAGTCGGGATCGCCGGGCTTGATGCCGAGCTTCGCCACCTCGAGCTGCCCGAGGTGCTCGGCGTTGCCGCCCAGCTTGATGTCGACGCCGCGGCCCGCCATGTTGGTCGCGATCGTGACGGCACCGGGCCGGCCGGCCTCGGCGATGATCTCGCCCTCGCGCTCGGCGTACTCCGGCTTGGCGTTGAGCACCGTGTGCGGGATGCCGCGGGCCTTCAGCTGCTCGCCCAGCAGCTCGGAGACCTCCACGGAGATCGTGCCGACGAGCACCGGCTGAGAGTTCTCGTGGCGCTTGGCGATCTCGTTGACCACCGCGGCCCACTTGCCGTCCTTGGTCTTGTAGACCTGATCGTTCTCGTCCTGGCGCACCATGGGGCGGTTGGTCGGCACCTGTACGACGGGCAGCTTGTAGATCTTCATGAACTCCGTGGCCTCGGTGAGAGCCGTGCCGGTCATGCCCGCGAGCTTGTCGTAGAGGCGGAAGTAGTTCTGCAGGGTGACGGTCGCGAGCGTCTGGTTCTCCTCCTGCACCCGCGCGCCCTCCTTGGCCTCGATCGCCTGGTGCAGCCCTTCGGACCAGCGGCGCCCGTCGAGGATGCGGCCGGTGAACTCGTCGATGATCTTCACCTCGCCGTCGACCACCGCGTAGTCGACGTCGCGCTTGTAGAGCGACTCCGCCTTCAGCGACTGGTGCAGGTGGTTGACGAGGTGTCCGTTCTCGGCCCGGTAGAGGTGGTCGATGCCCATGAACCGCTCGGTCTTGGCCACGCCCTGCTCGGTGACGGCGACCGTCTTGTGCTTCTCGTCGAACTCGAAGTCGAACTCCGCGACGTAGGCCTTCTTCGCCTTCGGGTCGAGGTTCTCGGGGCGCTCGCCGGCCACCATCTGCCGCGCGAGGCGGGCGAACTTGGCGTAGTGGTCCGCCGCCTCTTCCGGGGCTCCGGAGATTATGAGCGGCGTGCGCGCCTCGTCGATCAGGATGTTGTCGACCTCGTCGACGACGCCGAAGAAGTGCGCGTGCGAGGAGTCGTCGTCGACGCGCGGACGCCCGCCGTGCTGCACCTTCTCCTCGAGCGACTGCGCCATGTTG
>JBBPXY010000029.1:0-6247 GCA_038200435.1 Solirubrobacterales bacterium
CCTCGACGCGATCGCGCAGGACACGGGTATTCACGAGCGCTCGACGCTGTATTCGTCGACGGAGTTCAAGAAAGTGCGGCTGCTGTACTTCACGCGTGACTTCAAGGACTGGGAGCGGCGGCACTCCTAGTGGACAGTGGACAGTGCACAGTGGACAGTGAGGCTTCGAGCCCTGGCGCTGTCGACTGTCGACTGTCCACTGTCCACTCCGCCGAGCTCTACTCCCGCGCCCTGAAGCTCCTCCCGGGCGGCGTCAACAGCCCGGTGCGGGCTATGCGCTCCATCGGCCGCGATCCGATCTTCGTGGAGCGTGGGCAGGGGGCGGAGCTGTGGGACGTCGACGGCAACTCCTACGTCGACTACGTCTGCTCGTGGGGGCCGCTCATCCACGGGCACGCTCATCCCGAGGTGCTCGCGGCCGTGAGCGAGGCGGCTGCTCGTGGGACCACCTTCGGCGCTCCGACCGCCGGCGAGGTCGACCTGGCGAAGGAGGTGGCCGCCCGGATCCCGTCGGTCGAGATGCTGCGCATGACCTCCTCGGGGACCGAGGCCGCGATGAGCGTGATGCGCCTGGCGCGCGCGGCAACCGGGCGCGAGACGGTCCTCAAGTTCGCAGGTGCCTACCACGGACACGTCGATGGGCTGCTGGCCGAGGCGGGCTCGGGCCTCGCCACGCAGGGCATCCCCGCCTCGCCCGGTGTGCCAGCGGCGGCCGCGGCGGGAACGGTGGTCATTCCCTGGAACGACCCCGCCGCGCTCGAGGAGGCAACGGCGGCGCACGAGTTCGCCGCGCTTCTGGCCGAGCCGTGTCCGGCGAACATGGGTCTCGTTCCGGCACAGGACGGCTTCCTCGAGCTCCTGCGCGAGCGCGCCGACGCGACAGGAGCGCTGCTCGTGTTCGACGAGGTGATCTCGGGTTTCCGTGTCGGGCGCGGCGGCGCGCAGGAACGATCAGGCGTGACGCCCGACCTGACGATCATGGGCAAGGTCATCGGCGGCGGCTTGCCCGCCGCGGCGTACGGCGGGCACAGGGACCTGATGGAGCTCATCGCACCCGCCGGGAGCGTCTACCAAGCGGGAACGCTTTCCGGGAACCCACTTGCGGTAGCTGCCGGCCTGGCCACGCTGCGGCTGCTCGACGCTGCCGCGTACGAGCGCTTGGCCGAGATCACGGAGGCACTCGCGGACGGTCTGCGCCACGCCGCCGCCTCGGCCGGCGCCGAGGTGCAGGTGCCGTGGCTGCCCGGGTTGCTCACGGTGTTCTTCTCAGCTGAGCCCGTGCACGACTACGCGGGCGCCGCGGCCTGCGACGCCGAGGCCTACGGCGCTTGGTGCCGGGCGCTCCTCGAGCGCGGTGTGTATCCGCCGGCCTCGCAGTTCGAGGCGTGGTTCCCGTCGCTGGCGCATACGCCGGAGCACCTCGAGCGCACGGTCGAGGCGGCGGCGCAGGCGTTTGCGGTCATCGCGTGATCGACCTGGCCGGGATCGAGCTCGGTGACAAGCGCGGGGGGATGATGCGCTTGCGCGCGGCGATCGAAGCGGAGGGGGGCTTGTTGGCCAAGGCGGTCGACCCGCTCGCTTGGCCCGAGATCCTCCGCGCCGAGCCCGGGACGCTCGTGGCGGCAGGCCCTCGCGCGCAAGCGCACCCAACCGAGTACCAGCTCGTTGTGGACCTCATCCTCGAAGGCCATCGAATGCACGGCAGCGGACGAGGCTGGGTGGTCGCCTCCGCCGACCCCGATCTCGCCCTCCTGCTCGGCGACCAGCTCTACGCCATCGGGCTGACCCGGCTGGCGGCGCTCGGAGACGTCGAGGCCGTCGCGGAGCTCGCGGACGTGATCGCCCTCTGCGCGCAGGCGCGCGTCGCCGAATGGGAAGACCTAGCGGGGGCCGCGTGGGACGCGGGGCCCGTCGCCGTGGGCTGGGGAGGCTCGCCCGGGCTCGAGGCGGCCAAGGCCGCCGCCCGGGCCGGAGAGCGGGGCGCACCCGAGCGGATGCGCCAAGCAGCCAGGGAGTTGGCACAACCCCGCTGATCCTCAATGGGCACGGGGATTGTGACGCCCGTAGCCATGTTGACGATACGATGCCAAAAGCGCTTCAATGCGTAGTCCCTCTCCGTCTCACCCCTCATGCCCGACCGCCGCAAGACACCCAAGTCCCCTTACACGGCCGACCGGAACATTCCGGGCGCCTTCGCGGGCGAAACGGTCACCCGCCGCCGGTTCATGACCGGCAGCGCCCACGGCATGGGCGGTATCGCGGCGGCCGCCTTCACTCTCCCGACGCTCGGCTTCGCCCTCGGTCCCGTGTTCGAGCGTGGCAAGGCGAGCTGGCAGGCCGTCGGCGCACCCAGCGAGTTCCCGAGCGACACCTACGTTCCCCGCGTGTTCACCCTCACCAACGGGATCGGTGACGCGGGCAAGGCGACCGTCTACATGCGCAAGCACAACCCGGCGATCGACACGGACAAGTACAACGGCGATCTGCCGTTCGTCGCCGTGTCGACCCGGTGCATGCACCTCGGGTGCCCGGTGCGCTTCACCGAAGCGGCGGCCCGGTTCATCTGCCCGTGCCACGGCGGCTCCTACGACTTCCAGGGCAAGCCGACCGTCGGGCCGCCTGTCCGCCCGCTCGACCGTTTCTACACGCGCGTGCGAAAGGGCCAGGTCGAGATCGGCCCCCGCTTCAGCGTGAACTCCCAGCTCAAGCGGTTCCCGTCCTACCGCGATCCGGGCGAGGACACCGACGGCATCGGCCAGTACCTGTATCCCGGTCGTTTCTCCACCCCGAAGAAGTAGGCCACCGTGAAGCTCAAGCCCCCCACGCCACCCCTCCCAGCGGCCCTGCAGCCGAAGCCCAAGCGGCCCGGCACCGGCGAGAAGGAGACGCCGCTCGAGCAGGCCAAGGAAGCCGGCATCGGGGTCGTCGACTGGATCGACGAGCGCACCTCCCTCTCCGGCGGCGTGCGCTGGATGCTCTTCCGCAAGGTGCCGAAGGGCACCAACTGGTTCTACACCCTCGGCTCGGCGACGATGTTCGCCTTCCTCTCGCAAGCCGTGACCGGCGTCTTCCTCGCCATGTACTACGAGCCCGACGCCGCGGGCGGGGCCTACGAGTCGATCCGCTACGTGTCGACCGAGGCGTTCCTGGGCGCCTTCGTGCGCGGCATGCACAAGTGGGGGTCGGCGGTGATGGTGATCCTCGTCTTCCTCCACATGGCGCGCACCTTCTTCTTCGGCGCTTACAAGTACCCGCGCGAGCTGAACTGGATCATTGGCGTCGTCCTGTTGATCCTGACGATGACGATGTCGTTCACCGGCTACCTCCTGCCGTTCGATCAACGGGCCTACTGGGCGACGATCGTCGGCGTCAACATCAACGGCACCGGCCCGATCGTCGGTCCGTACCTCTCGGACTTCTTGAGAGCCGGCCCCGAGTTCGGGGCCACCACGCTCTCCCGGTTCTACGCCATCCACATGCTGCTCGTGCCCGGCGCTATCGCGGCGATGATCGGCGCGCACCTCTACCTCGTGGCCAAGCTCGGCACGACGGCGCCTCCGTGGTTCAAGGCCGACCGCGCCGAAGAGCTCAACAAGGCTCCGGTCTGATGATGGACGGTTCCGCGACCCCGCGCACCCGGATGACGGCGCATACCGTCGCTGGATCTGCGTCATCGGTCTCGTCTTTGGTTCCACCAAAGACTTCGCCCTGCTTCCTTGACCAGCTCGGCCTGCGCCGCCCCCTGGCACACGCGGCCACGAAATCGGCCATCTTGCGATGAACCAACGCGACAAGGAGGAGTACCTCCGCGAGTACTCGATCCTGAAGTCGAAGGGCAAGCCGTTCTTCCCCTACGCGGTGGCCAAGGACGGCGCCATGGCGTGCGTGGTGATGATCGTCATCATCCTCATGTCGCTCATCCTCGGCGCCGAGCTCGGCCCGAAGGCCGACCCGACGACCACCACCTACGTTCCCCGGCCCGAGTGGTACTTCTTCTTCCTCTTCGAGGTGCTGCGGGTCATCAAGCCCCCGATCCTCACCCCGTTGGCGACGATCGGCGTGCCGACCATCTGCATCATCCTGCTGATGCTCCTGCCGTTCTACGACCGCAACCCGGAGCGGCGTCCGGAGCGGCGGCCGATCGCCACCACGGCGGGCATCCTGTCGATCCTCGCCATGGGCTACCTGACCTACCTCGGCGCCAACGCCGGCTCACCGAACGAGATCGACATGAAGGCGCCGTCGTCGCTCCAGGGCACCGCGCTCGTATCGTTCAACCAGGGCAAGGAGGTCATGGCCCAGTCGGGGTGCCTCGCTTGCCACAAGGTCGGTGAGAACGGCAACGACGGGCCAGGCCCGCAGCTGACGCACGTGGCCAACAAGCTTCCGCCCGCGGCGATCGCGCAGACACTGCGCAACCCGACGGCACCAATGCCCACGTTTGAGGGCCTCGCCAAGAACTCGCCGGAGAAGTTCGCCGCACTGGTGAGCTTCCTGGGTCAGCTCAAATAGACGCTCCGAAGGCCGGCTCGCTGCCGGAGCCACAGGTCCAGGCGATGTTCGATCGCATCGCAGGGTTCTACGACCTGATGAACTCGGTGATGACCGCCGGACTGCACCACACCTGGCGACGCCGGGCGGCCGATCTGGCTCAGCTCAACCCGGGCGATCATGCGCTCGACGTGGCCACGGGAACGGGCGACCTCGCGTTCGAGCTTGCCCGCCGGGTGGGCCCGGAGGGCGAGGTCATCGGATCGGACTTCTCCGAGGAGATGCTCGAGCGGGCGAGGGCCAAGGCCAAGCCCGCGGACGCAGCAGTGCGTTTCGAGAGCGGCAACGCACTCGAGCTCCCCTATCCGGACGACTCGTTCGCCGCCGCGACGGTCGGCTTCGGGGCGCGCAACTTCTCCGACCTCGACCGCGGTCTGGCTGAGATGGCTCGCGTCGTGCGTCCCGGCGGGCGGGTGGTCGTGCTCGAGATCACCACGCCCCAGCGGCCGCCCCTTTCGTGGTTCTTCGCGGCCTGGTTCGACCGGATCGTCCCTTCGCTGGGGCGTCTCGCCGGGGATCCCGAGGCCTACTCCTACCTGCCGAACTCGGTCAAGCGCTTTCCCGAGCCCAGCGCGCTGGCCGGTGTCATGGCCGGAGCGGGGCTCGAGCGCGTGCGCTGGATCCTCACGGCGGGTGGCATCATCGCCTTGCACACGGGCGAAGTCGCGTGACGGGGACCGCCGTGCCGGCGCTCGACGCGGTGCTCAGCGCCGCGGGCGATCACGTGCCGGGACTGATGGCCAGGGTGGAGGAGCGCCTGACCGAGGTCGCGGGGGGACACGGCGAGTTGCTCGGCCGTCAGGCCGGAGAGACCATTGCCGCGGGCGGCAAGCGGTTGCGGCCGCTGCTCGTCTTCCTGGCGGCGGGCCGCGAGCTCGCCGAGCGCGAGGGGGCGGTGCGCGCCGCGGTGGCGGTCGAGCTCGTCCACTCGGCGAGTCTCGTTCACGACGACGTGCTTGACGCTGCCGACCTGCGCCGCGGCCGCCCGACCGTCGTGGCCGTCGCCGGCCGGGTCGCGGCCACCGCCACGGGCGACTTCCTGTTCTCCCGTGCGTTTGCCGAGCTCGCGGGCGGCGGGCGAGCCGACGACGTCATCGAGCTCGCCGCCGCCGGGGCCGCCCTTGCTCGGGGCGAGCTCTGCCAGCGCGAGGACGCCTGGAACGCCGGGGTGACGATCGAGCGCTACCTCGCGCGCTGCGAGCTGAAGACAGCTCGCCTGTTCGAAGCGGCGTGCCGCCTTGGCGCTCGAGCCGGCTCGGGCGCGGCAGACGTGTTGGGTCTCTTCGGCCGGCGGATCGGCTTGGCGTTTCAGTTGCTGGACGACGTGCTCGACGTGTCCGGGCCGGCCGAGCGCACCGGCAAGCGGCGCGGCACCGATCTGCTCGACGGCACGGTCACGCTTCCGCTGATCCTCGCGCGGCAACGCGATCCCGCTGTGGAGGCGGTCGCGCTTCGCACCCTCGACGCCGCTGGTGCAGAGGAGCTGTGTGACCGCATCGCGGCCACCGGTGCGCTGGCGGAGGCGCGACAGCGGGCACTCGCGATCGTCGCCGAGGCCAAAGAGGGGATCGCGCCTCTCCCGGGAGATCAACGGCGAGTGCTCGACCTAGTCGCCGACGGCGTGGTCGAGCGCTACAGCTAGAAGTCCATCGGCCAGACGCCGTCGCCTTCGAGGGCGGCGACGAAGCGGTCGATC
>JBBPXY010000030.1:0-11138 GCA_038200435.1 Solirubrobacterales bacterium
CTGCGTCGTCGTGCTCATGATGCTGTTGCTCGTACAGGGCTTCACCGTGCGCACGCAGGGGGCGAGCCGGACTCCCACCGGGGCGGACGCCGCGAGTCCGCTCGCCGGCGCTCCACCCGGGCTGGTGGAGCGCGGGGGCAAGCTCGTCGGGCACGAGCCGCCGGTCGGGCGGCGGATCGCGCTGACCTTTGACGACGGTCCCGACCCGCGCTGGACGCCGCGCATCGTCGATGTCTTGCGCCGCGAGAACGTACCGGCGACGTTCTTCATGGTCGGCGCGCAGGCAGTTCGGGAGCCCGATCTGGTCCGCGGGCTGCGCCGCGACGGCTTCGAGCTCGCGAACCACACCTTCACGCACGTCGATCCGGGCTCGGTCTCGAGCTTCGAGCGGGATCTCCAGATCTCCTCGACCGACAGCGCGATCGCTGGTATCACAGGGGTGCGCCCGCGGCTGTTCCGGCCGCCATATTCCTCGACACCTGCCTCGGCCACCCCCCGTCAGGCGCGCGCCTACACCGCGATCGCCCACGAGGGTTACGTGCTCGTGCTCTCAGACCTCGACGGACGCGATTGGGCTCGCCCGGGAGCGGCCGGCATCGTGAGGGGAGCCACTCCCAAAGGGTCGACCGGCGGCCTCGTGCTCTTGCACGATGGGGGAGGGGACCGGTCGCAGACGGTCGCCGCGCTGTCGACGCTGATCCCACGGCTGCGAGCCCGCGGCTTCAGCTTCGTGAGGGCCTCCGAGTTGGCGGGAGTCTCCCGCACCACGGCCGAGCCGCCGACGCGTGGGCTGCAGCGCGCGCGCGGCAGCCTGCTCGTCGCCACGCTCGCCGTCGCCCGCGGCGTGACCGACTTCCTCGGCATCGCGCTCATCGTCATCGCCGTGCTGGCCGTGTTGCGTGCGCTGGCCCTCGTGCTCTTCGCACGGCGTCACGTGCGTACGCTCGCGGCTCGTGGCTCTGCGGAGGAGTACCTCCCGCCCGTCTCCATCCTGGTGCCGGCCTACAACGAGGCCGTAGGCATCGAGCGCGCGGTGCGCTCGCTCGCCGGGAGCGAGTACCCGGAGCTCGAGGTCATCGTCGTCGACGACGGATCCGACGACGGGACGGGGGATCTCGTCGAGTCACTCGGGCTCGAACGGGTGCGCGTGGTGCGGCAGGTCAACGCCGGCAAGCCGGCGGCGCTCAACCGGGGCCTGGCCGAAGCGGCCCACGACATCCTCGTCACCGTCGACGGAGACACCCTGTTCGAGCGCGACACGGTGCGCCATCTGGTCGCGCCCTTCCGCGATCCCGCGGTTGGAGCGGTCGCGGGCAACACGAAGGTGGGCAACCGCTCCGGGATGCTTGGCCGCTGGCAGCACATCGAGTACGTCATGGGCTTCAACCTCGACCGGCGCCTCTACGACGTGCTCGAGTGCATGCCCACCGTGCCCGGCGCGATCGGCGGATTTCGCCGCCGCGCGCTCCTCGACATCGGGGGAGTCTCGTCAGCGACTCTGGCCGAGGACACCGACATCACCATCGGCATCGGCCGTGCCGGCTGGAGGGTTGTCTACGCCGAGGACGCGCGCGCGTGGACGGAGGCGCCCGCCACCCTGGGAGTCCTTTGGCGCCAGCGCTACCGCTGGTCCTACGGCACGATGCAGTCGATCTGGAAGCACCGCTCGGCGATGTGGAGCCGGGGCGAGGGCGGGATCGGCCGACGCGGGTTGCCGTACATGGTGCTCTTCCAGGTGGCGTTGCCGATCCTTGCGCCGCTGATCGACCTCTTCGCGATCTACGGATTGCTTTTCCTCGATCCAGTGCCGGTGATCGGCTACTGGGTGGTCTTCAACCTCCTGCAGCTCGCCCTTGGCTGGTACGCCTTCCGCCTCGACAAGGAGTCGCCGCGCGTGCTCTGGGCCATGCCGTTGCAGCAGTTCGTCTACCGCCAGCTCATGTACCTGGTCGTGATCGAGTCCGTGATCAGCGCGGCGGTGGGGACGCGCATTCGCTGGCAGCACCTCGAGCGCACGGGCGACGTCGAGGTTGCGCCCGAGGGCGCAGTCCGGCGATAGGCTCCTACGAGCCGGTCGCGACGCCACTTCGAGGAGGCAGCCATGAAGGTGCTCTATACCGCCGAGGCCACCGTGCAGGGCGGTCGCCAGGAGGGACATGCGCGCACGTCGGACGGGCGCCTCGAGGTCGACATCACGCCGCCGCCCGAACTCGGCGGCGCCGAGACCGGTGGGACGAACCCCGAGCAGCTCTTCGCGGCGGGTTACGCCGCCTGCTTCCAGAGCGCCATGGCGGTGGTCGCCCGGCGGATGAAGCTCGACTCCTCCGACTCCACCGTCGAGGCCCACGTCGACCTCGGCGCTCTCGAAGGTGGTGCCTTCGGGCTCGCCGTCGAACTGCACGTCGAGGTTCCGGGCCTCGAGCCCGACGACGCGAAGGCGCTTGTGACCAAGGCGCACGAAGTCTGTCCTTACTCGAACGCCACGCGTGGCAACATCGAGGTTGGGCTGCGTGTCGGTGGCGAGCTGCTGCCGGATTAAGGTTCCGGGAGTCTTCCCCGCGCGCGGGACCATCCGCGCCCGGACGGTGGATACGCTGATTTAGCCGGTATGAGAAGACGCGCCTGCGACCGCCGGCCGATCGCCGCGCGCCCTGCAATGGAGGGTGCGCTGCCTCCAGTCCGATGACCACTCCTCGTCACGACAGCACCGCGACCGAGCAAGTCGGTGCCGCTGCTTTTGCCCTGTGGCGCCCGCGACTCGCCGTGCCTGCGCTCGCCCGCCCCCGCGGCGGCATTCGTGTGCTCGTACTCGGTTGCCTCGCTCTCGCTGCGCTCACCCTTCTGCTCCCCTCGACGCCTACCTACGACCCGTGGGCCTGGATCGTCTGGGGCCGCGAGGTGATCTCGGGGCACCTGTCGACAACGACGGGGCCGTCGTGGAAGCCGCTGCCGGTGGTCTTCACCGCCGTCTTCGCGCTCGCGGGCAGTGCGTCGCCGGCCCTGTGGTTGATCGTCGCTCGCGCAGGCGGCTTCCTTGCGCTTGTCTTCTCCTACCGCCTGTCGCGCCGGTTGGGCGGACCGCTCGCCGGGATCATCGCGGTCGCCGCTCTGATGCTCGTGAACTTCTTCGCGCGGGCTGCCTTCCTCGGCGACTCGGAAGGGCTGCTGATTGCCTTCACGCTGTGCGCAGCCGAGCTGCACCTCGTCGGCCGGCGCCGTGACGCCGTGCTGGCCGGATTCGGAGCCGCGCTTCTGCGCCCCGAAGCCTGGCTCTTCGTCGGGCTCTACGGCCTGTGGCTCTTCTGGCGCGAACCTTCTCTCCGGCTGCTGCTCGTCGGCTTGGGCATCGCAGTGCCCGCGCTCTGGCTGGGCCCCGAGCTCTGGGGATCGGGCAACGCGTTCAGAGCGTCCGCGCGCGCCCAGCAGGTCGTCCCGGGCTCACCCGGCGCGGCGGCTGATCCGACCCAGGCCCTGCTCGACCGGGCCTGGCCCCTCGTGCTGATGCCGGTGCGAATCGGTGCGGCTCTAGCGATCTTCGGCGCGGTCTGGATGCGCCGGCGGATCGAGTCGCGAGCCGTTCTCCTGATCGCGGGGGCCGCCGCACTGTGGTTCGCGGAGGTGATCGTCATGGCCAACAACGGCTACTCGGGCAACGTCCGCTACCTCCTGGCACCGTCCGCGCTCGTCTGCGTGCTGGGTGGCGTCGGTCTCGCTCGGCTCGTCTCGCTCGTGCCCGCCGGACGGCGCGGCGCACTGCGAGTGGCTGCCGGCATCGCCGTGGTTGCCGTGCTCGTCCCGTACTCCTTCGAGCCCGCGCGGCTGTTGGAGCTCGACGCGCACGCCATCAAGACCGAGGCGCGCATCAACGGCGCGATCTCAGACGCGGTGCGGCTGGCCGGCGGCAGCGCCGCGGTGCTCGCCTGCGGCAAGCCGACCATCGGGAACCTCCAGGTGACCCCGCTCGTCTGGGAGCTGCACGCCCACCTGAAGGATGTCGGCTACATCGCTCCGCCGCGTGCGGTCGCGTTCTTCGCCGAACCCGCCCGCCGCGGCGCGGGACTTCCTCGGGCCCAACTCAAGGGCGGGGGCTACGAGGCGCGCGGTGTCGCCGGTGTGTGGCACGTGCTCAAGCGCTGCGGGGCGCGGAGCTAGAAGCGGTGTCGGCCTACGCCCAGCCGCGCGGGCCCGCCGCGCTCCGAGTGCGGGTGCGGCCCGCTGCCCGGATCGTCACGTTCACCCTCCTCGCCGCGCTCACCGCCGGGTCGGTGATCTTGCGCACGCGCGTCCTGCACACGGGCTACTGGGTCGACGAGGGCATCACTCTTGGAATCTCCTCGCATCCCCTCGGCGACCTCCCGGCCCTTCTGCGCCAGGACGGCGCACCGCCGCTCTACTACGCGCTCCTGCACTTCTGGATCAAGCTCTTCGGGACCTCGGAGGAGGCGGTGCGCAGCCTCTCCCTCCTCTTCGCGGGACTCTCCGTCCCGGCCGCGCTGGCCGCCGGGTGGAGTCTCTTCGGCCGCCGTGCGGGCTGGATCGCAGCCGGAGGAGCGGCGGTCTCGCCGTTCCTCGGCACCTACGCGCAGGAGGCACGCATGTACAGCCTCGTGGCGTTGCTCGGCATCGTGTGCAGCGCCGCATTCGTGCACGCCTTCGTGTACCGGCGCCGGCGCGCGCTCCCTGTCTTCGCCATCAGCCTGGCGCTGCTGCTCTACACGCACGCGTGGGGGCTCTTCATGTTGGCTGCCGCCATCCTCGTCGTCTTGGTGCTCTGCCTGCGCGCCCCCGGCCGGCGAGGGCTCATCGTGGACGCGCTCCTCGGCTTCGGCGTGGCGCTCGCGCTCTTCGCGCCCTGGGTCCCCACGCTCCTCTTCCAGGCTCGGCACACCGGAGCGCCCTGGGCCCTGAAGCCCGACCTCTCCGAACTTCTGCTGGGGCCGGGCCGGCTGCTCGGGGGGCCGGTGCCGGCAGTCGTGCTCGTCGCCGGCATCGCCGTAAGCGCTACGGCCGTCATTCGCGCCGGGGGTCGCCGCCGTGCTGCGGCGCTCTCGTTGCTCACCCTCACGGTCGCTGTGCCGCTGATGGCTTGGGCGGTCTCGCATGTCTCACCGGCGTGGGCCTGGCGCTACCTCGCGGTGACCTTCGGGCCGCTCCTTCTGCTGGCGTCGCTGACGCTGAGCCGTCTGCGGCGGTTCGACATCGCCGTGCTGGCTGTCGTCGCGGTGTGGTGGGCGACCACTGGATCGCCTCCGCTCAAGAGCAACGCCCGCATGGTCACGGCTTCCTTCGCTTCTTCACTGCGACCCGGTGACTGGGTCATCTCCACGCAGCCCGAGCAGCTTCCGACCTTGCAGCACTACCTTCGCGCCACGGGTGAGCGCCCCGCGACGCTCACCGGGCCGGCGCGGCATCCCGACGTGGTCGACTGGCGCGACGCCCTGCCGCGCATGCGCAACACCACAGTCCAGCGCAACCTGACCCCGCTGCTCAACCAAACCCCGGTGGGCGCCCGCATCCTGCTCGTCCGGCCGATCGTGCCCAACCCGGTTCGCTGGCGGGCACCCTGGCAGGCGGTGGTGCGGATCCACTCCACCCGGTGGATCCGGGCGATGCTCGCCGACCGCCGCTTCCGGCTCGTCCGCACTTTCCCGCTCGATCCGGTGAACCCCGACCCCGGCCCGCACCCGGTGCGAGCCCAGCTCTTTCAGAAGATCAGCCCGTAGGTGGGCGGGCTCCCCGGATGAGCGACGAGGCCGTCTTCACACCGGACGGCGAGCTGTTCGTACCGAGCGAGATCGCGCGCGGGCCCTGGGATCCGGAGGCCCAGCACGGCGGTGCTCCGGCGGCCCTGCTGGCCCGCGCGCTCGAGCGGCTCGACGCGGAGGAGGGGATGCTGCTGGCGCGGCTCACGGTCGAGTTCGTGCGGCCGGTACCCCTCAGCCCGTTGCGGGTCGAGGCCGGGGTGACTCGCCCCGGCCGCCGCGTCCAGCTGGCCGGCGCCCGGCTTCTGGCCGGTGAGCTTGAGGTGTGCCGGGCCTCGGCGCTGCGCATCCGCCGCACGAGCGAACCCATCGTCGAGGGGACGGCGCCCGAGCCGCCGCCGCCTGTCCCGAGCACGGGGTGGACGCGCCCTTCGCATTCCCCGGTCTCGAGCGCTCGTTCGTGGGCGAGGCGGTGGACATGCGGTTCGTCTCCGGCGACTACGGCATGGGTCCCGCGATGGTGTGGATGCGCCTGCGCCATCCGCTGGTCGCGGGCGAGCAGCCGACGCCCACTCAGCGCGTCGCCGCGGTGGCCGACTTCGGCAACGGCGTGAGCGCCGCGCTCGACTGGGATCGCCACGTATTCATCAACCCCGACCTGACCGTGCACCTTGAACGCGAGCCCGAGGGCGAGTGGGTGTGCTTGGATGCGAGCACCCGCGTGCAGCCGACCGGCACGGGCGCGGCGGAGAGCGTGCTCTTCGACGAGCGCGGGCGGATCGGCCGCGCGGTGCAGGCGCTCTATGTGGATCGGCGGTAGGGCGCGGAGGCACTACTTCAGGTGCGGACCGAAGCGCCGGGTCCGATCTGGGAAGAGGACGAAGAGAGCGTTGTGATCGGTGGACTCGGGCGACGTCATCCGATTTGGCATCGTTTTCCGACCTCGTATCGGAGGTCTCCGATTTCGGACACTGTCAAAGGCCCCTCTTCACTCCTTCCCTAGATCGGGGGCCTAACCGGCGTCGGACCCCTAACGCACGCGGGCGCGCAGCATCCGGCGCAGCGGCACGACGCGCCCGTCGCGCAGCACCGCAACCGCCCGCACAAGGATCCGCCGGTGCCGGGCACGGCGCACCGACAGGGCGAACGGACGGGTCGTCCGCCGGGCGAGCACGCGGTGCCCGCTGATCCAGTCGACGCGCACCACTTCGGCGGCGTCGCCACCGCCCAGTCCGAGCGGCACGTGCAGCAGCCGCGCGGCGCGGGCGATGCTCGTCCGCACCGCGATGTGCACGCGCGGAGCGTGCGCGGGGCGCGCCGCGAACTGCGCGACCAATGAGCGGAACGCCTCGAACGCTGGCTTCGGGGTGTAGTCGTCGCGAAGCAGTCCGTAGTGGTGCTGGAAGGTCGCCGAGCCCGTGTTGTGATCGCGCAGGTCGAACCAGCGCGCGTCGGTCACGTTGTAGGTGCCGCGGAAGTCGTCGAGCGTCCGCAGCAGCTCGTTGGTCACCTCGAGCTGGCGCGCTTCAGAGCGGCCCGGTCCCGTCGGCCATCCCGTCTCCTCGACGTGGATCGGCACTTTCGCGCCGAGAGCGGCCATCGGCATGAAGCACTTGCGCAGCACGCTCATGGCGTTGACCAGCCCGTCACGCTCACCGCCGGGCGGTTCGGTCGGCGGGAAGAACGTTCCGGGGTAGGCATCGAGGCCGACCCAGTCGAGGGCCTGGCGAAAGCGCGGGCCACCCTTGGCTCCGAGGTAGTTCCAGAAGCTCTTGTCGGTCGAGGGGTCGCTGCGGTAGACCCAGTTGAAGCCGACGCTCAGCTGCCCGTAGTGGTTGCGCCGCGCCTCGTCCTTGGCGGCGATGACGCCTTGAATCAGCGCATCGCGCACGCCCTTGTAGGCGCCGTCGGAGGAGTCGGGCGAGATGGTCAGGTTGGCCTCGTTTGTGACCTGCATCGCCACGACCCGCGGGTCGGCGCCGAACCTGCGTACGACGTGGCGGACAAAGCGCACGAAGCCGGCGATGTCGCCTTCCTGTGCCTTGGTCGGGTGGTAGCGGACCTGCAGCTCGACCAGGTAGCCGCGCGAGGTGTAGCGGTGGGTGCGCGCCGCGAAGTCGCGCACGAGCGGCTCGCCGCCCGACCAGAAGAGGCGGTTCAGCCGTAAGGCGAGAGGTGCCCCTCCGGCGGGCTGTAGCCGGTGCAGCGCGGCCAGCGTCTTCTCGGGACGATCGGGCACGGCCGGGACCGAGGGCCCGAGGGCCCCGGCCACGCCGGAAGGGTTGATGCCGAGCCGCAGGCGCGGGCCGGGGAGCTTGGGCACGCCGGCAGCGGAAGGATCGCCGAGGCACTCGGCGGCGTTCGCGGGCCCAGCCAGCACAAGGGCGGCGAGGGAACCGATCAGCAGTCGCAGACCGAAGCGCACACCGCGAATTTCAGCAGAATTCACTCAGTAACGCTGCAGCAAGAACCGCCGCGCGGGCGGGCGGCGGAAGTTCGACTGCGCGAGCGCGGCATTCACCGACACGAGGCCGATCTCGGCCACGGTATTCACGGCGCCGAGCGCATTCATCGCGCGCTTGGCGCGCGTCGCGCTGTCGGTTGCCTCGGGCGCCGCATGCGAGCCATTGGCGGCGAGCGGTACTCCCCCGCCCGGCGCCCGCTTGGCGAAGCGCACGCCGAGGACGGCGCTCCCCAGGCCGCTGACGGCAACGGCGCCGACCATCACGTCCTTCGCGCGTGCCAGCGTGCGCTCGCGCGGGGACAGGTAGCGGTCACGGGCCTCACCGGCGCGGGCGCCGCCCCACCCGGCGAGGACGGCGACCAGCGAGACCGAGTTGACCGTGCCGTAGCGTCGCCACGCGGTGGAGACGACGCGGCCGCGCTCGCCGTGATCGGAGATCTCGGCGACGGCCGGATGCAGGGCAAGCCGTCCGAAGAGGTTGCCGCCGAGCAAGCCCGCCATGCCCAGATCGTGGGCGGCGCGGCCCGCCTGGGAAAGGAGATCGGATGAGGGAGTCAGCGGCGGCACGGTCGAAGACTGCCCGGAAGGTCGCACGCCGAACCTCCCTTCGCACCCGAACGTCATCACGTACGTCTGTATGTTATACTGGACGCATGGCGAGCGACCGATCGGCACCGAACGAGTGGGATGCCGTGACCTACGACCGCTTGGCCGACGCCCAGGAGCAGCAGGGCCGGGCGGTGCTCGACCGCCTGACGCTCCGAGGTGACGAGCGCGCGCTCGACGCGGGCTGCGGTACGGGCCGCGTCACCCGGTGGCTGGTCGAGCGCTTGCCCCGCGGGAAGGTGGTCGCAGTCGACCGCTCGCCGGCCATGGTGCGCGAAGCGCAGGCGCGGCTCGGAGACGAAGTCGAGGTGTTCGTCTGCGATCTGGCCGAGCTGCGTCTCGACCGCCCGGTCGACGTCGTTCTCTCGACGGCGACGTTCCACTGGATCCCCGATCACGGGAACCTCTTCGCCCGTGTGCGCGAGGCGCTCGTCCGCGGCGGCCGGCTCGAGGCGCAGTGCGGCGGGGAAGGCAACATCGCGCGTGTCGAGGCGATCATCGCGGGGCTCGCGAAGGGCGATCCCTGGCGCGAGCACTTCTCGCGCTGGCCCGGGCCGTGGAACTTCGCCTCACCGGCCGAGACCGCCACGCGCCTCGAGGCCGCGGGATTCCGCGATGTCTCCTGCTGGCTCGAGGACTGGCCCGTGCGCTCTGATGATCCGCGGACGCTCCTTGAGAAGGTCATCCTCGGCGCCCACCTCGAGCGGCTTCCGGCCGACTTGCGCGGCCGCTTCACCGACGCCGTGTTCGACTCCCTCGCCGAGCCCGTGGTCTACGACTACGTGCGGCTCAATTTGTCGGCGGTCGCGTCGTAGAGTGAGTCGCTTGGAGCCCGAGGCGCGCACCGACGCCTGGGTCGCGCGAGCCGCGGCCGATATCGCGGCGCGGGCCCGGCGCGACCTCGAGGCGCTGGTTGCCGTCTCCTCGCCTTCAGGGGACATCCCGGGTGCCGAAGAGGCCGTGGCCGTGGCTTCCGCGCTGCTGCCGCCCGAGGCCGTGCGCGAGCGGCTCCCCTGCTCCTCGCCCGGGCACGCGCCCGACATGCTCGCCCGTCTGACGGGTACCGGAGCACGCCGCGTCCTCCTGCTCGGTCACCTGGACACGGTCGTCGCGCACGCCGGGCACAAGCCTCTCACCGATAGGAACGGACGTCTCGAGGGCTCCGGCACCGCCGACATGAAGGGCGGCGACGTGCTCGCCCTCGGCGCGCTACGCGCGCTCACCGGACGGCGCGAGGACTTCGCCGAGGTCGCGCTGCTACTCGTCGTCGACGAGGAGTGGCGTACACAGCCCTTCCACCACAGTCCGCGCTTTGCCGGGTGGGACGCCTGCCTCTGCTTCGAGGCGGGCGAGCGCGGGCCGCGAGAGGGGGAGGAGGGGGTGGTCGTCAAGCGCAAGGCGGCAGGCACGCTGCGCGTCAGGGCTCGGGGTACGGCGTCGCACTCTGGCTCGGCGCCCGACAAGGGCCGTAATGCGCTCCTCGCCCTGGCCGAGGCGGCGAAGGTCGTCGCCGCGCGTCACGATCCATCCGGATCCGATCACCTCACGGCGGTCCCGACCATCCTGCGCTCCGGTGAGGCGTTCAACGTCGTGCCGGCCTCCGGCGAGCTCTTCTGCGACCTGCGTGCAGACGACGCGGAGGCCTTCGCCCCCGTGCGCGGGGCAGTCCCGGCCGAGGTGGGGGGCGCACAGCTCTCCTCCGAGCTGATCAGGGTCTGGCCGGGGATGGACGCGCGTGCGAGCACTGCCGGACTACTGGAAGCCGCCTTCGCGCGGCTCGGACGCCCGATCGTGGGGATGGAACGCGGCGGCGCCAGCGACGCGAGCCACCTCGCGTCGGTCATCGCGCTGACGGTCGACGGGCTGGGTCCGCGCGGCGGCGGAGCACACACGCCGGAGGAGTTCGTGCGGTCGGCCACGCTCGAGCCGCGAGCGGCGGTGGCGCTCGCGGTGCTGGCGGCTGCGCTGGAGGACTAGGGCCCGTCTCGTAAACCGGGGCCCGACGGTCCGGTGAACGGATCTTCGCAGGAGAGAATCAGTCGACCATTTCTGTCCACGAGATCCCCCGCACGGTGGCCGTGGACACAAATGTGCCTATACCGACCAGTTCTGTCCACGGACTGCCGTGACTGCCACTTGTGGACAGAAATGTGCGGTCTCCCGCCGCCTTCCCAAGACTCCGTCGCTCGGCGACGCGAGAGGCCAAGGCGAAGAGCGGCCGCCGACTAGGTGTAGTTCCTAGGAGCGTTGGTCCGTAGTCATCCGGTGCCCCTTGAAGGCTGGTTGGTGTCGAAGCCACCAGTCTCAAGGAGGACACCGGATGAAGTTGCACGCTAACGCGAGGACCTGTCCGAAGAGCAGGCAGC
>JBBPXY010000031.1:0-22039 GCA_038200435.1 Solirubrobacterales bacterium
ACCGCCTGAGAAGGAGGCCCCGGGACCCGCGAAGCCGCCCGCGACCCCCGCTGGCCCGATCGCTACCCCGCCGCGTCCGCGGCGTTCGCCGCCGCCCCATCACGCCCGCGGCAACCCTTACGCAACAGCCTCTTATCGAGGCTAATTCGCCACTCGGCGCCCTCAGCGCTTGACAGTGCCGAAGAATCGGCTGTCCAGAGACATGTTCCTGTTATCGCCGAGCAGGTACATGGCAGCGCTCCGGGATCCGCGCAGTTTCTTGGGTTGTTGTCCTGTATCCCCTTGGGCGCTCGAAAGACCACGATGTCGCCTACCCGTGGATGTGTGCGTTTCGCGTCGGTTGTGACGTGAGAGCCGACGCGAGGGTCGGCTCCATACCTGGAGACGGCACGCGGTAAGTCTCTCCGCCGGCCGGGGCGCATCCGCATAAGGCGGCGGTCGCCAGGGCTGCGCTTAGCGCGAATCGATACCGCGACACGCGCGAAGCATACGATTGGCTCATGAGAATCCGCGCCGCAGTGCTCGAGGAGTTCGGTGCCCCGCTCGCGGTGCAAGAGGTCGATCTGGCGGAGCCGCGCGCCGGGAGGTGCTCGTGCGCCTGGTGGCCTGCGGCGTCTGCCACACCGATCTCTACACGGCGTCGGGGGCGGACCCGTCCGGTTACGCGCCCGCCGTGCTCGGTCACGAAGGAGCGGGCGTCGTGGAGCGTGTCGGGGAGGGCGTGTCGTCGCTCGGGCCCGGCGACCACGTCGTCACGCTCTTCTCGCCCCAGTGCGGGGAGTGCGTGCACTGCCTCAGCCCGAAGACCAACCTGTGCATGGCGATCCGCGAGCAGCAGAACCTCGGCCATCTGCCCGACGGGACGACGCGGCTCAGCCGAGATGGGGAGCCCATCCGGCACTTCATGGGCACGTCGACCTTCGCCGAGTACACGGTGATGCCGGAGATCGCGCTGGCCAAGATCAACCCCGAGGCTCCGCTCGACCGCGCCTGCCTGTTCGCGTGCGGGCTCTCCACCGGGCTCGGCGCGGCGATGTACACGGCCCAGGTCGAAGAGGGATCCACCTGTGTCGTCTTCGGCGCCGGCATGGTCGGCCTCGGGGCGGTCGCCGGCGCCCGCCTGCAGGGAGCCGACCGCGTCGTCTGCGTCGATCTCTCCGACGAGCGCCTCGAGCTCGCCCGCGGCCAGGGAGCCACGCACACGCTGCGCGGCGGCCCGGACGCCGTCGGCGAGATCCTCGAGATGACGGGCGGCTTCGGCGCCGACTACACCTTCGAGGCCACGGGCAACGTGGCTGTCATGCGCCAAGCGGTGGAAGCGGCACGGATGGGCTGGGGCCTCTGCACGGTCTGCGGAGTGGCGGGCAAAGGGGAGACGCTCGACGTCGTCCCGCGCTTCCTCATCACCGGGCGGCGCATCGCCGGCTCGTCGTTCGGTGGCGTGAAGGGGCGCGACCAGGTGCCCCAGCTGGTCGAGCGCTACCTGGCCGGGGACATCGACGTCGACGCCTTCCTCTCGCACCGAATCACGCTGGACGAGGTCAACTTGGGCTTCGAGCTGATGGAGGCTCAGGACGGCATCCGCAGCGTGATCTCCCTCTCCTGACATGGCCTGGAACGTCGTCATCGCCGGCGGAGGGTTCGGCGGCTACTACGCCGCGCGGACCCTCGAGAAGGTGCTGCCCGCGCATTCGGCGCGGATCACGCTGGTAAACGACGTCAACTTCCTGCTTTACACGCCGCTGCTGCCCGGGGCGGCCGGCGGCACGCTCGAGCCGCGTCACGTCGTCGTGCCGCTGCGGGAGGAGCTCGACTGCACGGAGTTGCTCCTCGGGACCGTCGAGTCGGTGGACGGTGAGCGCCGCTGCCTGCGCGTGAAGACGATGGCCGATCGCCTCAAGGAGCTTCCTTACGACCATCTCGTCGTCGCGCTCGGCTCGGTGTCGCGTACGCTGCCGATTCCCGGGCTCGAATCCCACGCCATCGGCTTGAAGACCCTGCCGGAGGCGATCGCGCTGCGCAACCGCGTTATCGCGAACCTCGAACGCGCCGAGAGCCTGGAGGATGCCGCTGAGCGCGCGGCGTACCTCTCATTCGTCGTCGTGGGCGCCGGCTACGCGGGAGTCGAGGGGCTGGCGGAGCTTCAGGACTTCATGGCCGACGTGATGGACCGCTACCCGCGCTGCCGCGCGCAGGGCATGCGCTGGGTGCTGGTGGAGGCGCGCGACCGGGTGATGCCCGAGGTCGGCGCGAGCTTGTCCGACTTCGCCGTAAGGGAGCTGCGGGGCCGTGGGATCGAAGTGCTGGTGAGCACGACCGTCGAGGCGATGGACGAGCGCAGCATCACGCTGTCCTCGGGTGACTCGATCCCCACGCGCACCGTGGTGTGGACCGCGGGCGTCACGCCGCATCCCTCCGTGGCGCGGCTCGGATTGCCCCTGGACGCGGCCGGCCGGATTGAGACCGGCCGCGATCTGCGGGTCGCCGGCCGCGACGGCGTCTGGGCGATCGGCGATGCCGCCGGCGTGCCGGATCCCGCTCGCCAGGGGCAGTCCTGCCCGCCCACGGCTCAGCACGCGATCCGCCAGGGCCGGCTCGTCGCGCGCAACATTGCCGCTGAGCTCGGGGCCGGAGGGCGTGTGAAGCCCTTCAAGTACAAGACACTCGGCGTCTTCGTCGACCTCGGCCGCTACGAGGCGGTCGCCTCGACGATGGGCATCCGCTGGCGCGGGTTCCCGGCCTGGTTCCTGGCCCGGACCTACCACATGGCGCTTATGCCCGGAGGCAAGCGCAAGTTTCGGCTGCTGATCGATTGGACGGTCGACCTGCTCTTCTCGCGCGACGCGTCCGAGCTCGGGCAGCTCGGTCACCCGGCCGCGCTCGACTCCTCGGCGCTGGCCGAGCAGTCCTCCGGCGGCACGCCGGCCGAGCAGCGACCTTGAAGATTGAAGCCCAGCCTCCGTGCCGGGCAACGGGGAGAACATCGACGGCGCGCCCATCGACGTGAGGGCGCCGCCTTGCGGCTGGACACTTGGACTACCGGCCGGTGCGCTCCGCGCGGCGCGTATCCTCGCTGGCATCCAATGACCGTCGCAGAGCAGATCAAAGAAGACGCCGTGAGCGCCCTCAAAGCAGGTGACCGCGAGCGTGCGTCCGCGTTGCGCCTCGTGCTCTCCGAGCTGCAGAAGGGCGCCAAGGAGGGTCCCGACGACGAGCAGGCGATCCTCCGCCGGGAGCGCAAGCGCCGGCTCGACGCGGCAATCCAGTTCCGCGAGGCCGATCGCGGCGAGCTCGCCGAGCAGGAGGAGCGGGAGGCCGGGATGATCGAGGCCTACCTGCCCGCGGAGATCACCGACGGCGAGCTCGACCGGCTCGTCGCCGCCGCGATCGCCAGCACGGGTGCCTCGTCACCGCGCGACATGGGCGGCGTCATGAAGGAGGTCATGGCTGCCACGGGTGGCACGGCTGACGGTCGCCGCGTCTCGGCCCGGGTGAAGGAGGCCCTGAGTGCGTAGGCAGCTCGAGCTCGACTCCCACGTGGCCGCCGAGCTGGCCGGCAGCCACGACGCGGTGCTGCGCGCGCTCGACGAGCAGCTCGACTGCGAGGTGTACCTGCGCGGCAACGTCATGACTCTCGACGGCGAGGACGAGGCGACGGAGGCGGGGGTCATCGTGGTCCGCGAGCTGGCCGATCTCGTCGCGGGAGGCCATCAGATCTCCCCCGGCACGATCTCGACGGTGACCGGCGCCATCGACCGGGACGAGTCGGCGGCCCGGGTGCTCGACGACGTGGTTTGGCGCCACCGCTCGACCAAGGTGGCACCGCGCACCGTCAACCAGAAGCGCTACGTCGACTCGATACGCAAGAACACGGTCACATTCGGCGTAGGCCCCGCAGGCACGGGCAAGACCTTCCTGGCTGTGGCCCTCGCCGCCGCTGCGCTCACCCGCCGCGAGGTCAACCGGATCATCCTCACCCGCCCGGCCGTAGAGGCGGGCGAGCGCCTGGGGTTCCTGCCCGGCGACCTGATGGCGAAGGTCGATCCCTACCTGCGCCCGCTGTTCGATGCCCTGCACGACATGATCGATCCCGAGCGCGTCTCGCAGTACCTCGAGAACGGGGTGATCGAGGTGGCTCCGTTGGCCTTCATGCGCGGCCGCACGCTCAACGACTCCTTCATCATCCTCGACGAAGCGCAGAACACGAGCCCCGAGCAGATGAAGATGTTCCTCACCCGCCTCGGCTTCAACTCGAAGGTCGTCGTCACCGGCGACGTCACCCAGATCGACCTGCCGCACGCGCAGGACTCGGGTCTGGTGGTCGTCGGGGACATCCTCGAGAAGATCGAGGGTGTCGAGTTCGTCCGCTTCGGCGGGGAGGACGTCGTGCGCCACAAGCTCGTGCAGCGGATCGTCGAGGCTTACGCCGACCATTCCCAGCGGCTGACGCCCGAGCTGCGGCGCGCTTGATCCTTCGCGTCCGGGTGTGATCGAAGTCGAGGTGATCGGGAGCGCACTGCCCCCTGGCGAGGTGCGGGAGCTCTGCGAGCTGGCTATGAGCTCCGCCGGCGTGAAGAGCGGCCACGTGGCCGTGGCGTTCGTGGAAGAGGCGGAGATCCAGGATCTGAACCGCGAGCACCGCGACCGCGACGAGCCGACCGACGTGCTTTCGTTTCCTGTCGACGGTCTTGACGAGGTGGCCGGCCCGCGCGAGCTCGGCGACATCGTCATCTGCCCGCCGTGCACCGAAGACCTCCGCGAGGCGGTAGTCCACGGTGCGCTGCACCTTACGGGCATGGACCACGAGACGGACGAGGGCGAGATGCTCGCCTTACAGGCCGAGTTGCTCGCCTGGGCGGCCGAGGACCGGTGAGCGGGGAGGGAACCCGAAGCGGGTTCGTAGCCGTCAGTGGGCGGCCGAACGTCGGCAAGTCGACCCTCGTCAACGCGATCGTGGGGGACAAGGTCGCGATCGTCTCCGACAAGCCTCAGACGACCCGCCGAGCCATCCGAGGCGTTGCCACCGGGCCCGACTGGCAGCTCGTGCTGGTCGACCTACCCGGTGTCCAAAGGCCGCGTGACGCCCTGACCGCGAGGATGCAGAAGCGCGTCGAGCAGGAGCTGAAGGAGGCCGACGCAGCGCTGCTCGTGCTGAACGCCGTTCAGGGGGTCGGCCCCGGCGACCGCTTCCTGGCCGGGCTCCTACAGGGGGCGCCCGTACCGGTGATCATCGCGGTGAACAAGGTCGATCGCTGCTCGCAGACCGAGCTTGTCGAGACGCTGACCGCGGCGGCCGAGCTCGGCGTGGGGGACGAGATCTTCCCCATCTCGGCGCGGAAGGGAAGCGGTGTCGAGGAGCTCACGGAGCACTTCGTCTCGTTGCTGCCCGAGGGACCGTTCTACTTCGCGGCCGACCAGCACACCGACCAGGCCGAGCACACGGTGCTCGCCGAGCTCGTCCGCGAGCAGGTGTTGTTAAGGACCCGGCAGGAGGTGCCGCACTCGATTGAAGTCGAAGTGGGGGATATCGACCTGGACGGCGACGGGGTTGGTGTGATCCGGGCGCACGTGTGGGTCGAGACGGAGTCACAGAAGGGGATCGTCATCGGCGCCGGTGGGCGGATGGTGAAGGCGATCGGGATGGCTGCCCGGAAGTCGCTGGAGGCGCACTTCGGCCGCCAGATTCACCTCGACCTGTCCGTGCGCGTGCGCCGGCATTGGCGGGGGGACGACTCTTTGCTCGACCGGCTGGGGATCGAGTGACGGCTGGGCGCGCCTCGTAGGGACCGGATCTGAGGAAGGAGTAAGGACGACCTGGACCGCGGGCGAGAAGCGAAATGCATCCCGGAATCGACCGTTCTACGTACGAAACCGGGAGAGATCCGATGTGAGGCCGGAAACAGGGCCAGGTCGGATGACGTCGTGCGCCCCGATCTCGCGTCTCCGCTTCCCTTCCTAGAGCGGCCCGCCGGTCCGCTCGGCCAACGCCCGGTTCTCCCTCTCTGCCGCGGCGAGCTGCTCGGGGCTGCCTCGGACGAACACGAGTGCGACTGCGAGCACGAGCAAGATCGCAGCGGTCACTCCGACGAGCAGCCACCGGCCCAGCAAGAACTGCCCCACGAGGTTGAGCAACATCCCGCCCGTGACCACGAGAGTGGCGCGCCGGGTCAGGCCCCGAGACCTTAGGAGATCCGCCGCATAGCGCGCGGCCATCCAGGCGTGGCCGCTGTCCTCGACCGCCCGGCCGCGGTGCACCGCGCGCACTACCCGCCATTTCTCTCCAAATGACAGAGCGCGCCAGGTCCGCTTCCACTCGCGGCCAGCCAGCACGTCGCGACCGGTCGAGAGCTGGCGCTCCCGAGACGAGGGACTGGTCACGAAGCTCCCTAGTAGGGCTTGACGCGCCCCAGGTTCTCTTCGCCCTTCTCCATCGCCTCCTCGTCCACGGGCGGGTTGCCGCGGACCTCCTTCTTGTCGGGGCTCGTCTCGTACTGGTCGGACGCGCCGCCCTCCTCTGAGGGCTCGGGTGTGTCTGGTGTGTTTGGTGACTCAGTCATCCTTCTGCCGTACCCCGCCGCGCGCTGGCGAAACCGCTGACCCGGGCGCACCTAGAATCCCGGCATGGAGACGGTGGAGATGCGGTGGGACGATCGCGGCCTCGCGCCGTGCGTGGTGCAGGACTGGCGCACGGGCGAAGTGCTGACGCTCGCCTACATGAACGCCGAGTCCCTCGCGCGCACCCGTGAAACCGGCCAGACCCACTTCTGGAGCCGATCCCGCAACGAGCTGTGGCATAAGGGCGCTACCAGTGGCAATACCCAGGCGGTGAAGGCGCTGCGCTTCGACTGCGACCAGGACGCGATCCTCGCTCTTGTCGAGCCAGCCGGACCCGCCTGCCACACCGGCGAGCGGACTTGCTTTCACGAGGGCGAGACCGACCGGCGGGCGCCGCACGAGTCGCTGCCCGATCTCGAGCGGACCGTACGCGCCAGGGCCAGAGCCGATGCGTCCACTTCGTCCTACACGGCCAGACTGCTCGCCGATCCCGGGTTCACGGGTGAGAAGGTGCAGGAGGAGGCCGAGGAGGTCGCCCGCGCCGTGCGCGAGGAGACCGACGAGCGCGTGGGGGAGGAGGCGGCCGATCTGCTCTACCACCTGACCGTCCTGCTGCACACTCGTGGCCTCGCCCTGGCCGCTCCCCAGCAGGTGCTCGATGGCCGTCGCCGCTGAGCCGGAGCTGCCGGTCGCGCCCTCTCTCGAAGAGGTGCGCGCGCTCGCCGCCGACTACAACCTGATCCCGCTGCGGCACACCTTCATCGACGACTGCGAGACGCCGGTCTCGGCGTTCCTGAAGCTCCGGGGCTCCGAGCCCTCGTTCCTGCTCGAGTCGGCCGACCAGGGTCAGCGCGTGGGCCGCTGGTCCTTCATCGGGTTCAAGCCGCGCGCGATCGTGCGGTGGGCTCCCGGTGACCCCGGCGATCCCTACGAGCTCGCCGCGCGGGAGACCGCGCGCTACCGCCAGGCCCCGATCGCTGACGGGCCTCCGTTCGCCGGCGGGGCCGTTGGCCTGTTCGCCTACGACCTCGTGCGCACGGTAGAGCCACTCGGCCCCCCGAACCCCGACGTGATCGGCCTGCCCGATCTCGCGCTGATGCTCTCCGACATCCTCGTCGCGTTCGACCATCTCAAGCACACGACCACCGTGCTCGCCAACGTCTACGTCGAGCCGGGGGAAGATGTCGAGGCCGCCTACGGCGCCGCCGTGGCGGGCATCGCGGAGGTGCGCCGCCGGCTAGCCGGGCCGGTCCCGCGCGCCGAGGCGCACCCGCACCGGGAGATGCCCGAGTTCCGCTCCAACATGAAGCGGGAGGAGTTCGAGGGGATCGTGGCGCGCATCGTGGAGTACGTGCACGCCGGGGACGCCTTTCAGGTCGTTCCCTCCCAGAGGTGGTCCGCGCCGTCACCCGTCGAGGCGATCGGGGAGGTTCGCCGGCGCCTGGCGGGGCCCGTCCCGCGCCCCTCAGGCAGTCCGGCGACGGAGCGCGCCATGCCCGCCTTCGAGCCCAACATGCCGCGCGAGCGCTTCGAGGCCGTCGTCGCTCGAGTCGTCGAGTACGTGCACGCCGGAGACGCCTTCCAGGTCGTTCCCTCCCAGAGGTGGTCCGCGCCGTCACCCGTCGAGGCGTTCTCGATCTACCGCGGCCTGCGCGCGGTCCCCCCCAGCCCGTACATGTACTCCCTCGACTTCGGGGACTTCGAGATCGCCGGCGCCAGTCCCGAGCCGCTGCTGACGGTGACCGGCCGGGAGGTCTCGACGCGGCCGGTCGCCGGCACGCGGCCGCGCGGCGTGAGCGCGGCGGAGGATCTGGCCCTAGGCGAAGAGCTGCTGGCCGACGAGAAGGAGCGCTCAGAGCACGTGATGCTCGTCGACCTGGGGCGCAACGACCTGGGCCGTGTGAGCGAGTACGGCACGGTCGAGGTGGATTCGTTCATGGCCGTCGAGACCTACTCCCACGTGATGCACATCGTCTCCTCGGTGCGGGGCACGCTCCGCACCGAGGTCGGAGCGCTCGACGCGCTGCGGTCGGTGCTGCCTGCCGGGACGCTTTCCGGGGCGCCCAAGGTGCGCGCGATGCAGATCATCGACGAGCTCGAGCCGGTCAAGCGCGGCGGGTACGGAGGCGCGATCGGCTGGCTCTCCTACTCCGGCGACCTCGACACCTGCATCCACATCCGCACCGTGGTGGTCAAGAACGGTGTGGCCCACGTGCAGGCGGGCGGGGGAACCGTGGCCGACGCCGTTCCCGCCTACGAGTTCGCCGAATCGGAGGCCAAGGCGCGAGCGGTGCTCCAGGCGGTCGAGCTGGCCACGCAGCAGCCGGACTGGCCGTGAGAGTCCTCGTCGTCGACAACTACGACTCCTTCACCTACAACCTCGTCCAGTACCTCGGGGAGCTGGGGGCGGAGATCGAGGTGGCGCGCAACGATCGCGCGGAGGTCGCCGACCTGCTGTTGCGCGGGTACGAGCGCGTCGTCGTCTCGCCCGGTCCGTGCACGCCCGACGAAGCCGGGATCTCGGTCGACGTCGTCCGCCGCTTCCCGGAAGCAGGAGTGCCCACGCTGGGCGTCTGCCTTGGGCATCAGTCGATGGCCAAGGCGTTCGGCGGCCGCGTCGTGCGTCACGAGCCCATACACGGCAAGATCACCGAGATCGATCACGATGGACGCACCGTCTACCACGGGCTCGAGAACCCCCTCACGGTCGGGCGCTACCACTCGCTGGTGGTCGATCCGGACCTGCCGGACTGCCTCGAGCCGACCTCGCACGGCGGCGGCGTGCTCATGGGGCTGCGCCACCGAGAACTGCCGGCCGAGGGCGTCCAGTTCCATCCCGAGTCGGTGCTGACACCAGACGGCAAGGCCCTGCTGGCGAACTTCTTATCAGCCGCCTGATGCCCAACCCCGTGCTCACGCGCGCCATAGACGCGCTCGCCGTCCGCCGCGACCTGAGCGAGGACGACGCCAGCGCGGTGCTGGGCGAGATCATGGACGGGAACGCCTCGGAGGTGCAGATTGCCGCCTTCCTGATCGGGCTGAGGGCCAAGGGGGAGACCGAGCAGGAGCTGGCCGGTCTCGCGCGCACGATGCGTGAGCACGCCGAGGAAGTGAGCACTGGCCGCGATGACCTGCTCGACACGGCCGGCACGGGCGGCGGCCGGCGTACGTTCAACGTCTCGACCACGGCAGCTCTCGTAGCGGCGGCGGCGGGCTGCCGCGTGGCCAAGCACGGCAACCGCTCGGCTACCAGCCTGTCGGGATCGGCTGACCTCCTCGAGGCGCTGGGCGCGCAGATCGACCTTCCCCCCGCGGGCGTGGTGACTTGCATCGAGGAGATCGGCTTCGGGTTCATGTTCGCGCCGGTGCATCACCCCGCGACGCGCTTCGTCGTGCCCGTGCGCAAGGAGCTCGCCGTGCGGACGATCTTCAACTTCCTCGGTCCGCTGACCAACCCGGCGGGTGCCTCACGGCAGCTGATCGGAGTCTCCGATGAGGCATTCGTGGAGACTGTGGCCGGTGCCGTGCAACGGCTGGGAACGCGCCGTGCGCTGATAGTGTCCAGCGCGGATGGGCTCGACGAGATGAGCACCTGGGCGCCCACCCACGTGGTGGAAGTCGACCCCGACGGCATCACGCGTTTCACCGTCGATGCGACCGACCTCGGCCTGGCCGTCGCCGACCCCACCGAGGTGGCGGGAGGCACTCCGCAGGACAACGCGCAGATCGCCCGGGAGATCCTGGGCGGCGAGCATGGAGCGCCCCGCGATCTCGTGGCGCTCAACGCCGGAGCGGCGATCTACGCGGGCGCCGGCGCAGACAGCCTCGAGGCCGGCGTGCGCGCCGCCGAGCAGGCGATCGACTCCGGAGCAGGCGCGCGCCTGCTCGACTCGTTCGTGGCCCGAACGCAGGAGCTGGCCGCGTGAACGTGCTCGAGCGGATCGTCGAGCAGACCCGCCAGGACGTGGAGCGCCGCCGCCGCGACGTTCCCATGGCCTCGCTGGAGAGCGAGCTCGAGCGGCGCGGCGAGGACCGGCCGTTCTCCGAGGCGCTCGTGCGCCCCGAGCTCGCGGTGATCGCCGAGCACAAGCGCCGCTCGCCGTCGGCCGGCCCGATACGCGAGGACCTCTCCCTCACCGAGGTCGTCGGGGCCTACGAGAGGGGCGGCGCTTCGGCGGTCTCGATCCTCACCGAGGAGTCTCACTTCGGCGGCTCGCTCGCCGACCTGCGCGAGGCGCGTGCGGCCACGCGTCTGCCCATCCTGCGCAAGGACTTCATCCTCGATCCCTACCAGCTCGTCGAGTCGGCCACGGCCGGGGCCGACGCGGTGCTGCTCATCGTCGCGGCGCTGGAACGACAGGCTCTCCACGAGCTGAACGCTCACGCGCGCGAGCTCGACCTCGACGTGCTCGTCGAGGTGCACGACGCGGACGAGCTCGACGCCGCCCTCGCGCTCGACGCCGACGTCATCGGTATCAACAACCGCAACCTGGGCGACCTCTCGGTCGACGTCGAGCGCACCTATGAGCTGCTGGCCGACGTCCCGGCGGGGAAGACCGTCGTCTCGGAGTCGGGCTTCCACTCCCGTGAGCAGCTCGACGAGCTCGAGCGCATCGGCGTCGACGCGGTTCTCGTCGGCGAATCGCTGATGCGCGCCGACGACGTCGAGACGGCGTGCCGGGAGCTCACGGGCGTCGAGCCCGAGGCCTGACCGCCACTACTCTGAGGGCGTGAGTGACTCACCGCCCCGCATCAAGTTCTGCGGCATCACGAACATGGAGGACGCGCACCTCGCGGCCGACAACGGCGCCTGGGCGATCGGCCTGATCTTCCACCCGCCGTCGCCCCGCCGCTGCGCCCTTGACGATGCGGCTGAAATCGCCGACGTGTTCCGTCGCCGGCTGGAGGTGTTCGGCGTGTTCGTGAACGTTCCGCTCGAGAAGGTGGCCGAGACCGCCGACGTGGTCAAGCTCACCGGGATCCAGCTGCACGGCGACGAAGGGCCGGCGTACTGCGGCGAGGCCCGGCGCCGAACGGGCTGCAAGGTGATGAAGGCGGTGCAGGTGCGCTCGCGGGCCGACGTGCAGGGCTTGCGCGCGTTCGCCGTCGACTTCCAGATGCTCGACTCCGGCGCGGGCAACGTCCGCGGGGGCAGCGGCAAGACGTTCGATTGGGCGCTCGCCGCGGGGCGGCGCCGCCGCGGGACGCCACTCGTGCTGAGTGGCGGGTTGAACCCCGAAAACGTCGCCGAGGGAATCGAGGTCGTCAAGCCGTGGGCGGTCGACGTGGCCAGCAGTGTCGAGGCCGAGCCGGGACGCAAGAGCCCCGAGAAGCTCGCCGCCTTCGCGGCGGCGGTGCGTGGGACGGCGGCCGAGCCGAGACCGGCACCGCCCGCGAGTGCCGACGCGCAGGAGTCCGTGGCGTGAGCGCTGCCACCGACATCCCGCACCGCTTTGGCCCCTACGGCGGCCAGTATGTGCCGGAGACGCTGATGCCCGCCCTCACGGAGCTCGAGGAGGCGTGGGCCGCGGCCCGCGTCGACCCGGACTTCAAGGCCGAGCTCGACGGGCTGCTGCACGACTACGCCGGGCGTCCCACGCCGCTTTACCGGGCCGACCGCATGAGCGAGGCCGCAGGCCGCACGATCTACCTCAAGCGGGAGGACCTCCTGCTCACGGGCGCGCACAAGATCAACAACGCGCTCGGTCAGGCTCTGCTCGCTCGCCGCATGGGCAAGGAGCGCATCATCGCCGAGACGGGCGCCGGGCAGCACGGAGTGGCCACCGCGACGGCGTGCGCCCTGCTCGGGCTCGAGTGCGTCGTCTACATGGGCACGGAAGACATGCGGCGCCAGAAGCCGAACGTCGAGCGGATGGAGCTGCTCGGGACGACGGTGTCACCGGTCGAGGTCGGCAGCCACACGCTCAAGGAGGCGGTCTCGGCGGCCATCCGCGACTGGGTCGCGAACGCCGAGCACACCCACTACATCATCGGATCCTGCGTGGGGCCGGCGCCCTATCCGGTATTGGTGCGCGATCTCCAGCGGGTGATCGGCGACGAAGCCCGCGCCCAGATTCTCGAGCGTGAGGGCCGGTTGCCCGACCGCGTGATCGCGTGCGTCGGCGGTGGCTCCAACGCGATCGGCATCTTCCATCCCTTCGTCGAGGACCCCGGCGTCGAGCTCGTCGGGGTCGAGGCGGCGGGCGACGGCATCGCGACGGGCCGCCACGGCGCGCCGCTCACCGAAGCCGGGCGGGGCGGCGTGCTGCACGGCTCCTTCTCGGCGATCATGCAGGACGAAGAGGGGCAGATCGCCGACGCGCATTCCATCTCGGCCGGGCTGGACTACCCGGGCGCGGGGCCTGAGCACGCGTGGCTGCGTGACTCCGGCCGCGCCCGCTACGTCGCCGTCACGGACGACGACGCGCTCGGCGCCTTCCGTCGTGTCGCGCGGCTCGAAGGACTCATCCCGGCGCTCGAGTCCTCTCACGCGCTCGCGTGGGCTCTCGCCGAGCCGCCCTCCGAAGGATGGGTCGACCTCATCTGCCTCTCCGGGCGCGGCGACAAGGACCTCGCCGAGGTCACCGCCCACCCCGCTGCCCGGGAGTGAGTGGCGCCGAGCGCATTGCCGCGGCCTTCTCCGGGGCGGCGGACCGCGGCCGCAGTGCCGCCCTCATGCCCTATCTCATGGGCGGCTACCCCGACCTCGAGACCGGGAGGGCGATCGGCCAGGCATATGTGGACGGCGGAGCCGACGTGATCGAGCTCGGCGTGCCCTATTCCGATCCGCGGGCCGACGGGCCGGTGATTCACGCCGCGGGTACCGCGGCGCTCGACGCCGGAGCGAGCTTCCTGTCGGTGCTCGACACCGGTCGTGAGCTGTCGGGGCGTGTCCCGGTGGTGCTCATGTGCTACTCGAACCTGGTCTACGCGCGCGGAGTCGACGCCTTCGTCGAGCTGCTGGCCGTGGCCGGCCTGAGCGGGCTGATCGTGCCCGATCTCCCGCTGGAAGAGGCGCCTGAGTTCCGCAGCGCGTGCGACGAGCGCGGCTTGGCGCTCGTGCCGCTCGTCGCCCCCTCGACGCCCGACGAGCGGCTGGCCCGCATCGGCGAGCTCGCCCGTGGCTTTCTCTACACGGTTTCGGTGGCCGGAACGACCGGCGAGCGCTCAGGGCCTGCCGCCGGCCTGGCCGGCGTGATCGAGCGGGCGAAGTCGCACACGGATGTCCCCGTGGCTGTCGGCTTCGGCATCTCGACGCCCGAGCACGCGACCGCCACCGCCGAGGCGGGCGCCGACGGGGTGATCATCGGCTCGAGGCTGGTGCGCGAGGCCGGCGAAGCGGCCGATCCCGCCGAAGCCGTGGGCGAGCTTGTCGCGGCCATGGCCGATGCCCTTGCCGCCCGCTAGGATCCCGCCCGCATGGGAGTCATCCTCGCCACCACCGCCGGGCTGTCGATCTGGATCGCGCTCTGGGCGGTCGGCGCGAAGGCCTTCGACGCCTTCCTCCTCACGCTGCTGATCGTGATCGTCGCGGCGGCGGGGAGGATCATCACGCCGTTCCTCCCCGGCAACCGGGAGTAGGGAGCCAGGCCAGCGCCGGCCCCCAACCCGACTGGTTGACTTTGAACATGACATACGTGTACTAAGCGCACCCAGTCGAATGGGTCCGATCGAACCCGCTTACTTCAAGACGCGAAGAACTGCCACGCGCCGCCTCAGAAGAAGGTCCGCGCCAGCTCCATGTAGCTCAGATCAACTGTCTTGACGCCCTCCACCTCGGAGAGCGGAACGCTCTCCATCCGCGTGGCTCGCAACGCCGCCATGCGGCCAAACGCGCCGGCCTCGACCATCTCAGCCGCCTGGATGCCGTAGCGCGTGGCCAGCACGCGGTCGCGGGCGGTCGGCGTGCCGCCGCGCTGGATGTGGCCGAGCGTCGTGACGCGGGTCTCGTAGCCCGTGCGCTGCTCGAGCTCGACAGCGAGCGCCTGCCCGATGCCACCGAGCCGGGGATAGCCGTACTGGTCGGTCTCGCTCGAGGCGCGCACGACCCGGCTCTCGCCGCCCGCGAACGCCAGCTGCGCCCCCTCGGCGACGACGACGATCGAGAAGTCCTTGCCTACCTCGTGGCGGCGCGCGATGCCTGCGGATACCTCTTCCACCGTCAGCTCCAGCTCCGGGATGAGGATGCCGTCGGCGCCGCCGGCGATGCCCGCGAACATGGCGATCCAGCCCGTGTTGCGGCCCATGACCTCGACGACCATCACGCGGTCGTGCGACTGCGCGGTGGTGTGCAGGCGGTCGATGGCGTCCGTCGCGATCTGCACGGCGGTGTCGAATCCGAAGGTGTAGTCGGTGCCGACAACGTCGTTGTCGATGGTCTTGGGCACCCCGACCACGGGCAGGCCGAGCTCCTCGTGCAGCGCGCGGGTGATCATCATCGTGTGCTCGCCGCCGATGGCGATCACGCCGTCGAGCCGGTCCTCGGCCTGCGCGGACTTGACCTTCTCGACGCCGTCCGGCTCGCGGAACGGGTCGTAGCTCGAGGTCGAGACGATCGTGCCGCCGAGGTGGAGGATGCCCGAGAGCGTCCGCTGGTCGAGCACCATGTGGTCGCGTTCGGCGAGTCCTTGATACCCGCGGAGCAGACCGACCGGCTCGTGCCCGTGCGCCAGCAGGCGTTTGGCCGCGGCGCGTATGACCGCGTTGAGGCCGGGGCAGTCGCCGCCGGCGGTAAGGATCCCGACTCGCACTGGAGCGAAGGCTACGCCCGAGCCCGGAAGTCTTGACGCGACCTAGAATCGCCGCCTCATGCGGCCCGCGCCGATCCACCGCCTTGCCGCGGCGCTGATGCTTGCCGCAGCGGTGGCTTCTGGTTGCGGCTCGGCAAAGCCCGAGGGTCGCGTTCCGGGTCGTGCGCTGACGATCTACGCCAGCACGGCGCTGCAAGGCGCGACCAAGGAACTCGGCCGCGACGTGGTGGCGGGAGAGCGCCTGGCGCTCGAGCAGGCCGGCGGGCGTGTCGGGGCCTACTCCGTACGGCTACGGATCCTCGACAGCATGCGGCCGCCGGCTGAGCGCTGGTCGCCCGACGTCGTCGCTCTCAATGCTCGCCGCGCGGTGCAGGATCCCACGACCATCGCGTATCTGGGTGAGCTCGAGACAGCGGGATCGACCGTCTCCCTTCCCATTCTCAGCCGCAAGGGCATCCTCCAGGTCTCGCCGACCGACACCTTCGCGGGCCCGACCGAACCTGAAGGGTCGGTACCCGGGGAGCCCGCCAAGTACTACCCGACGGCGGAACGCACATTCGGCCGCATCGTGCCCGACGACGACCTCCAGGCCAAGAAGCTCGTCGCCTGGATGTGGGAGGAGGGTGTCGGGCGACTCTTGGTCGCCCACGACGAGTCGCTCTACGGGGCATCGCTGGGGTCCGAGGTCGCCCGCGAGGCGGTTCGGCACGGGATGCGTCTGGCGCCGGCGCTCACCGTGGATCCCGACGAGCTCGCCGCCGACCCGGCCGGCACGGTGGTGAAGGCTCGTGCGGCCAGGCCCGACGGAGTGGTGTACACCGGCGTGGGGGTGAGATCTGCGGCCCGCGTGTTTCAGGTGATGCACTCGGCGCTGCCCGGCGTGTCGCTCTACGGCCCGGCGGCACTGGCCCTCCCCGGCGTCGTCGGGCGCCTCGGCTCAGCGCAGCAGAACATCCGGTTCATGGGCCTCGCCCCGCTCCAACCGCGTTTCGCCACCTCTTTCGAGCGCGCCTACCTGCGGCGCTACCGGCGTTCGCCCGGCGTCGAAGCAGCCTACGGCTACGAGGCGATGACAGTCGTTCTCGACGGCCTGCGCGGTGCCGGCTCCCGGGCCGGCGTGCGAGGAGAGGCGGTGAAGCGCTTCTTCACGAGCCGCCGCCCGGTCTCCCCGCTGGGTCCTTACGCGGTGCGACGCACCGGCGCGAGCACCCTCAGTGGCTTCGCGCGCTATCGGGTGCGCCGGGACCGGCTCGTGCGGGTCGGCGACCGGCCAGAACTACAGCGCTGAGCGGAGCGCCTCATCGAGCTCCGGGTGCTCGAAGGAGTAGCCGAGCTCGAGGGTGCGGCCGGGGATCGCGCGCTGGCCGCCGGTGACGACCTCGGCCATCTCGCCGTAGAGAAGCTTGATCGCCAGCGCGGGCACGGGCGCGACGGCGGGGCGGTGCAGTGCGCGCCCCAGCGCCTTCGAGAACTCGCGGTTGGTTACCGGCTCAGGTGCGGAGCCGTTCACGACGCCGGTCCACTTGGAGTCGTCGATTGCCGCGAGGTAGATGCCGACGATGTCGTCGGCGTGTATCCACGGCAGGTATTGCCGTCCTCCGGCGACCGGACCGCCGACGCCGAGCTTGAACGGCGGCATCATCGTCTTCAGCGCGCCTCCGCCGGCATCGAGCACCACGCCCGTGCGGACCTTGACCACGCGCAAGCCGAGATCGGCGGCGGCGTCTGTCTCGCGCTCCCAATCGACGCAGACTTCGGCGAGGAAGCCTTGGCCGGCGGTAGCCGACTCCGCCAGTCGCTCATCCCCGCGGTCTCCGTAGATGCCCACTGCCGAGGATGAGACGAGCACTCCCGGCCGCGGCTCGGCCGTTCGTAGCCCGGCGACGAGGTTACGGGTGCCGTCGACGCGGCTCGAGCGGATGCGTTTCTTCGCCTCATCAGACCAGCGCTGGGCGACGTTCTCTCCCGCGAGGTGCACAACGGCGTCGCGTCCGGCGAGGGCCTCGACCGGCGCCGGCTCGCTTTCGGGCGACCAGGCGATGCCTTGGACTCCGAGCTGCTCAGCCGCCCGCTCGGGCGAGCGCGAGAGCACAGTGACCTCGTCGCCGCGGCCCTTGAGCTCGCGCACCAGGCGCTTGCCGATCAGTCCGGTCGCTCCGGTCAGGGTCACCTTCATCTTGCTACCCCTACGGGTCAGGCGGCCCCGGGGGTCACAGCGCGCGCATGCGCTCCGTGTCGCTGGCGGCAAAGCCCACCTCGTCGCCGGCCGCCGCATCGCCGCTCTCCCGCGCCTCGTGCTCCACCGCCGCGGCGACCGCGTCGGCCACGTCGCGGTTGAAGACGCTCGGGATGACGTAGTCCTCGCGCAGCTCTTCCTCGGTGATGATCTCGGCGATCGCGCCCGCCGCCGCCATCTTCATCGGCTCGGTGATCGCCGGAGCCCTTGAATCGAGCGCGCCGCGGAAGATCCCCGGGAAGCAGAGCACGTTGTTGATCTGGTTCGGGTAGTCCGAGCGCCCCGTCGCGACGATGCGCGCGTAGGGCGCGGCTTCCTCGGGCGAGACCTCGGGGGTCGGGTTGGCCATGGCGAAGACCATCGCGTCGTCGTTCATGCGCTCGAGCGCCTTGGCGGGCATGACACGCGCGCCCGAAAGTCCGATGAACAGGTCGGCGCCGTCGATCACATCGGCCGGGCCTCCCGTGCGGCCCTCGGGGTTCGTCGAGTCGGTGTACCAACGCTTTATGGCCGGCATCGAGCCGTCGAGGTAGTCGGGCCGCTGGGAGTGCAGAGCGCCCTTCGAGTCACAGCCAATCACGTGACTCACTCCCGCCTCGAGCAGGATCTTCGTCACCGCGACCCCGGCGGCACCGAGACCGACCATGAGCACGCGCACGTCGGCCAGCTCGCGGCCCGTCAGCTTTGCCGCGTTCAGCAGCGCGGCGAGCACCACGACTGCCGTCCCGTGCTGGTCGTCGTGGAAGACGGGGATGTCGAGGTCGGCCTTTAACCGGTCCTCGATCTCGAAGCAGCGGGGGGCCGAGATGTCCTCGAGGTTGATGCCGCCGAAGCCCGGCGCCATCGCCTTCACCGCGGCCACGATCTCGTCGGGGTCCTTCGTGTCGAGACAGATCGGGAACGCGTCGACGCCGGCGAACTCCTTGAAGAGCATCGCCTTGCCCTCCATCACGGGCATCGCGGCTCGCGGCCCGATGTCGCCGAGACCGAGCACGGCGGTGCCGTCGGAGACCACCGCGACCGTGTTGCGCTTGATCGTGTACTGAAAGGCCTTGTCGGGGTCCTCTTGGATCGCGGTGCACACGCGGGCCACGCCGGGCGTGTAAGCCATCGAGAGGTCCTCGCGCGTGCGCAGCGGCTGCTTGTTGTGCTGCTCGATCTTGCCGCCGATGTGGAGCAGGAACGTGCGGTCGGTGGTGTCGACGACGTGAGCGCCGTCGACGGCATCGATCGCCGCGACGATCGGATCCCACTCGGACTGATCCCCGGTCTCCACGGTGATGTCGCGCAACGTCCGCTCGCCGTCCACGGATACGAGGTCGACCGCGCCGATGCTCGCGCCCGTATCGCCGATCGCGCTGGTGACGCGGCCGAGCATGCCCGGCCGGTGGTCGATCTGGACCCGGATGGTGAGGGAGTATTGGGCGCTCGGTGTCGGGGGCATGGGGAAGGACGCCGGATACTACGTCGACGCCGCGCCCGGCGGAGGCGCGGCCGTTTCCGCACGGGACCGGCTCGTCGCCTATCCTCGCGTAAGTAGGTTCCGGCCACCTTTGCAGGAGGAATGACCTGATGGTTCCGAAGATGCCCCGCGCCGCGACGCTCGCCGCGCTCGCCGTTCTCACCGTCGGGTTTGCGGGCTGTGGCAGCAGCAGCAAGTCAAGTTCGTCGTCGAGCAGCACGCCGGCCGCCACAAAGGCCGATCCCAAGGTCGCGGCGCTGGTGCCGCCGAAGGTCAAGTCGAAGGGCACGCTCACCGTGGCCGCCGACGCCTCCTACGCGCCCAACGAGTTCATCAAGCCGGGCAGCAAGACGATCCAGGGCACCGACGTCGACCTCGCGAACGCCCTCGGCGGCGTGATGGGCGTCAAGGTGAACGTCGTCAACGCGACCTTCGACGCGATCATCCCGGGCCTGGCCGCCGGCAAGTACGACCTGGGCCTCTCGTCCTTCACCGATAACAAGGAGCGCGAGAAGACGGTCGACTTCGTCACCTACTTCACCGCCGGAACCTCCTTCTACACGAAGGCTCAGGGCGGAGCGGCAATCGGCTCGCTGAACGAGCTCTGCGGCCACAAGGTCGCGGCCGAGAAGGGCACCGTGCAGGCCACCGACGCCGCCACCCAGAGCAAGAAGTGCAAGGCGGGCGGCAAGCCGTCTGTCAGCGTGCTCGTGTTCCCCGACCAGAACGGCGCGAACCTCGCGCTTTCGAGCGGCCGCGCCGACGCCGTCATGGCCGACTCGCCGGTCGCCGATTACGCCGTCAAGCAGTCCTCGGGCCAGTTCAAGATCAACGGCGAGGCCTATGGCACCGCTCCTTACGGGATCGCGATCCCCAAGAACAGTGGGCTGGCCAAGCCGATCCTCGCCGCGCTCGAGGTTCTGATCAAGAACGGGCAGTACACGACCGTCCTCAAGAAGTGGGGCGTGGAGTCCGGGGCGATCACCAGCCCGGCCATCAACGGGGCCACAAGCTAGCCCACACGAAAGACCGGGCTTCGCGTGGCGGATCCCGAACAGCCTGGAGAACAACACCCCGAAGCGATAAAGGCCGTCCCGGTGCGCCGGCCGGGACGGTGGGTGGCCGCCGCGCTGGTGTTGGTGCTCGCGGCCACGATCATCCGGTCGCTGGCGACCAACCCCCGCTTCGAGTGGGGGCTGGTCGGCGACTACTTCTTCACCCACCAGGTGATCCGCGGGCTGCTCGTGACGCTTGAGCTGACGGTCATCTCCATGGCCATCGGCATCGTCCTCGGGGCCATCCTGGCGGTGATGCGCCTCTCGCCGAACCCGCTCGTCTCGGGGGCGAGTTGGAGCTACATCTGGCTCTTCCGCGGGGTGCCGGTGCTAGTGCAGCTGCTGTTCTGGAACTTCGTCTCGGCGCTTTATCCGGAGATCGCGCTCGGCGTTCCCTTCGGGGGACCCGACCTGGTCCACCTCAACGCCAACACGCTCATCTCGCCGTTCACGGCGGCGATCCTCGGCCTCGGGCTCAATGAGGCCGCCTACATGGCGGAGATAGTGCGCGCCGGGATCATCTCGGTCGACGAAGGCCAGACGGAGGCGGCCCAGGCGCTCGGCATGACGCGGCTCAAGATCATGCGGCGGATCGTGCTGCCCCAGGCGATGCGCGTGATCGTGCCCCCCACGGGTAACGAGACCATCTCGTTGCTGAAGACGACCTCCCTGGTGAGCGTCATCGCCTACACCGAGCTGCTCTACACCGTTCAGCTCATCTACGCCGCGAACTACAAGCAGATACCCCTGCTGCTGGTGGCGAGCATCTGGTACCTGATCGTGACGAGCGTGCTGTCGGTCGGGCAGTACTACATCGAGCGCCACTACGGCCGCGGCACCTCGCGCAACGCGCCCGATTCGTTCGGGCGCCGGCTGTGGCGCAACCTGTCGGCGATTCGCCCCGCCTCGCGCGCGCCAGACGGATCGGGGCAGGGAACGTGAGCGAGCCGATGGTCAGAGCCGAGCAGGTCTACAAGCGCTTCGGCCGCCTCGAAGTGCTCAAGGGCATCTCGCTCGAGGTTGCCGAGCGCGAAGTCATGTGCCTGCTCGGCCCGTCGGGATCGGGCAAGTCGACGTTTCTGCGGTGCATCAACCACCTCGAGAAGATCGACGCTGGGCGGCTCTCGGTCGACGGGCAGCTGGTCGGATTCCGCGAAGCCGGCGACAAGCTGCACGAGCTGCGCGAATCCGAGGTGGCCCGGCGGCGCTCCGACATCGGCATGGTGTTCCAGCGCTTCAACCTCTTTCCGAACATGACGGCCCTGCAGAACGTCGTCGAAGCGCCTGTCCAGGTGAAGGGTCTCGCGAAGGGAGAGGCTGTCGAGCGCGGGCGCGAGCTGCTCGAGCAGGTCGGCTTGCCGGACAAGGTCGACGCCTACCCGTCGCAGCTCTCGGGCGGCCAGCAGCAGCGCGTGGCCATCGCCCGCGCGCTGGCCATGCGGCCCAAGCTGATGCTGTTCGACGAGCCGACCTCGGCGCTCGATCCCGAGCTGGTCGGGGACGTGCTCGACGTGATGCGCAAGCTCGCGCAGGACGGGATGACGATGGTGGTCGTCACGCATGAGATCGGGTTTGCGCGGGAGGTGGGGGACACGCTGGTGTTCATGGACGAGGGCGTTGTGGTTGAGACCGGTGCGCCTCGGGAGGTGCTGAGCAACCCTCAGCATGAGCGCACTCGCTCGTTCTTGTCGAAGGTGCTCTGAGCGGTTTGGTCGGTTCTCCTGGCGTGGGCCGGGCGTGGCTGCGGGCGGGTCCTGTCAGAGGTTCCTGACCCGTTCTCGCTTGCGCGAGAATCGGCAGTAGAACCACTGCCACCCGCCCGAACACCGCTCTGGTGGCCCTCCTAGCTGTAGTTCCTAGGAGCGTTGGTCCGTAGTCATCCGGTGCCCCTTGAAGGCTGGTTGGTGTCGAAGCCACCAGTCTCAAGGAGGACACCGGATGAAGTTGCACGCTAACGCGAGGACCTGTCCGAAGAGCAGGC